>JAAEUI010000570.1 GCA_024227475.1 Paracoccaceae bacterium | reverse complement strand
GCATCCAACGTGACAATGGCATTGCCCCGGTCTACTGCAAGCTGACGCCCTGGAGCATCGTAATCTTGCTGCGTACCACCTGCAAACACTGAGAACTTGATGCCAGAGTTTTCGTCCATGACCGCTTTGAGATCATCTGGGAGGCTGTTGTACTTGTCCCAGTTCATCGCCAGAACAAAGGTAATGGTGTACATCATCGGGCCGGTAAACTCGGTGTGGTTTTCGACCAGTTCCGGCACTTTCAACGCCTTGGTGACTTCCCATGGAATGGTTGTTCCGTCGATTACACCTTTGGACAGAGCTTCAGGCACTGCAGGAACAGGCATCCCAACCGGAGTTGCGCCCAGCTCTTTCAAGAGCGCGTTGACCTGACGCGACGCGCCACGAATTTTCATGCCGTTGAAGTCTTCGGGTGTTGTAACCTCTTTGTTGGCGTGGATCACGCCGGGGCCGTGTACCCAGACACCGAGAACCTTCATGTCTTTGAACTCTGTTCCAGCCATGTGTTCCTGCATCATTGTCCAGTATGCAGACGATGCGGCGCGTGCATCTGTCACCAGGAACGGAAGCTCGAACACTTCTGTTGAAGGGAAGCGGCCAGGTGTGTAGCCGTTTACGTTCCAAGTGATGTCAATAACACCATCAATCACCTGGTCGAGCAGTTCAGGCGGCTTGCCGCCCAGCTGCATAGAAGCAAAACGCTTGATCTCGATGCGGCCACCCGAGGCCTCCTCAACCTCATCCGCCCATACATCAATGATTTTGCTGGGAATTGTGGCTTGTGCCGGCAGGAAACTCTGCAGGTTGAAACTGAATTCGGCGGCTGACGCCGCACCGGATGCAGCAAGTGCAACGGCTGCGCCTCCGACAAGGCCTATCAAAGTATTACGAATGGTCATGTTTTCCTCCCCTGACCTTGGTTGATGGCAATTGTTTGCCTCCACATTGCACGATACGCGAAATATCGCCAATTTGAACTCCGTCCAAACGCGCCTCCACAGGGCGTTTTACCGAAAATTAGCACCGGCATCACACCGGATCCCATGTAAACACGTCCGACGTTCGGTCCAGCCCGAAAAAGCTTGGCCGCAGCGCTGGAAATGCGTGGTCCAGAACAGTTTCTGCTGTCCATCCCTCGCTGCGCTGCATTCCGCGCAGGGGGCGCGACTGCCCCATCAGAAAAATCTCATTGTTGCGCACCGTAAAAATCTGGCCGGTCACGTCGCACGCCTGATCGGCCGCCAGTGCTGTCGCAACTACAGCGATTTTATCCGGGGTCATCTGGCGCATTCTTTCTACGCGCGCCATTTCCTCGGGCGTTGTTGCCGGGATGGATTCGGTCATCTGACTCCAAGCAAACGGAGAGATGCAGTTCGACCGTACATTGTAGCGCGCCATGTCCAGCGCTATAGATTTAGACAGGCCGACAATTCCCAGCTTGGCAGCCATATAGTTGGCCTGGCCGAGGTTGCCGATTAACCCAGACGTAGAGGTCATATGTACAAAACAACCGGATTTCTGGTCGCGGAATACCTCTGCTGCGCATCGACTGACGTTAAATGAACCCTTCAGGTGAACAGCGATCACCTGGTCAAAGTCCTGCTCCGTCATCTTGTGGAATATCTTGTCCCGTAGGTTTCCCGCGTTGTTGACCACGATATCAAGGCGGCCAAAGACGTCCAGCGCCTGCGTCACCATATCCCGTGTCTGATCAAATACGGCCACTGACCCGCAGTTGGCTGCGGCGTCGCCCCCTGTCGAGGTTATCTCGCGAATCACGCCGTGTGCGGGCGCATCGCCATCGTTTTCGGCACCGATGTCATTGACGATGATTTTCGCGCCGTTGGCGGCCATCATCAGCGCTATCTCGCGGCCAATGCCCCGTCCAGCCCCGGTGACAAGCGCCACTTTTCCTTCCAAAAGACGTTTCCCCAACCCGTCACACCCCTTCTTCAGACATAGGATCATGCCGCCGACCTGAAAGCCGGGCTTGCAGCAGGAAGCCTTGAATGGCAATTCTCCGATTGCACAAAAACTAAATTACGCATATTAGTACTACAATACCTTTTATTGAAATGAAAGTGGTTTGGGAGGCTATCTTCATGATGGCAGCAAAAGTCTACAACGCGGTGGAAGCGCTGGTGGACAGTAATGTCACCCGGGGATACGGGAACAAGAGCGCTTTTGTCGATCCGGTTCGCACTCTGACCTACGGGGAACTTCAGACCGCCACCAACAAAGTGGCGAATGTTCTGAGCGGACTGGATGTCCGCCGCGAGACCCGCGTCGCCCTGCTGATGCACGACACGGTCGACTATCCTTGTGTGTTTTGGGGCGCGATACGGGCCGGGATCGTACCGGTTTGCCTCAATACGCTGCTGACTGGCGAACAATACCTGTACATGCTGAACGACAGCCGCGCCGACACGCTGGTTGTGTCGGCTCCCCTTTTGAGCGTGGTCCAGCCCCTCTTTGACCAGCTTCCTTTCCTTCGGCACGTAATCGTTTCAGGTGGTGACATTACAGACCACCTGGATCTGCAGACGTTGATGGGCGAAGCTGGCGATACTTTTGAAACCGCTCAGACCAGCCCGGACGAAACAGCATTCTGGCTTTATTCTTCAGGTTCGACCGGTGCGCCCAAGGGTGTTCGACACGTCCACACCAGTCCGGCTTACGTTGCCGACAACTACGGTAAGAACATTCTGGGTATCTGCCACGAGGACGTCTGCTTCAGCGCTGCCAAGCTCTTCTTTGCCTATGGTTTGGGCGCCGGCATGGCGATCCCAATGTCCGTCGGTGCAACCACGGTGCTGCTTCCGGATCGCCCGACGTCCACTTCGGTTCTGGAGGTTTTCCACCGGTTCCGTCCGACTTTGTTTTTTGGCGTCCCCA
The DNA here is from genome assembly GCA_024227475.1 of Paracoccaceae bacterium. Lineage (GTDB taxonomy): Bacteria > Pseudomonadota > Alphaproteobacteria > Rhodobacterales > Rhodobacteraceae > Amylibacter. The sequence continues at coordinate 48,261 of JAAEUI010000570.1, read as the reverse complement.
CGCTTTATGCAGCGATGCTGGCAGATCCTTCCTGCGTTCCAGAGAACAGCTCGGAGCGGCTGCGGCTGTGCATTTCTGCTGGCGAAGGCCTGCCCGAAGACATCGGGCAAAGCTGGGAAGAGAGGATGGGTGTGAGCGTGCTTGATGGTATCGGATCGACCGAAATGCTGCATGTCTTCCTGTCCAACCGGCCCGATGACATCCGCTATGGCACGTCAGGGCGCGAATTTCCCGGTTATAAGCTGCGCCTTGTTGATGACGACGGCAATGATGTGGAAAACGGTGAACTGGGCGAGCTTCTGGTCTCGGGCGAATCGGCCGGCGACGGTTATTGGAACCAGCGCGCCAAATCCCGCGCCACTTTTGCTGGTGAGTGGACCTACACCGGCGACAAATACATCCGCGACGACGAGGGGTATTATCATTATTGCGGTCGTACCGACGATATGTTCAAGGTCGGTGGCCGCTGGGTGTCACCTTTCGAGGTCGAACAGGCCATCGTCTCGCATCCATCCGTGATCGAAGCTGCCGTCGTGGCCCATGAGGACGAGGACGAACTTATCAAACCGAAGGCCTTTGTTATCTTGAATACAACCGACGGCGCGGACGACATTTTCGAAACCCTCAAAGACCACGTCAAGGACCTTATCGGGGTGTGGAAATATCCGCGCTGGGTTAAAGTGGTCGATGAACTGCCCAAAACCGCAACCGGCAAAATCCAGCGCTTCAAGCTGCGGAATTGATTGTCCCGTGCAACCTTTGCAACAACCGGAGATGGACATGCTCGAAATAGTGATCCTCGGCCGTGGGGGCCAGGGAGCCCAGACCGCAGGCAACCAACTGGCTCAGGCGCTGTTTGCCAAAGGCTACTTCGTGCAGACCTTTTCCACCTATGGCGGCGCGCGTCGTGGCACACCTGTAACGTCGTCCCTCAGGGTTGCCACCCGGCCGATCCGGCAGCGCTGCAATATCACGCAGGCAAGCGCGCTCCTGTGTTTTGACGACAGCCTGCTGGATGAAACCTTTTTGCGGCAGGGCAAAGACGATGCTTTGGTTGTGGTCAATTCGGCCCGGCCATCCGAAGCTCTGGGCGGGCTTGGAAACCGCCGGATTATTCCGGTAGACGGCAAAGCCGTCGCCCGGCGAAACAACATGGGCAAGGTCGTGAATTCAGCACTTCTGGGGGCGTTTGCCGCGTGCCTTGGCAAACCCGACCTGGACACTATGTGTCAGATTATCGAAGCAACCGCACCAGTGAAGAAACAAGAAAATGTAGCCGCCTGCCGCGAGGCCTTTGGCCTGCTGACGCAGGCTTCTGAGGGGGTAGGATAAGTGAACGAACAAATATCACCACTTTGGACCCACCTGACCACCGAAGGCCGGATGACCGGCACTTGGCGCAGTGCGCTGCCGAACTACCAAAACCAGCCGTCGCCTTGCCTTGGCGCCTGCCCAGTCAATGGCCGTATTGCCGAATGGATCAAGCAGGTGAAAGACGGTGATCTCCAGGGTGCATGGGTCACACTTGTTGACAACAATCCGTTCCCGGCCATCGCCGGACGCATCTGCCACCACCCGTGCGAAACCGCCTGCAACCGGCAGGATCTGGATGAAACTGTTGGCATCTGCAGCCTTGAGCGGTTCGTCGGCGACGCGGCACTAGCTGAGGGCTGGCAGTTCCCTTCTGCCTCCATCGAGCGCGATCAGTCTGTGGCTGTGATCGGTGGCGGCCCTGCCGGTCTGTCAGCCGCCTACCAGCTGCGCCGCCACGGGTTCGCGGTATCTCTGTACGAAACCCGGGACGAGTTGGGAGGGCTGATGCGCTTTGGCATCCCGTCCTATCGGCTTGAACCTGCGGTGCTGGATGGCGAGGTCGACCGCATTGTTGCCTTGGGTATCGACCTGCATCTCGGGGCTGAGGTGACGGACAATGCTGCCCTGACTGCATTGCGCGGCAGCCATGACGCGGTTTTTCTGGCGACCGGTGCGAGCCTGCCCAAGCGCCTCCCGGCGCTGGACTACAGCCGCCCCTGGGTGATCGACAGTGCGGAGTTTCTGGCGGCCCCGGCAGACGAACAGTCCGATCAGGCAGGTGCACATATTCTCGTGATTGGCGGAGGCAGTGCCGCGATGGACGTTGCCCGCTCGGCGCGCCGACACGGACGCGAAGTGACGGTTCTGACCCTGGAGCCGGAAGGCCAACTGCCAGCACAACAAGTCGAAGTCGAAGAAGCCATCGAGGAAGGTGTCAAATTTGTCTGCGGCGCCATGCTGCAATCAGCCGAAACCGATGGTACTGGCGTGAAACTGCAGTGCGTGCATGTGGATTTCGAGACCGGAAAGAACCCGGGCGAATTCAGCGTGACCCCCCTGGAGGGCAGCGGGTTCGAGCTTTTGGTTGATACCATCATCCCGGCCGTCGGTCAGGATGCGGATATTGATCGGTGGAGCGGGATGTTCGACCAGCAGGGATCTGTGATTGGCACCGGAACCGACTGGCAAACAAGTGCGCCCGGCCTGTTTGCCGGGGGCGACGTGGCCAGCATGAGCCGCTTCGTCACGCAAGCAGTAGGTATGGGCAAGGAGGCCGCACAGGCGATTGCCGCCTCACTTGCGCCCGACATCGCGCTGCCAGGCGCAGACGACCCGGCGCAGGTTCCGTATGAACGGATAAACACCACCTATCAGGACAAACATAACCGCACCAGACAACGTTCCAGGGATGTGAAAGAGCGGCTTGCCGGTTTTGACCAGGTGCAACAGCCGCTGTCTGCAGACAAGGCACACTCCGAAGCTTCACGGTGTTTCAGCTGCGGCACGTGCATCTATTGCGACAATTGCTATTATTATTGCCCGGACATGGCGATCACCAGACTCGATGGCGGTTATTCCGTAAATGCGGACTATTGCAAGGGATGCGGGTTATGCGTGGCAGAATGCCCAACCGGGTCCATTCACATGCAGGAGGAGAAAGCACCATGAATGCCCCCGCGTTCAACGAAAACCTGCACCTCCTGAACGGTAACCATGCGGTTGCCTGGGGTGTGCGTTTGGCCAAACCAGATGTGGCGCCGCTTTACCCGATCACACCACAAACCCCGATCCTTGAGAAGCTGATAGATTTCCAAAGCAAAAATGAATTCGATGCCGAACTGCTGACCCCTGAATCCGAACACTCGGCGATGGCCGCGGCCATCGCGGCCTCGGCCACCGGAGCACGAGTGTTCACGGCCACCTCCTCGCAGGGGTTGCTATTGATGCACGAGCTGCTGCATTACGCTTCAGGTGCCCGCACCCCGATGGTTCTGTTCAACGTCAACCGAACGCCTGGGGCGCCTTGGGGATTCTGGCCTGATCAGATCGACAGTCTGTCTCAGCGCGATACTGGCTGGATTCAGTTCTACTCCGAAAATCCGCAGGAGTCGCTTGATACGGTGATCCAGGCGTTTCGCATCTCCGAGGCCGCCAACCTGCCGGTCATGATCAACCACGACGCTTTCTATGTGTCCCACTCGATTGAGCCGGTCAACCTGCCAAGCGCCGAGGTGGTCGATGGTTTTCTGCCGCGCATACCGCGCGAATTCCAGTTGGGGGACGACTCTGGGCGTTCGCTGGGTGCACCGCTCGATCAGGCCGGGTGGAACCTGACCCGGCAGGACATGGACGTTGCCATGCAAGGCGTCGAAAGGTTGACAGCAGCGGCCGGAGGCGATTGGGCCAAGCTAACAGGTCGGCCCGCCGCGCCACTTGAACTTTATCGGTGCGAGGATGCCGAAGTTGTCTTTGTCACGATGGGCAGCATGTGCGGAAACGCCCGCGAGGCGGTTGACCGGCTGCGCGAAAACGGCATTGCTGCAGGTTTGCTGAAAGTGCGGTTGTTCCGGCCACTTCCTGCTGAGGCCCTGCGCGAAGCGCTGGCAGGTGTTCCCTGCGCCATCGTGCTTGATCGCAACTACTCGCCGGGGACAGGCGGGGTGTTGCACCAGGAACTGAAGGCGGTGCTTTTCGGCATCGAGACTCCGCCGCGGCTGCATGGCATGCTGGCTGGTGTCGGCGGTGTCAACGTACCAGTCGAAACCATTGAAAAGCTGGCGGCAGAGTACCGTAATGCGGCCCCCTCAGCACAACCGATCTGGGTGGAGTGAGACCATGGAAAAGATTGATTACCGCGATGAGGGCCGGTTCTGTTCGGGACATGTTGCCTGCGCGGGTTGCGCCGAGGCAATTTCGATGCGGGTGATCCTGAACGCAGTCGGCGAAGACACCGTGGGAGTGATCGTGCCGTCCTGCACCGCCGTCATACTTGGCGGCTACCCGATGAGTTCAACAAAAACCAGTTTTATTCACGGAACACTAGAATCGGCGGGTGCGTTTGCCAGCGGGGTCAAGCGCGCGCTCCGGGCGCAAGGAAGGGACGATACGACGGTTCTGTGCCTCGCGGGTGACGGCGGCACCTATGATATCGGCCTGCAGTCCCTTTCGTCAGCGGCCGAGCGCAACGAGGACATTCTTTACATCTGTTTTGACAACGAAGGCTATATGAATACCGGCGGTCAGAAGAGCTCTTCAACGCCGCACAAGGCCGCGACCGGCAGCACCCCCCTTGGCAAGCCCACCCGCAAGAAGAACATGATCGAGATCCTGGCCGCGCACCGCATCCCATATATCGCCACGACCAGCCCCTCGCATCTGAGCGATATGGCGGCCAAAGTGAAAAAGGCCAAATCGATCCGGGGCACCAAGGTTATCTTTGTTCTGATCCCGTGCCTGCCCGGGTGGGGTGTAGCTGAAAATGCTGCAGTCAAAACCGCGCGGCTGGGTGTTGAGGCCGGGGTGTTTCCGTTGATCGAGGTTGAGGGCGGGGTGAAGTACTCGCTGACTGTGGATCAGAAGACCCGCCGTATCGACGATTATCTTGGCGAACAGAAACGCTACAACCACCTGAGCGACGAAGACCGCAGAGAGCTTCAGGAAGAGGTCGACGACACATGGGCAAGGTTGCTGGCGCGGGCTGAGGCCGGTGAATGAAAAACCTACCCGAAAACATCAGATGACGGGTACAGCGCGAAGCGGGCCCGTCAAATTCCCAGCAATCACGGGCCGCCGGAAAACAGGGCTTCAATACTGTGCTTCTCAGATCTCGGGCGGCCACTGTCGGGCCGGGCCAGGTTCAAACTCAAAACTCTGCAACGCCATTTCATCGATGGAAACCCCCAGACCGGGCTCATGACCCAGTGCAATGCAACCATCATCCCCAAGCGTGTAGGAATGGCTGGAAAACAGCTTTGAAGGCTCGACAAAACGGTTGAAAAACTCAACGCACAAGAAATTCGGCATGACGGAGGCGACCTGTAGACTGGCGGCCAGACCGACGGCCATTGTGTTGTAATTGTGGATAGCCACCCCAGCGCCATAGGGCTCGGCCATTGCGGCGATTTCTTTGATTTCAAGAATGCCACAGCAGGTAATGTCCGGGTTGAGGACGTCGGCTGCATGGCTTTCCAGTACCGGCTTGAATTCCCTTTTCGCGCAAAGCGATTCTCCGGTCACGATGGGCAAACGCGTAATCTGCCTGATCTCCGCGAGCAATTCGATATTGTCCGGTGCAATCGGATCTTCGAACCACTGAACGCCGCATCGGCGCAGGGCGTCTGACATTTTGTCGATACTGGCAATATCAGCCACGCGCCAGGCGTCGACCAGAATATCAATGCCGCCACCCAGGGCCTCCCGAACGGCCTCAAGCCGGGTGATACCCTGGTCAACATTATCGCTGTACAGGAACGGATAGATCTTGACCTTTTTGAAGCCGAGCGCCACCTGGCTCGCTGCGTAGCTCGCCAGTTCGTCAGCCGAGCGCGCCCTGTCGCTCCAGCAATTCGCATAGACGCTGATCCGGTCACGACAAGGCCCGCCAATCAGTTTGTGGACCGGCACACCAAGGGCCTTGCCGACAATATCCCAAAGGGCAATTTCAATGCCGCTGACAGCGGCAAAGAAGTCAATTCCACCCTGAAATTCAGAGAAATGCTGATAAGCCACCGTAGTGAAATACTTGATCCGAAATGGGTCCATTCCTTCAACATAGCGGGCCAGTTCATCAACCAGCATCGCAGTGCTGCGCTCTCGATCATGCAGCGCATAGGCTTCACCCCAGCCGGTGATGCCAGCATCGGTTTCAACCTTGGTCAATATCCAGGCCTTGCCCCGGCACCATTCGTCACTGGTTATCTGAGCAGGCACGATGAAGGTGCGTACAGCCGTTATCTTCATGCGTTCGTTTCCTGTTTTCTCCGCTTGTTGTTGGCAAAGCCTAGACCTGATTGCAGGGGGATACGTCACCAATAGCGACAACAAGAATGGCGTTTTCGTGTTAGCTATCGGACCTAAGGTTGGGGGCCTTAGCCAAGGTCGGGCTTTTGTTTTCTGTGACGACGGTGTCGGCGAGTGTTGGCTCTTTAGCGGAAGGCCAAACACCAGAGAAGGCACTTGCGAAACGCCGAGCTAAGTAGCTGATGCTGCTCCGTATCTTGGTTGCTTTGTGAATCTAATCTGACGAGATACGCTCTAGCCACACTATTAGGGACACAAAGTCCACTGAATTTACGTTCGCCCCGGACAGGTTGCTCCATGCACGACGGGAAGCATGGGATCAGAACTGCGCTGGTGCCATGTCTTTCTTGCTAGTCTTGGAGTTCTTGCGGCGTTCTACCTGTTTTAGCAGAGTCGCAATTGAGATCGAACTGTAGGTCGACATTGTTATGTCGTTTATCTCTTTGGAAACATCAAACAAAACCCATTCTTCGTTTGTCGCTTTTGAAGGATCAGACAGTTTACATTTCGTTGAAGTGTCTTCAAACAGGCTGATGATCTCGAGTAGAGTCAGGCGTTTCGCGTTTCCGGTGAAGGTATAGCCCCCGCCCACGCCACGGATTGACTGCACAAGCCCTGCGCGCCCAAGGGTCAACAGCACTTTAGCCAGATGGTGGGCCGACACGCGGTATTTCGCACCGATTTCGGCGGCCGATATTTGGCGATCCGGGTTCGATGCCAGTTCGATTAATGCGTAGATGGCAAGGCGACTAGATTTTTGCACGATAGTTCCTCATCCTTCAGGCGGAATACGGGCCGCCTTACCCTTCTTCAAGATTCATCTCAAGCTGGATATATGGGCCCGCCACCATACCTTCGCTGCGAAAGAAAGACATATGCAGCGGGTTTTGGCGCCGGACCATCGTCCGCACCTTGGGTATCCCAGCTTTGCGGAATTCGTCGACCATCGCTTCGAAAAGCGCTTCGCCGATCCCCTGTTGGCGGTAGTCTGGATCAACGGACACCGCAAAAATCCAGCCACAGGGTTCCGATCCGAACTCCCAGCCGCGCACCTCTCCTGCGATCAGGCCCAGAATGCCGGTGTCAGCGGTTCCATCTCCTGGTTCAGCTACCAGAAAAAAGCGCTGATCAACCCGCCGCGAGGCGTAGCGCTCAAATATGTCCTGCCAATATTCGGGTTTGGACTTACCAGTGATCCGAGCGTCGAGGTCGGTTACATGTTTCAGATGGTCCGTCGTTGCTCTGCGGATGCTCAGTGCATTGTCCAATGACTGTTCTTCCACGGTATCAGGCATGTAGGCTCCTCGATGATTTCACTGCAAACTCAATAGTGCGACAGCCGTTACTGATAGCGATCATTAGAACCAGACAGCGCCAGACCTGCAATGATCCTGTCGCTCTTTGTCTGGCAATTATGGCCAAAAACGCCTTCACGTTTCCCTCTCCGTAAAGAATTATCTATACCCTATTCTCTTTTTAAGTATAATGGTACCAATTTATTGCTTTGCAAACCCAAAATAGCCGAAAGGTCGCTAAATGAAGCGAATCGTTAGCCTGAAAATCAACGGTCGCACCGTCGAGGATGTCATTCCGGACAACCTTCTTCTGATCGATTTCCTGCGGGACAGGCAGGCGCTCACCGGGGCCAAGAAAGGCTGTGACGGTGGTGAATGCGGAGCATGCACGGTGCTGGTAGACGGGCGCCCGCGCTTGTCGTGCATCACGTTGACAGCCAAATGCGGCGGCGCTGATATCGAGACCATCGAAGGTCAAGCCCAAAACGGCCGGCTGTCGGCGCTGCAGCGCGCATTCCACGAAAACCTCGGTGCGCAATGTGGTTTCTGCACCCCAGGAATGATTATCGCAGCCGAAGGATTGCTGCGCGAAAACCCCGATCCGGACGTGAATGATATCAAGGCAGCGCTTGGCGGAAACCTCTGCCGGTGCACCGGTTATGTGAAGATCATCAAATCCGTACAAGCCGCGGCAGCAGAGGCAACGCAATGAACGCGAATGCTAGAACTAGCGTCATCGGGCGCCCTGTCCCGCTTGTGGATGGCGTCGAGAAAGTAACCGGCAAGGCTCAGTACACGGCGGACCTGAACGCGCGTGACGCGTCGGTCGGCCGCATCCTGCGTGCGCCTGTCAGCCATGGCAACATTCTGGGCATCGACACCTCACGCGCAGAAGCGCTTGACGGAGTGCTGGCAGTTATCACCGGCCAGGATTGCGACAAAACATTCGGCGTGATTCCGATTGCGATGAACGAGTATCCAATGGCGCGGGGCAAAATACGCTATCGCGGTGAACCGGTCGCAGCGGTGGTCGCGATTGACGCGGACACCGCGGAGCGGGCACTCGAATTGATTGATATCGACATTGAAGAGCTTGTCCCCTGCTACACGCCCGCCGAATCCCGAGCACCAGAAGCGCCACTTCTGCACGACAACAAGCCCGGGAATCTGGAGCGCGAGGTCCATCACACATTCGGTAATGTTGCTGATGGTTTCGGCGAAGCCGATCTTGTGCGCGAGGAAGCATTCGACTGTGCCGAGATCAATCACGCCCAGATGGAACCCCATGCAGCGTTGGCTGAGTACGATCCGGAGCGCGAAAGGCTGACTTTGCATTCTGTCACCCAGGTACCGTTTTATGTGCACCTGACGCTTGCGCGCTGCCTGGATATGGACAGCTCACGAGTGCGTGTAGTCAAACCCTATGTCGGTGGAGGTTTTGGTGCCCGCACTGAGACACTGAACTTTGAAATCATCGCATCGCTTCTTGCCCGCAAGGTCGGCGGCAAGGTGATGATGCAGCTGACCCGCGAGGAAAGTTTCCTAACCCACCGGGGTCGTCCTGCCACTCAGGTGAGACTCAAGATCGGCCTGACCCGTTCTGGCAAGATCACCGCTGTTGAATGCGACGTGGTAATGAGCGGCGGCGGCTATGCGGGCTATGGTCTTGTGACTATTCTTTACGCCGGAGCGCTGTTGCAAGGACTCTACGACATTTCCAACATCAAGTACGATGGTTACCGCGTTTACACCAATACCCCGCCTTGCGGTGCGATGCGCGGGCACGGCACGGTTGATGTGCGCCACTCATTTGAGTGCCTGCTCGACCGGATGGCGCGTGAGTTGGGACTTGATCCCTTTGCGGTGCGTCGTGCTAACCTGCTGCAGGCCCCGTTGTTCACCAGCAATGGATTGATGGTGAATTCCTATGGGTTGGGTGAATGTCTGGACAAGGTCGAACAGGCCAGCGGCTGGGCAGAGCGCAAGGGAAAGCTCGGCAAGGGTCGCGGCCTCGGAATGGCCTGTTCGCACTATGTTTCCGGCGCGGCAAAACCAGTACACTGGACCGGCGAGCCGCATGCCGTAGTCTCGATGAAGCTCGATTTCGATGGCAGTGTGACGGTTCTGACCGGGGCATCAGACATCGGGCAAGGCTCGACAACCATCGTCGCTATGGCGGCGGCTGAGGTGATGAGTATCGACCTGGGTCGCATCCGCGTCGTGACCAACGACAGCGTCATCACACCCAAGGACAACGGTTCCTATTCCAGCCGCGTGACCTTCATGGTCGGCAACGCCGCGATAGAGGCGGCCAAGGCACTGCGCGAAAAACTGATCAATGCAGCGGCCGAACTGCTGGATGTGGAACCCCAAGACGTTGAGTGTGAAGCCGAGACATTCTTTGTCAAAGGCAGTTCCCAATCTGAGCTTCCGTTCCATGACGTGGCGATAGCGGCTCTTGCCAAGGAGGGAACAATTACCGTCAAAGGCACATTCTCAACCCCGGTCGAAGCGCAGGGTGGTAAGCATCGAGGTGGTGCGGTCGGCTCAACGATGGGGTTTTCCTATGCAGCGCAGGCGGTCGAAGTAAGCGTCGACGAGGCCACAGGCCAGGTCACTGTCGAAAAGGTCTGGGCGGCGCTGGACTGCGGATACGCGATCAATCCGCTGGCGGTTGAAGGCCAAATCGAGGGATCGGTCTGGATGGGCATGGGTCAGGGCCTGTGTGAAGAAACACATTACATTAATGGCTTGCCTGCGCATGCCAACCTCACGGATTACCGCTTTCCGACCATTGCGGAATCGCCCCCGATCGAAGTGCAGATCGTCGAAAGCATTGACCCGCTTGGTCCGTTCGGGGCCAAGGAAGCGGGCGAAGGCGCGTTGTCGGGCTTTCCGCCCGCACTGGTCAATGCCGTGGCGGACGCCGTCGGCATGGATGTCAATTTCCTACCTGTCACCCCGGACCGGTTGCTTGCCGCGCTTATCAAATTTCGCCGCGCCAACCGCCGCAAGGAGGCAACGAAATGACCGAAGCCATGCCTCAATTTCAGTTGATTGAACCCAGCACAGTGGACGAAGCTGTCGCTGCATTGCAAGACGCGCCGGGCGCCGTTCTCTGCGCTGGTGGAACCGACCTTGTCGTGCAGCTTCGCCAAGGGCTGTCAGACCCCGGAACGCTGGTCAATCTGAGCGGTGTTGCCGCTCTGAGTACAGTTGAAGAAACCAACAAGGGACTGCGCGTCGGCGCCGGGGTCACGCTGGCCGAAATCGCGGGGATGGAGGCCGTCGCCAACGGTTATCCTGCCGTCGCCAAAGCGGCGCAAAGCGTTGCCGGACCAAGCCACCGCGAAGTTGCGACACTGGGCGGCAATCTTTGCCTTGATACCCGCTGCGTCTATTTCAACCAGAGTCACTGGTGGCGCAAATCCAATAGCTTCTGCCTGAAAAACCGGGGCGACATCTGCCACGTGGCACCAAAAGGCAACCGTTGCCGGGCCGCGTTCAGCGGTGATATGGCGCCCGCGCTGATGGTACATGGTGCCGAGATTGAGATAGCTGGCGCCAACGGCGTGCGGCGTATCGCCTTGGCAGATTTCTATCACGAGGACGGCGCGGAACATATCAATTTGGAGCCCTGCGAGATCGTCGTAGCGGCGCATCTTCCACCGCCGGGACCAACCTCGGACTACGAGAAGATCCGGGTGCGGGGGTCGATCGACTTTCCGCTGGCTGGCGTGGCCGTTGCCTGTAATAAATTGGACGATGGTACCGCCCAGTTCACCGTGGCCGTCACCGGCACCAATTCGAAACCGCTTTTGGTGGAACTACCAGGTGATCTGAATGCCGAAGAACCAAACGATGCCTTCTTTGCCACACTTGAAAAACAGGTGCAAAAAGCAGTCTCGCCGCAACGCACCACAACGATTGCACCGCACTATCGGCGACTGTCTGTGTCGGCCTTGACGGTGCGTCTGGCCGAAGGGCTGCTGTGAGCGACGGGGCGCCCGGATCGCATTGGCTAGCTGAAGACGGGCTTCATGTAGACACGCGTGGTCTTGGACCACCCGACCCGATGATAGCGGTCCTTTGGCATATTGGGCAACCCGGTCAGCGTGGACCGGTCACGGTATATCTAGACCGCAACCCGATCTATCTGCTTCCCGAACTGGCAGAACGCGGCTGGCACTACGAATATGCAGTCCGCGAGACCGACTATGTGCGGTTGATCCTAAAGGCCACGGAATGAACTCTGCAGGCAGTTTTCTGGGTGGGGCAAAAGACCGGCTGCTGCCTGCCTCAATCCCATTTCGCTTTTTTCTTTCAGCCTCTTTGTTTCACGTGCTGGCATGGACTGTGCTGTTTTTTGCCGCCGATGAAGTTGCAAGATTTCGCGGCGGCCCAGGCCTGACTTTGGCGGCGATACACCTTGCTACACTGGGCGTTCTTGCAATGACCGCCATCGGGGCGAGCTATCAGCTCCTACCAGTTGTAACCCGAAGGCCGCTGGCGCGGGATTGGCCCGCTCGCCTGAGCTTCTGGCTGATACTGCCCGGCGTGGCCCTTATGACCTATGGCATGGCCGAAAGCGCACTGACCTCCATGAAAACCGGTGCTGTTTTGCTAGGCTTCGGACTAGCGGTTTTTGCCGTGCTGACGGCTGACAACCTGCGTCGTGCTGGCAGCTTTCCGGTAGTGTCAGCACATGGCTGGCTGGCTTTGGTTTCCCTCGTCGCCTTCGTGGCTCTTGGTGTTCTTCTGATCTGGGATCTCGAGTCCGGGTTTCTCAACAATCATTTGTCACTGGCCGTAGTTCACATGGTGCTCGCCAGTTTCGGGTTTATGGGATTTCTGGTGCTTGGCTTAAGCTTGGTTCTGATCCCGATGTTCGTCCTGTCACGCAGCTTGCCCGACAAACCAGGGTGGGCTCAACTGAGCCTGACAGCAATGGCTCTGGCAGGCCATTCCTGTGGGATCTTGCTCGGCAACATGCCGTTGGTCTGGATCGCGCTTGCCGCCGGGCTCGGTGCGGCGGGGTGTTACCTGTGGTTGATGCGCAAATCACTCAACTCCAGCATGCGCAAGAGGCTGGGACTGCCATTCATTCTGATCCGCGCCTCCTGGGGGTTTCTTTTCCTGTGTCTGCTGCTGGGAGGCGCGGTGGCCGGTGGAGCCGACATTCCGAACGCCCCTGTCCTGACCGGGTTCATCCTTCTTGTCGGCTGGTTGCTGACCTTTCTGCTTGGCGTCTTGCAACGGATCATGCCTTTTCTCGCCTCAATGCACGCCGCCGGGAAATCCGGGTTACCACCGCTCCTGTCCGAGCTTACCGCAGAGGGACCTCTGAAGGTTCACGCAATTTGCCATTTCGCTGCCCTGGCTGCTTGTGTAGGGGGCCTCCTCCTCAATCTGACGCTGCTCCTTCAAATCGGAGCAATCCTTGGCCTGATCGGTGCCATCGCTTTTGCTGTTTTCGCGGTCAATGTGGTGCTGAAATTGAAGCGACCGAAATAGCCAGCCTGAAGCACTCCAGCCATACGGAAGGCAGCCGGAAGCCCCTTGTAAATTCTATTTAGGTATTATAGTACTTAAATATGATATTTGAAACTCAATGACCGGATACACAACGAAAATGAGCTTCTCACGCCGCACCGCCCAGCTTTTGCACGAAGATCATCAGGCGACAATTATTGTGATCGAGTCGTTGGACCAGCTCATTGCAAAGGCCCGCAAAAAAGCACCGGATACCAACGATCTGGTCGTGCAGAAAACACTGAAGAATGCGGGAGGAGCAATTGAGGAGGAGGTAAGTAAGCACTTTGCCTTCGAGGAAGACGAGCTGTTCACCCGACTGGAAGACATGGGTGATGTCGGCATTGGAGAGCATCTGCGCGAAGAGCACCGTGCACTTCTGCCGCTGGGTGAAACGGTAGCGACAATGGCGCGTGATGCGCGGGAAAACGGTTTCACAGACGAATCCTGGACCCAGTTCCGCAATGCCGCGGCCGAGCTGATCGAGCGCATGTTCGCTCATATCCAAAAGGAAGAAATGGCGCTACTTCCGGCGCTGGAAGATTTGCTTGATGCGGAGACCGACATGGAACTGTCCACCGCATACGCCGACAAACATTAACAACAGCGAGGCCAAAAATGTCTGACATGTTGGGCAATTCCACGGTGAAACCTCTGTCGCCTGACGATCTGGAGGCGGTCATCGCCATCGACATGGCAACCTCGGGGTCCTCACGCAGAGGGTATTTCGAAAAACGCCTTACTGCCGCCATCGCGAACCCGAAAGACTACGTCTTTGTTGGCGTATTTGAAAAAGATGCTCTGGCGGGCTTTGCTTTTGCCAAGTTGGTTAAAGGCGAATTCGGCAAGTCCGGAGCCAGCGCCGCGCTAGATGCCATCGGCGTCGATCCCGATCACGGACTTCAGGGCTGTGGCCAAAAACTGCTGAATGAGGTCGAAAGGGTTCTGCGCAACAAGGGTGTAACCACGCTGACCAGCCAGATCAACTGGGACCAGTGGCCGGTGCTCAGCTTCTTTGCCCATTCTGGTTTCCGGATGGCACCTACAATTGTGCTGACCCGCTCAACCAGAGAAATGGCGCAAACCCTTGAGGAAGACCCCACCGGTGACATTCAGGAACTGGACTATAGCTCTCCTGACAGCGACGCTGAAAATGCACTGTCGCACGAGCGGGTTCCGGTGCGGTCCATGAAAGAGACCGACCTTGCCAAAATCATTGCAATTGATGCTGAAAGTTCGGGAGTTGCGCGAACCGAATATTACACTCGCAAGCAAGATGAAAACCTGAACCAGAGCGGAGTTCGCGTTTCGCTTGTCGCAGAGCAAGACGGATTCCCGGTTGGCTTTGTCATGGCGCGCGTTGAATTCGGTGAATTCGGGCGAACCAGCGCGGAAGCCGTTATTGATTCAATCGGTGTCGATCCCGGGTTCCAGAACCAGGGCATCGGCCAGTCCCTGATGGCGAAGCTGTTAATCAATCTGAATGTATTGCAGGTCGAGACTGTTCGCACCGAGGTGGACTGGGATGATGCAAGCCTTATCGGCTATTTCAGCGCTGCCGGGTTCTCCCACGCTCAACGGATCGCACTCAGCAAGTCTTTGTGAAAAGTCACCTGCACCGATCGCAGGTGACAAATTGACCCACCAGTCAGACTTACCAAAATCACGTTATGCCGGGATACAAACCGTTCCCGGCAGACAATTATTCGGGGAATTCGACCCCTAAAGCGTTTCGCAAAAAACCTGAGACATCAGGTTTTCGGTAAACGCAGCAACATCAATGTCTTGTCGGGACGGTTTTCGCCAAACCTGATTCAGGTTTAACGAAAACCGCTCTAAGGAGTGACTACTGCAAAGCGTCGTATTTTGCTTGCAACTCGTCTTCGGTTTCTTCCCAGTCCGGATTGGGCACAATGCAGGCCTCAGGGCAGACCAGCTTGCACTGGGGTTCGTCCTCTTCACCGACGCATTCCGTGCATTTCATCGGGTCGATAATGTAATAGGGATCACCCTCTTTTATCGCCTCGTTCGGACAGACGGGTTCGCAAGCGTCACAGGCGGTGCAAGGGTCAACAATCATTAGCGCCATTTTATTCTCCTAATTCTTGGTCTTCAGGATGCTTTGAGCATTTGTCCACTGGATGCAAGTTTTTCGAAGCGGAATGCGCCCCATAGCGCTGCACCAATGGCACCGGCATATATCGAATCGGGGTGGTTTACGACTTCGGCGTCGACACCTTTCATCTTGGCCAGTTGTTCACGCATGGCTTCGCAAAGTCCCTCGTCAAGCGCCAGCCCGCCGGTCATCATGATCAGATCGCTCCGGACCCCTATGGATTTCAGCAGTCGCGCCAATCGGCTTGCCATTGACAGATGAATTCCCTTGAGGATGTTCGGTGCAGTAATCCCCCTTGAAACCATGTTGATCACATCGGTCTCGGCCAACACCGCGCAGATCGACGAAACTTCTTCCGGTTCATCGGCCTGCATCGACAGGTTGCCTATTTCGTCCTGTGCGATGCCCAGATAACGAGCGATGTTCTCAAGAAACTGGCCCGACCCCGAGGCGCATTGGCTGGTCATTTTGTAGTTGGTGACCTTGCCCTTTTCGTCGGTGATCATGGCGCGGCCATGCAACGCACCGCAATCGAGGATGGCGACGGTTTTGGGGTCGAGAAACCGAGCGCCGCGCGCGTGGCTGGTCATCGAGTAGAAGTGGCCGGTATGAAACGGGATGGCCTCTCCCTCGCCCGTGGTCGCGACATAGTCGAGCTCGCTTTCCTGAACGCCTGCGTCTTCCAGGGCCTGATCGAAGGCTTCTCGGGACAGTTGCATCGGGTCGCGCTGGCGAATTCTCAAGCTGCAGCGTGACAGCCATTCCTCTTTGCCGTTCTCCACCCGGAAAACCACCACTTTGACCACGCCGGTTCCGACGTCAATTCCAGCAGTCAGCATCATGCTTCCATTCCTTCCGTGCGGCCCTCGGCGGCGCGGCGGGCGAATTCGGCTCCGCCCAGTGCACCGGTGTAAATCGAGTCCGGATTGATGTTGATTGTCACGTCACCGTAGTTTTCCAGGATCAGTTTTTTCAGTTCGCGCACAGCGGCTTCGTTTTTGGCCACCCCGCCGGTAAAGGTCATCTGATCGGCTACCCCGCCGGAGCGGGACAGGATCGAAACTGCACGCAGGATAATAGCACGGTGCAGACCAGCCAGAATATCCTCACGTTTTTCACCCAGGGCCAGGCGGTCACGAAGCTCAGCGCCCGCAAACACAGTACAGGTCGAGTTGATACGCGCGGGTTTGCCCGATTTCATGGCCAGAGGGCCGAGTTCGTGCAATCCCATGTTCATCTCGTCCGCGATATAACCAAGATAGCGGCCGCAACCGGCAGCGCACCGGTCATTCATCTGAAAGTTCTCGACGATCCCGCTCGGGTCGACCTGGATGCCCTTGGTATCCTGGCCGCCGATGTCCAACACGGTTCGTGTTTTGGGATACATCATATGCGCCCCTAACCCGTGGCAGAGGATTTCTGATCGAATGTGTTCTTTGGAAAACGGCAGCGTCACGCGGCCATAGCCGGTTCCAACGAGGTAGGTTTCCTCCAACTCGATCCCAAGCGCATGTTCGGCTTTCTTGCCAAGCTCGGCTGTGACGTCCGCATCTTCTTTCGCTACCCGTTCCAGCGCCTTGCGGAACTTTTCGTTCAAGCTGCCCGAGGGCGGGCGGTTTTCCACCGCAATGATCGACTTGTCGTAGATGTTGAGCAGAATGTCATAGGGTATGTCGGCCTCGCGCCCAACCTCTTCTGCCACGGCCAGATAGCGTGAACCGGCAATGTCGCGAAAAAAGTCCGATTTGCGCTCTGCACCCGGCGCGTACATGGCCGGAGCCTCCTTGCGCAGACGGCGGAACACCTCGGCCAGGGTCGACTTCACCCCTTCGCCGATTTTTTCAAAACGCTCTCCGCGAACCAGCCGTGTACAGGTTTCTTCAAGATCCGCCAGTTGTTGCAGAAACTGCTCAAGGCGGAAAGAGCTTTCCAGCTTGGTCAAAAACTCTTCGACCTCACCGCTTAACGACCCCTCACCACCGAATTCGCGGCGAAACAAGGTGAATCGAGCATCGATTTTGGCTTCCTCCGTCGCCACGCTACAGGCGGTTTCATAGTTGGAGCGCGAGTTGGTGATACCGCGCCCAAGAACCTGCTCCTGCTCGTCCATCAGCACCGCTTTAGTGGTTGTAGAGCCGAGGTCGATACCTACAAATGTTCTCATGCTGCCACCCCTTTCCCGCTGCGCTTCTGTTCGACCATCTGGAAATAGCTCTCGAGCCGGTTCTTGACGTTGGCGGCCGAAAAGTAGCGTGGGTCGACGAGGTCGGTTTCGATAAATGCAGCCGGCTTGCCGGTGCGTTTCTCAACTTCGCGCATGATCAAGAGCTGGCCGGCCGAGAAGCTGTTGCAGCTTTTGATGGAGTTGATCAGCAAGCCGTCAGCCTCGTATTCGTTGATGTAGTCGGTCAGCATGTCAATGCGCATCGGCAGGCTGCGGTTGGTGTAGACCCCAAGGCAATACTCAGCCAGGGTTTCCAGCGGCCGGTCGGGATCGTGGCGGAAGCCGTAATCATAGGTGCCGCCAACCTTGGTATAGCTTGAAGCCACCACGGTTGCGCCTTCTTCGTAGAACATCTTCCAGAACTGGCGGAACGAGGTGTAGTTCGGCGGCCCTTCTACCACGAGGCGGTATTTTTCCTCACCCATCGGCCCGTCCGGTGTGACCGGCCCGAGACCCTTGAGCATACGCTGGTCGACCTCTTCCCGTAAGAAGCGGTAATAGTCGATGGCGTCATCGGTGCCGCGGAAAGCGCCGAAAATCGGGCCGATATAGTAGATGCCGCCAAAATAGGCGTCGATCGGAGAGGGCTTGTTCTTACCGCTTTGCAGGATGTAGACCAGATCATCCTCGGCCTTAGCCGACTTACCCAAGTATTCGCGCAGCCGGTCGATGTCGAATTTGACGCCGCTGACCTCTTCCAGGGTCGGGATTACGTCCTCTTTCAGCTGCTTGACCATATACTGGATCATGTTGGGCGTGACCTTGCCGTCCGCCATATAGGGCGTCTGCAGGAAAATCGTCGGGCATTTGTATTGCTCGCGCAGCAGTTCGAACCACTTCAGAAAGGTGAAACAGCCGGTGTAGGACAAAAGCAGCACATCGGGCTTGGGCAGTTCCTTACCGTTCGGGCCGATGTTGCCCTTCATCATCATGCCGAGATCGGATTTGACGTAGGTGCAAACATCCTCGGAATGGCCAGAACGTTCGGCCTCCATGATATATGCACCTGATTGCTTACGCAGGCCGCTTTGGATGGCGTTCACTTCGGGCAGGTTGTTGACCAGATCAAAACACATGATCAGTTCGTTGAGATTGCCCGGCACAAAGGTCGAAGCGACCTTTTCACCGTTTTCCTGCGAGCTGGTCAGGCGATTGTAGTGATTCGCCATCATTTCCTTCTGCTTGATCATCGACGCGTCTTTTAGAGCATCTGCGGGCTTGGCTTTTACGACTGAAGGTCTCATGCGGCGCTCCATAGTTTGATTGAATCAACGAATGTTCCGGCCTGTTCCCGGATCGGCTGCATCTGGCCAGAGTTTTCGGCGTATTTGAAAGCGATGTAGGGGATGTTCGCGTCCGACAGAATGTTTTGCAGCATCGGGCGATCCAACAGTGCCGGATCACAGAAACTGGTGGCAGCGAAAATTACCCCTTCTGCACCGGTGTTTTTAACGGTTCGAACCAGGAATTGTCCCTTTTCCTTTTCGTCAGGTTCGTATTTGGCTGCGGTTGACATCGAATGATGCAGGAATGCCTGGCTAAGGTTATGGACCGGATCCCCGTCAGTCGGGACATCCCCGATTAGCCAGCGACTGACCAGCATGAAATCATCGTCAACCACGTAACAACCCGAAAGTTCCAGTGATTTGATCAGGTTAAGTGGAGGCTGTTCACAGAACATGCCGGTCACAACCACCTTGGAATTATCCTTGATCGGGCGTTCTTCAGCCATGGCCGCATCAATGTACTGGCGCAACAGCTTTGAGTGCTCTTCAACCGGCAATACCAGACCCGCGCGGATAACCAGATAAGCTTCAGACGCCGGGGCCTGCCAGGGTTTTTCTGAGCGGAAGGTGTAAAGCTCGTTCACCAGGCGGCGATTTTCGTTGTAAACCTTGATGGAGTGACGAATGTCGTCATCGGTTATTTTACGCCCGGCCATCTTTTCTAGATCGCTCAGCAATTCGCGCATTTCACCGGTATAAAACACCCCGCCGATTTCGTCCTTATAGGTCTGAGGTACGTCGAAATACTTGGAATAGACATCCGGAAACAGCATTTTCCACATGCCTGACAAGTTGCGGATCACATCGCAGATGGACGGAAACAACATGCCGTCGACAAAATCAACGCGCCCCGACACACCCAGTTCGATGGTCGAGCGCGGGATGCGGCAGATATAGCTTTGATAGTAGGCGTCGCCATGAATGACTTCGAGGTTATCTCCACCGCCCATGATCCCCAGCGGTAACATACCAGCTGCGTGGATCAGTTCGCGCGGCACGTAGACCGGCAAATAGCCAATAACCTTGCGGCCAGGCTCTGCCTCTTTCCACTCGCGTGCGGCAGTAAAGTTGAGATCTTCGTACAGCGCCTCGCAGCGCGCAACGATTTCGGATACGGTCTTTTCCGTCATCTGTTTTCCCACTTGGCTGAACGTTTGGCGAGGAAAGCCTCAAGGCCCTCCACCGCGTCACGGGTTGACATGAGTTCGTTGAGATAAAGCGCCTCGACCTCGTCCAGGCGTGCCTTCATGCGGAGGCAAAACTCGGCCCGCGCGGCCCTGACGGCCATGCGCAGCGAGCTGGCGCTCTTCGGTTTTAGATGGGCTTCGACATAGGCGATTGCGGCAGCTTCGGGGTCGGGATCGACCACATCGACCAGTCCCGCCTTGCCGGCGCCTTCTCCATTGATCGAACGCCCGGAGTAAAGCAGATCCTCGGCCAGCGCCCGATCCATACGTTCGGGCATCAGGCATGACGCGGCCGGGGCAAACACCCCCAACATCATCTCGGGCTGCCCAAGTTTGGCATCAGGCGCGGCATAAATCATGTGCCCCGCCATCGCCACTTCCAGCCCGCCGCCCAGGCATTGGCCACGCACCGCCACCAGAACCGGCAGCGGAAATTCCAGCATCCGGCGCACCAAAGCGTGCAGCGACCCGAGCATCTCGGCACAGCTGTCGGGCAGATGTTCTTCGACCGAAGCGCCAAAGCTGAAATGCGAACCTTCGGCCTCGACCAGAACCGCGACCAGATCGTGGTTGTCCTCAGCCTCGGCGAATGCTGCATCAAGCGCGGCAATCATTTCGGCATCGACGATATTCGCCTTTGGCCGGTTCAGTCGCAGCCGTAGCAGCGTGCCGTCAAGCGCCTTGGTTATGCCAAGCACTTCGCTCATTTACGAACGCCTGGCATCATGCTGTCGATATATTCAGGGGTCCATTTTGCGCCCTCAGCCAGCTCCTTGCGCAACTGGGCAAAGTCAACCTCCCGGCCCACTTCACGATTGCCTTCGTTGAAGGCGCGGAAGCCCATATTGGCCTCGGTCATCATGTTGCCACCCAGCCAGGCGCGCGAGTTTTCCTTATTGGCGTTCCAGGCGTTAAGCTTGGGCTTGCGCAACTCTTCAACCGATTTGGTGGTGCAATCGGGGAAGGTCAGCAGCAACTTGCTGCACATTTCCTCGACCTTGGCGTCAAGCGCGCTCAGGTCCATTTCACCGGTTTTCATCAGCGCCTTACCCTCGGCCAACGCCTCTCCGGCCTTCATCTCGCCATGCAGCAACCGGCCCAATTCATCGGTCACCATCCGGGTTTCGACCAGCGGGTTGGCGACATATTTTCCTTCGACCTTCAAGCCTGGAACAATGTCGGTCAGGATGCCAAGCCGCAGCGCCTTTTGCGCGGTGAAACTTTCACACAACACGCCGGAATTCATCGCTTGTTCGCAGCCGATCATCACCGGCAGGAAGTCGGTCGAGCCGCCGATCGCGGCAGAGCCGTGCTTGGGGCCGGCCTGACCGAACCGCGCCATGTCCTGCGCAATCGAGAAATCGCAGGCCATGCCGATTTCCTGACCACCACCGATGCGCATTCCGTTAACACGGCAGATCACCGGTTTGTCGCAGCCTAAAATTGCCGAGACCATGTCGTTGAACAGGCGCATGTATTGGCGGTATTCATGCGGACGTCCCGCATAGTATTCGGCGTATTCCTTGGTGTTGCCGCCGGTGCAGAACGCCTTGTCGCCCGCCGCCGTAAACACCACTGCATTGACGTCGCGCATGTTGGAAGCAGCGCGGAACGCCAGGATCACCGATTTGACCATCTCCGTGGTGTAAGAGTTGAACTGCGACGGATTGTTGAGAATAATCCAGGCGTTGTAGAGCCCTTCGGCCACAGTTCCGTCCGGCAGTTTCGCCGGGCGTTTTTCAAAGATCACCTGGTCGGTGATGCCCGCAAGCGTGGCCTCCGATACCAGGTCATGCGAAACGAAATCAAATTTGGCGTTGTTCATTATGTGTCTCCTTCACATTCCGGGCACAAGGATTTGTCGGCGGACCAGTTTACCGTCATGGACGGCCTGGAATACGTCGTTGATGTCATCCAGCGGACGCTGCTCGATGAACGGGGCCAGCTTGACCTTGTCGCTCATCACCAGTTCCAGCGCGCCGGGGTAAAGTTCGGGCGGACAGCCCCAGTTGCCCAGCAGACGGGCATGAAAGGCCATCAGGTTTGACAGCCTCACTTCGAGCTTATCCATAGTAAAGCCCACCACGCACATGGTGGCACCGTGGTTCAGAAGGCCAAAGGCCGCCGCCTGTCCGGCTGCAGTGCCCGAGCACTCCATGATGATCCACTCCGAGGTTTTGAGCCCATTTTCTTTGGCAAACCCGGCAATTTTTTTCTTCAGGCCGCGCACATCATAGTCGCGCGCATCCAAGGTCAGCGAGGCACCATATTCACGAACCGCCTCCAGCTTCTCAGGCACCACGTCGATCGCCACTACGGTGGCACCCATTGCTGCCGCAACCTGAACCGCATAGCCGCCGACACCGCCGGTGCCATTGACGATCACCAGATCGCCATCCGATACACCCGCCTGCACCGCCGCCTGGTATGGCGTGGTCAGCGCATCCGCCACCACCGACACATCAGCCAATGACAACCCAACCGCCGCGAGCCGGACGATATCGACCGGGCAAAGCCCACGCGCTGGCACCGTAATATGACTAGCAAAGCCGCCCTGAATGTCATTGCCCGGCATTTTCTGCGTCCGGCAGATCGTCCCTTTGCCACGTTTGCAGGCATCACACTCGCCACACGGCATCACCGCGGGCACAATCACAGTCTTGCCGAGCCAGTCTGCGGCACCTTCGCCAACCTGAGTGACAGTACCGCTGATCTCGTGGCCCAACGTCAGGGGCAGAGCTTGGTTGGTGCGCACTCCGTCATAATAGAACCCCAGATCTGTATGGCAGACACCACAACCCGATACCTCGACCACAACATCGCCGGGGTCCGGGCTTTCGGCTTCAAATTCCACCTTTTCCAATGGCTTTTTACCTGACACCATCATCCAGCGCGTTGGCATTAACATCCTCCCGAGTCGGACCTGAGAGCTTTATTGACAGCGCTCGAAATCTTTATTACCGTAAAATGGTACTCGATTACTTATTTAGGGTCAACCAAGAAAACACCCGGCGGAAGGGCAAGCACTAAAAATCCCGCTGGACAGCAGATCGGAACCAATATGGACGCCTCTCCAAAGCGAGCGAAAAACGTTTCATTTGCCATTGTTGGCAGCGGTGGAACCGGCGCGATAACTGCCGGATCAATTCTGCTGGCCGCAGCGGGTAAATCTGGCTGGTACGGGTTGCTCAACCGCTCGGTTGGTCCACAGATTCGGGGTGGTGAAGCCGCGGCACTGGTGCGGCTATCAACCAAACCCGCAGCCTGCATGTCGAAAGAATTCGACATCCTCGTCGCAATCGACTGGAAAAACGCGGATCGCTTCATCGGAGCAATGCCCATCGCAGCTGGCGGACTTGTGATCTGCGATCCAGCCGCCGGCGATCCGCCACAGGCCTTGATTGAGGCGGACTGCACTATCGTGCAACATCCGCTCGGCGAACTTGCCAAGTCCATTCCTGGCGGGCGCGAAAACATGATTTCGGTCGGGATCGTTGCACAGCTGGCCGGACTGTCCATCGACGACGTCATGAAAGTTGGCGCCACCAAACTTGCGAGCAAGGGTGAGGACGCAATTGAAACCGGTCGCGCGTGCATCGAAGCCGGCATCAAAGCCGCGGCCGGTTTTGGTCAGTCATATCCACTGGCCTCTCCCTCCGGTCAGGATGGCAAGCGCTGGCTGATCACCGGGAACGAAGCGGTCGGCCTGGGCGCCCTGCGCGGCGGGGTTAGGTTTGCCGCGGCCTATCCGATCACCCCGGCCACTGAAGTGCTTGAATACCTTGCCCCAGCCCTGGCCTCGACAGGCGGCGCTCTGGTGCAGGCTGAGGACGAACTGGCTTCCATCAATATGATCATCGGCGCTTCTTTCGGCGGTCGACCTTCAATCACCGCCACGTCCGGGCCGGGCCTGTCTCTGATGATGGAAAGCCTGGGCCTTGCCGCTGCATCGGAAACACCGATTGTCGTTGTGGACGTGATGCGGGTTGGCCCTTCGACCGGCATTGCCACCAAGTCCGAGCAATCCGATCTCAACATCGCGGTTTACGGGTTCCACGGCGATGCGCACCACGTGGTCGTGGCACCGCTTAGCGTTGCCGATTGCTTGTTTACCGCGCAATGGGCCGTGCACATCGCCGAAACACTGCAAACCCCGGTTATCATTCTGTCGGATCAGTCCATCGGACAGTCCCGAGTGCTGATCGACAAACCGGCAGACGTGACCTTCCTGACCCAACGCCTTGCCTTTACCGACGCCGGCGAAGCCTACAAACGTTACGCCCTGACCGCGGACGGCGTATCACCGATGGCGATCCCTGGTCAGCCCGGTGGCCAGTATACCGCCGATGGCCTGACCCATACTGAGCGTGGCAACCCGTCTGGCGCTAAGCGCGACCAACGGGAACAGATGGTTAAGCGCCGGGACAAGATAGAGGGCTTCGACTATGGCGATTACTGGGGCGTGACCGAAGGGGATTCAACAAGCAATACCGTAATATTGACCTGGGGGTCGATTACCGGGACAGCGCGTGAAGCCATCGACATGTTGACCGATGAAGGCATCGCCGTCAGGCTGGTTTCTCTGCGCCAGATCTCACCGCTTCCGGTCAAGGCGCTCGAAACTGCCCTCGCGGGGGCAGAGCGAGTGCTGATTGTGGAACAGAGCTTCTCGGGCCAGTTCTATCGCCATGTACGCTCGTACATCGACCTGCCGTTCGACGTCAGGATGCTTAACCGAGAGGGGCCAGACGTCATTTGCCCCGATGAAATCGCCACGCAGATCCGTGATTGGAATGACCAATGAACGTCCCCAACCTCAAAGCCAGCAGCTTCAAATCCGATCTCACGCCAATCTGGTGTCCCGGTTGTGGAGACTTCCATGTTCTGATGTCGATAACCCGGGCTCTGGCCAAGCTGGGGCGCCCGCCAGAGGAAGTCGCCGTAATTTCCGGTATTGGCTGTTCGTCTCGTATTCCGGCCTATACCAACTGCTATGGTTTTCACGGGGTCCATGGCCGGTCGTTGGCGGTGGCTGCGGGCCTTAAAGTTGCCCGCCCAGACCTGACGGTTATGGCTATGAGCGGGGACGGGGACGGCTTTTCGATCGGAGGCAATCACTTCCTGCACGCCTGCCGACGCAACGTCGACATGACCTATATCGTGATGGACAACCGCGTCTACGGCATGACCAAAGGCCAGCCGTCGCCCACGACAGAATCCGACTGGGACAGCGCTTTGTCGCCCGGAGGCACCGGTCTTCGGGCCTTTCACCCTCTGGTCATCGCTTTGGCCTCAGGCGCTAATTTCGTCGCCCGCGAATTTTCAGGCGACATCAAGGGCTGTACGCAGACCATCATGGAGGCTGTAAACCACCCCGGATTTTCCTTTGTGGAAATCCTCAGCCCATGTGTGACCTTCCGCCCCGACGAGAAGGAATGGAAAAATCAGGTGCACACTGCCAGCGTTCCCGAAACCGACGATCCCGCCCGCGCCGCGCGGCGCATCATGACCGATGACGGGATGAATACCGGCATTCTCTATCGCGGGACCCGCGCGCCTTACTTCGCCACAGTCTCTGGCGAGGAAGGTGACATCGCCGCGCTGGAACAGGCCTTCGAAATCTGAGCCGGAGACCATCCATGGCAAAAGCTCCTCGGTTTCCGGGGAGCTTTCTAATGCGACCCACCTCAGATTGGCATGGGTCTTAGGGGAGGGAATGAGCCCTCAACAGGCGTTTGCAATAACGCGATTCACGGGATCAACGGCTGAGTGCGTCGAACTTGATGCTTGCCGCTTCGAGCGCGGTGCGAACGGTCATCATCAATTTGTGAGACACGAAGGACGCACCTTGCGCAACAAACTGGAAACTACGGTGCCGCCTTTCGGCTGCCTCGCCCTTCAATCTTTGGCGCCTTTGTTCGAGATACTGCTGCTTCTTCAGTGCAAATCGCGTCGGCGCAACGCCACCCGACATATGAGTTGTGATGAAGTCTGTATTCAGTCCGTAAATCTCGGGGTTGAACATTGTTCTGTCCTCCTTTGTCACCGTTTCTTTGCGTTACATCAGTATGCAGGTTTTGATTTTTGACAGAATAGGGAGTATTCGTAATGCAGTATTCCATAATTCGGAACAATCAGACATGGACAAGTTACAAGCAATTGGGGCCTTTCGCGAAGTCGCGAGACAAGGTGGGTTTGCTGCGGCGGCCCGCGCCCTCAATTCTTCGCCACCTTCGATCAGTCGCCTGATTTCTGACCTGGAGAAGGATCTTGGCGTCCGCCTCTTCAACCGCTCGACTCGCATTGTCGGACTGACTGAGGAGGGCGAGCAATTTCTAAGACGCGGTGTGGCGTTGGTGGAAGAACTTGAGGCGGTAACTGAAGAATTCCGGGAACGCCGAACGGAGCCTCGCGGACATCTTCGCATCAGCAGTGTGGTTGCATTTGGTCAGGAGCGCATCGCACAAATGGTGCCTGGCTTTCTGGAAAAAAATCCAAAGGTTACCGTTGATCTGGAAATATCAAATCGAAAGGTCGACTTGATTCAAGAGCACTTCGATTTGGCGTTTAGGGTTGGGGGCGCTGAGGGTCTTGAATCGTCGATGCTCAAGGCGCGAAAGGTTTTTTCACAGAAATTGAACTTTGTGGCAACGCCCGAATACACTGCCGCACACGGCACACCGCGCAACTTGGACGATCTGGAAAAGCACCGCATCGTCAAACAAGTCAGTGGGACATGGGGGCAGATCAATCAGTTTCAGCACAATGGGCAAGAGATTGTGTTCAGCCTTCCCAACGATTTTGTCGTCAACTCGCCGAACGCGGCTAGAAACGCGGTTCTGACAGGGAAGGTAATAGGATTAATGGCCGACTACCTGACGACCGACTATATCGCCAATGGTGAGCTTGAGCGGTTGTTGCCAGCATACGAGACTTCCGAACAACCGATCTATGCGGTTTTTGTGCATCGGAATTACATGGCCGCGAAAGTTAGAACGTTCATAGATCACATCGTCAAATGCCTATAGCGTTTCTACTTAAACTTGAGACAGGTTAATGTGGAAATCGCCGGCCTATGATGCTGATAACGTGAAAGTTTCGGGTTTCACATGTGATTCATCTAAAACTCTAAACTCTCTGGAGCGTTATGAGGTTTGTTGAAATCACCAACGAACCTCATAACGCTGCAACATCAAAGACTTGGACCGGCGCTATGCCCATAATCTGTTTCAGATTAAGCGCATAGCGCTCTAGCGTTGGTCGATCACCCGCACGGCCTTGCCTTCGGAACGGGGGATTTCTCCTGGCCCTTTCACCGTAACGTCGCAACTCACTCCAATAATCGATTTGATTTGATGGCGTACTTCGGCAGCCTTAGCCGCGAGCACTTGCGCATCCTGCCCTACTTCCGGTGACACCTCGACATCCACACCCATCGATTCAAGCGGTCCTTCCTTGAAGCGCCGGATCTGATAATGCGGTGCCAGCCCCTCGAGCCCGACCAGCACCGACTCTACCTGTGAGGGATAAACGTTTACGCCACGAATGATCATCATGTCATCATCGCGCCCGTCGACCCTTAGAATACGCACATGCGTGCGTCCGCAGCCGCAGGGTTCATCTGTCAGCCGGGTGATGTCGCGGGTACGATAGCGGATCATCGGCATCGCTTCCTTGGTCAGGGTGGTAATTACCAGTTCTCCGGTTTCACCCATCGCCAGTGGCTCAAGTGTTTCCGGATCGATGATCTCGAACAGGAAATGATCCTCCCAGCCGTGCAGACCATCGCGCACTGCATCACATTCGCAGGCCACCCCCGGACCCATTATCTCGGACAGGCCGTAAACATCGACCGACTTGATACCCAGCCGCTGGTCCAGCTCGGCGCGCATCTCGTTGGACCAGGGTTCTGCTCCAAACAGCCCCCGTCGTACCGGTAGTTTGGCAATGTCCACACCCAGGCTCTGGGCCACTTCAGCAATATTGAGCGCATAGGACGGGGTCGAACACAGGATTGTCGGGCCGAAATCCTTGAGCAGTGTTACCTGTCGCTCGGTCCCGCCACCCGAGACCGGCACCACAACGCAGCCAAGCTTCTCAGCTCCGTAGTGCGCGCCCAGTCCGCCAGTAAACAGCCCGTATCCATAAGCGTTATGCACAAGATCTCCGGGCCGGATGCCCGCGGCCGCCATCGAGCGGGCCATAAGTGCGGCCCAGCGGTTCACGTCATCCAACGTGTACCCCACAACTGTCGGCTTTCCGGTGGTTCCTGAGGACGCGTGAATCCTCGCCATCTGATCGAGCGGCACGGAAAACATGTTGAACGGGTAATTGTCCCGCAAATCAGTTTTCACCGTAAAAGGAAAATGCCTGATATCAGCAACGGTTTTCAAATCCGAAGGAGAGACGCCGGCCTTGTCGAATGCAGCACGGTAATGCGGAATTTTTTCATATACCTGTGTCAGCGACCAGCGTAAGCGTTCCACCTGTAATTCGGCAATCTCGTTGCGCGACAGGGTCTCGTTTTGCCGGTCGTACATGAACCCGGGATCGTTGCTATTCGAAGCCATCATCTTAGTGTCACTTCCTTATCATCCAGCTTTTCCTGCTCATTGGATCAGGATTGGCTCCACCCGGGCTTGATGCCTTGGCTGCTTTTTCCAGCGCCCCGAGCGGGCATTTTGTTGATTGCGAACCCCTGGTTGAAGCTGGCCAAGGTGATCAGCGTATGCTTGAACATCCATCCTGTGACCAATGCGCCCAAACCGGCAAGGGCAACCGCAGCACCCTGCCCAAC
This sequence comes from Paracoccaceae bacterium, assembly GCA_024227475.1. Taxonomy (GTDB): domain Bacteria; phylum Pseudomonadota; class Alphaproteobacteria; order Rhodobacterales; family Rhodobacteraceae; genus Amylibacter. The sequence goes on along the minus strand of JAAEUI010000570.1, from coordinate 19,491 downwards.
CGGCGCGATCACTGCCAAAGCGGCCAGCGCAGCCACTGCACCCTGCAGCTGAACCGACAATCCAGTCCGCATCCCGTCCAGCACAGAGAACACCCCGGTCGGCGCCCCGGTTTCACCAAGATCGGCACGGTACTTCTTCCACATCGCAAATCGCGCCAACACCAATGCCAGCAGCATCAGTGCCATGCCCCTCCCGGACACCTCGCCCAAGCCTGTAACAAACCCAACAAATGCCAGCATTCCCGCTCCTTCGGTCAGACCGGTTGACAGGATCAGCGGCACGATGCCGGGCTGACGCCAGGCAGGAATTCCTTTGGCAGCGCGCAAAATACGAGCCTGGCAATACAAAAAGGCAAGGCCGCTCATCGCGCCCAGCATTCCGAGCCAGTAAGAGCCTAACAACCATGCAAGCCCGCCGAAACCAAACAGCGGAACCGCTGCTATCGCCTCGCGCGACATCCAACTGGTTTGGGGATTGAGAAATACGTTCATAAAGCGCCACGGGCGGCCAATCTCAAGCCAGATGCAAAACAGGCCGGCCGAGACAAGGGCCAGTGCCAGAAACACAGCCAGCCAGACAACAGGTACGAACAGACCGGCCAGCATGGTCATGGCCAACAAGCCAGTGCCGGTCCCCCCAAGAATGAAATTCGCAGCCGCCCGCCAATCCCAGTTTGTTTGAACTTTTGGCGAAACTGCCGCCAGCCCAACTGGATCCGCCACCATCGGGACCGACCCTGTCGGAGCCACATCATCAATGTCGCCGTCATATAGATAGTAAGTACCGGGACCGTTGCCCAATTCTTCGTGCATCCGGAAATGGCGCCGCTCGCTCAGCAACTTTGACACGTTGCTTTCTGGATCGTCCAGATCACCCATCTGAAGCGCGCCTGAAATACACGATGCCACGCAGGCAGGAGTCGCTTCCATATCGATGCCGGGGACCAGCCCCTGGGCGAGTCCTTCGTCGATCCGATCCACACAAAGCGTGCATTTCTGCGCTACGCCCAGCCGGGCCGGATCCTCGCGCTTGGCCTCATGACGCATGGCCTTGCCGCCATAAGCGGCGGAGGGTTTATCAACGCGGTATCTGGCCTGATAGGGGCAGGCAACCGCGCAATAGGCGCAGCCGATGCACTTGTCATAGTCGATCGTGACAATTCCGTCGTCGCGTTTTCCCGTTGCCGTTGAAGGACAGACATCGCGGCATGAGGGGCTTTCGCAATGCATGCAGCCAACCGGCAGAAAAGCCCGGTTGACGGTCGGAAACTCGCCGGTTTCAAAATCCAGCACTTTGCGCCATTGCACACCCGGCGCAGTGGCATTGGCATGCTTGCAGGCCGAAGTGCAGGTCTGGCACCCAACGCAACGGTTGAGATCAGCCACAAAGGCGTATCTGGTCATTCCCGACCCCCGACTTTTTTCACCGCAACCCGAACCAGATCGGCGCCCGATCCGGTCGCATCTGTGAGTTCCAGAGACATCGGCATCAAGCTGTTCATACTGGGAGTTTTCAGGTCCTTGGCAAAAGGCGTTTTCCAGTGGTCGAATTGGCCGATCATCAACAACGTGTCGGGCCGGATGCCGTGGCGCAGGATCACCGCACCTTCGGTGCTTCCGGTCGGCGAATAGACCTCGACCCGGTCGCCCTCGGCAAGCCCGAGTTTTGCAGCCGCAGCCGGATTCATCACCACCCCACCGTGACCCGCGATATTCGCTGCCACTTCGTGGATCATCTGGATGCCAACATTTCCACCCCAGGAATATTGCATCGAGCGTGCAGTCACCAACCAGAACGGGTAGTCGCCAACCTTTACGTCATACTGAGCCTCTAACGCCTTTTCCCACATGCTCTGAAGGTCCTGGAAATGCGGCATCGCCTCGTATTCCTTCAGCTGCCGGTCCCACCAAGTGATGCCCATTTCGTGCAGCCGGTCGCCCAGTTCCTGCCCGATCCTGAGCAGCCGTTCCTGATAGGGCAGTTCGAACCGAAGACCTTTTTCGACCATCGCCGGATAGAGATACCACCGTTCTTTCGGAAACGGCACGGTTCGAAAACCATGTTCACGATAATACTCCAGCCCCTGACTCTCGACACCGTCAGTCAGTTCTGCGCTGGCGGCACGGCAGGATTGCTCCCAGATATCCTCGACCGAATGTTCAACACCGGGTTCCAAAGCAAAATCGTAGTTTTCTCCGAACAGCCTGACACCGGCCGCGCCTTTGTTGATTGCGGTGTTATACTCTCCGAGAAGCCCAACTCCCTTGGCCAGCTGCGTCGCAATCCAGGTGAAGTCGCGTGCTTCTCCCATGGGTTTGGCCACCGGATCACGCAGCGCAAAGCCTTGATGCTCCCAGAATTGCTCAACATACTTGGAGCCACCTATCCGGATCAGTTGCAGCCCTTCCAGATCTGTACATTCCGGCAGCAGCACGTCGGCCATGTGGTTTGTTTCATCATGGGTGTAGGCAAAACAGACAGTGAAGGGAAAGTTAGCAATCGCGTCGGCCACTGCTCCGGTGTCCCAAAACGAAATCACCGGGTTGGTGCGATAGACAAACCAGACATCAGGCTGGGTTGGTTTGGGCAGATGTTCGAAACCCTCTTTCTGCGCCATCCACGCGAGGTGAGTCGGCCCCAATGCCTGTGACCAGGGCGAGTTGGCTGCCAGCGGGATCAGGGTCTGGTGCGCGTGGCGCGACGCTGATGTCTCGTTGAATTCGCCCTTGCGGGTGGGATTCATCGGGTAATTCATGAACCCGTCGGGTCCTGGCACAACGCTGGACCAGCGATTGTCGGCCGGGCGATTCAGCCGGACCGTGGTGCCCAGCGTTCCACCTGGCACCTCAAGCCCGCCAATTAGTACGGCCATCAGAGTACGCGCCCACGCGCATTCATACCCTCCCCAGCCATTGCTGACAGTCTTGCCCAGCGAGATCGCAACCGGACGAAACGGCATGGTGCGCCCGCCTATCTCGACGGTTTCGCCAACATGAGCGTGCTGGAGGTAGTCCAGCGCAGTCTTGCGGATCATGTCTACCGGCACATCACACACACCGGACGCCCACTCAGGGCTGTAGGGCAGAATGTGATCGACCAGATGCCCAAAGGCAGGCTGGCAGGTGATCTCTTCGTGCCGCCATTGCTTGTCATCAGGGCCTATCTCGATACCAGAGACCGTAAATTTGCCTTCGATGGCCGGGTCGGTTCCCTCTGTGTCAAACGCCACAGCATTTCCCGAACGCAAATCCCAAATCAGCGGCTTTTGGGTGGCAGGGTCGCGCAAATAGAATCCATTCGGCGCAACCAGATAGGGCGACGAACTGCGCTCTTTCAGAAAAGGAACGTCGAGCTGGTCCCGGTCAACCTCGTGCAGCAGCACATTGATCAGCGCGAACATGAAAGCCGGGTCAGTCTTGGGGCGGATCGGCACCCATTCGGCCGAGCAGGCACCGGTTATCGACAGGTGCGGCTCGATCTGCACTCGCTTGGCGCCCCGGTCCCGCGCATCGGCGTGGCGGCGTACACCGCATACCCCACCCGAGGCTTCAACATTTGCACCAAACGAGAGGATCATCTCGACCATGGGTGTGTCAGGCGAAACCGTGAACGCCCGGTGCCAGAACTCACCGTACAGGTGCTCAGAGTGGTAACATTTGACCCCTTGGCCACTGCCAAAACTCATATCAATGGAGCCCCAAGCCTTAAGAAAAGCCGGGAATGTTCCCATATAGACCGTCGACGTACCACCGCCGCCAAAACTAGCGGCTACCCGGGGAAATCCACTTTCGTCGTTGAGCCCTTTCCGGCGCGCCTCGTTCAGCTTGCCACAGATCAGTTCCAGAGCCTCATCCCAAGTGGCCGGGCGGAACTCCGGATCCTCATCCCTGCCCTTTTTTGGGTTTGTGCGGATCATCGGGGTCTGAATGCGGTTGGGATTGTTGGTCTTCTGGATCAGGCCGAAGGCCTTGACACACACCTTTCCCTGCGCCGGATGAACCTCGGCCGCAGACCCACTGGGCCGGATCTGAAACGGCACACCGTCGACCGTGTCGACCTTCATCAGATCGGGGCCGGCAACGCATTGATAACAGTAGGACGAGAAGCTTTCAGTGGCTGGTTTGCCAGCGGAATTCATGACCAATGCCTTTCACGACTCCTGCAGCTTGGCGGCTTTCTGCCGGAGTCTTGCTTGGGTTTTGTCGATATCCACGATGAACCGTTCGTGGCGACCCTTACATATCGTATCGAGAGGATCATTGGCGATAACCTCGAAAACCACTTTGCGCCCGTCCACTTCGGTCACGGTTGCCGTCACAGTGACCTCCATGCCCAGCAGAGTCGGCGCGGTATGGGCGATCGACACGATGGTTCCAACGGAATCCTGCCCCTCTGGCACCCTCTCCACAATTAGGTCGCGGCAGGTATGCTCAATGTCACGCACCAAAGACGGCGTTGCGTAAACCCTGCAATCCTCGCCCATGAAATCTATTGTTCGGTCTGGGTCTACCGTTATCTTTCGCGATTCAGAGGTCCCAACAGTCAGGTTTTCATACATTTGCGCCGCCATTTCCAATCTAAAACAGTATATCGGTACCATTATGCATCTTTTGAAGTTAGTGACCAGCTTTTTTCCATCTTGTCACTGAGCTTTTTGAAGGTGGTCCGGTTTCAGCAGTCAATACTGGCCTTCGCGGGATGGTGAAACCAGTAGACTGGAGCGATGACCATTTCCTACACCCGGATCGCTAGGTTGCTTTTCAACTTACCCTGATACAGGCCTGCGTCGTAGAAGCAGAACCATGGTACTAACATCGTGGACGCTTTAAGTTCTACTTGAGATTCACCTAAAACCCCCAAGCTCCAATGTAAGGAAAACTAACCTCAAGGCGGCGATTGGTTCTTATCCCTGACGCTCCACCGGATCACAGGGATTGACCGTGCAGGACGACCGGGTTGAAAACTGTGGTCTTTTGGCGCGCTCGGATCTGGTCTTCGGGCTTTGCAAGGATAATCCCAGCCGCCGTCTGGCCGATTTCATATCGAAAGGAATTGGTTGTTGCCAGTTGAACGGGAAGACCATTCAGCGCTTCCAGATTGTTGAAACCGGCCAGTGCCAGATCCTTTGGCACCGATAACCCCTCTGCAAAGCAGTGCATCAGGCCGCCCATCGACATGACATCGCTGGAGTAATAAATGCATTCGGTGTCTGGCGCTCTTTTCAGGATCAAGGCTGTCAGCTCTCGCCCCATGGCAATTGAGCTTGATCCTTCATAAAGCTCCTGGGTTCGGGGCTTGATGCCGTGCTTTTCCAGACCCTCTGTAAACCCCCTCAACCGCTTCCCGGCCCTAAAATCGAAAGGCATCTTTGTGCCGATAAACCCGATATTGCGATAGCCTTTTGCAACAATGGCCTCGGCCATCAGTCGGCCTGCCTCCAAATGCGATATCCCGACGCAGTAATCCAGCGGGCCACCATCAACATCCATGACCTCGACAATTGGTATTTCCGCAGCTTTTAGCATTCTTCTGGTCGCTTCAGAATGCTCCAACCCCGCGACGATCAACCCCCTCGGCCGCCAGGAAAGCATTTCGCGAACAACTTTTTCCTCCTCCTCAAGGCCATAGCCGGATACTCCAATTACAGGCTGCAGATCACTCTCGCTAAGCGCCTCAGATATCCCGGAAAGCACTTCCGGAAACACAAAACTGCTGAGCGAGGGGACAACGACGCCGACAAGATTGACGGATTTCGACGCCAGCGCACCAGCAATCCGGTTTGGCACGTAACCAAGTTCAGCTGCCGTGCGCGTAATTCTCTCGCGGGTCGCGTCAGAAACATCCGCTACGTTGCGCAAGGCGCGCGAGGCAGTCATTTCACTTACCCCCGCGACAAGAGCCACGTCTTTTAGTGTCGGTTTGTCGCTCATGGGCATCCTTCGGTTTGGTTGCGCTGACAATACCCCCGCCCGAAACCTCACCACAAGGGGATTGATTTTAACGTTAATCTATGATTGTTAGCGCTAACGGTAGCGATAACATTCACTTTGATTCTGGAGAAGAAGATGACCACGAAAATCGCAATAAACGGATTTGGACGGATCGGGCGCGGTGTTCTGCGTAGTCTGATTGAGAACAATGTGACGGATGTAGAGGTTGTCGCGATCAACGATCTTGCTTCGCCGGAAACACTCGCACATCTGCTCAAGTATGATTCAGTGCACGGTCGGCTGGCGGCATCGGTCTCTGTGGAGGGCGACGTTCTGCTGGTCAACAATCATGCAATTCGGCTGACCTCGATCCGCGAGCCAGAGGCTTTGCCCTGGCAGGATGTTGATGTTGCCTATGAATGCACCGGTTTTTTCACCAGCCGCGCCAAGGCTGAGCTGCATCTTCAGAATGGCGCCAAGAGGGTTCTGATTTCAGCCCCGGGAACCGACGTCGACCGAACAGTTGTTTTCGGCGTCAATCACGAAGACCTGACGCGAAACGACCTGATTGTCTCCAACGCATCCTGCACAACAAACTGCCTGGCACCGCTAGCGATGGTGTTGGATCGTGAATTCGGCATCGAGACCGGTTACATGACGACGGTTCACTCATACACTGGCGATCAGCCATCCCATGACAGTGACCACCGAGATCCCTACCGGGCCCGGGCGGCGGCTTTATCGATGGTACCAACCTCTACCGGTGCCGCCAAAGCCATTGCCGAGGTATTACCACAGTTGAAAGGGCGGCTTGAAGGATCGGCAATACGGGTTCCAACGCCGAATGTGTCACTGGTTGACCTCAGCTTCTTGCCAAGAAAACCAGCAACTAAAGAGGCAGTTAACGCGGCAATCCGTGAGGCAAGCGCCGGCGGGTTGCGCAATGTGCTTTCCTATGAGGCCGATCCGATGGTGTCGGTAGATTTCAACCACGATCCGCATTCCTCGTGCTTTGCCCCAAACCAGACAAGTGTCACCGAAGGCGGGTTGGTTCGGGTGGTCAGCTGGTATGACAATGAATGGGGATTTGCCAATCGCATGATCGATACCGGGCGCAAGTTGGCTTCATTCGGGAAAGTGATGCCTGGCCACATGGAGCCCCGCCATCAGTTTGTCCATGCTGCAGAATAGAACCGACGAATTCATGACATCCCGCGTCATTCCGGTTTCATCATTTGACCTCGTGATTTTCGGGGCGACAGGCGATCTGGCGCGCCGAAAGATCCTGCCGGGATTGTTCCACCGGTTTACAGTGGGCCAGATGCCTGAAGGTGGCAGAATCATCGGCTCGGCTCGCAGCGAATTGAGTGTGGACGAATACCGGCAAACCATCCGCGATGCGCTTTCGGAGTTTGCACCAGAGGCTGCAAACAAGCCCCAACAAGTGCGGGAGTTTCTGGATCGGCTTGACTACATCAGCGTTGATGCCGCAGGTGAAACAGGCTGGGACACACTGGCTGCAGCCCTCAGGCCCGATGTTGTTCGGGCTTTTTACCTTTCGGTCGGCCCTAGTCTTTTCGGACCAATTTCCAGACAACTGCGTAACCACGGAATTGCGGCAAAGGATAGCCGGGTCGTGGTCGAAAAACCCTTTGGTCACGATCTTCAAACTGCAAGAGCGCTGAACGCGGAACTGCGCGAGTGCTTCGAGGAACATCAGATCTATCGCATCGACCATTATCTTGGCAAAGAAACAGTACAGAACCTGATGGCGCTGAGGTTTGCCAATGCGCTGTTTGAACCTCTGTGGAACAGCCAGCACATTGACCATGTGCAGATCACGGTTGCCGAAAACCTGGGAGTTGCCGGTCGCGGAGAATATTATGATGAGTCAGGCGCGATGCGAGATATGGTTCAGAACCATCTGATGCAGCTTCTTTGCCTGACTGCGATGGAACCACCGTCGCGGTTTGAACCGGGCTCCGTCAGGGATGAGAAGCTGAAAGTGATCCGGGCGCTCGACCCGGTTAGCTCTAGTGATCTGGTGCGGGGTCAGTACCGCGCTGGCGGGGATCAGGGCAGCTATGTGGACCAGGCTGGAAATCCAGACAGCAGCACGGAAAGCTTTGTGGCTATGAAAGTGCATGTCTCGAACTGGAGATGGGCAGGAACACCGTTTTATTTGCGCACCGGCAAACGCCTGCGCGAACGGCTGAGCGAAATCGCCATTATTTTTCGTGACCCGCCACACTCAATATTCCCAAAAATGCAATCCCGGCGCGGCAACGCATTAATCATCCGTCTTCAGCCGGATGAAGGGATCACACTCAGGATGACGATCAAGGACCCGGGACCTGGGGGCATGCGGCTGACCGAAGTGCCGCTTGACATGACCTTTGCCGAGGCTTTGGGTGAAGGTGCGAAAAGTCCCGATGCTTATGAACGGTTGATCATGGATGTTATTCGCGGCGATCAGACCCTGTTCATGCGTGGTGACGAGGTTGAAGCCGCCTGGGAATGGGCTGATCCGATCATAACGGGTTGGGAAGAGCAGCGGCAGAAGCCGTCGCGGTATGATGCGGGCAGTTCGGGGCCGGAGGACGCGCTGATGCTGATGCATCGCGATGGACGGCGCTGGCGCGAGATTGGTGACTGATGGCGAATTGGGCTGAGTACAAGGACACAGCTGCACAAGCAATGGCTCTGGCAGCTATTGTCACAGGGCAATTGGCAAATGCGCTTGCCACCCACGGCAAGGCAACCTTGGCAGTGCCTGGGGGAACGACTCCGGGGGCTTTTCTTAAGGCACTTTCACGGGCTGAAATCGACTGGGCCAACGTGAATGTACTGCTGACAGACGAAAGGTTCGTGCCGGAGAGTTCGGAGCGTTCCAACACCAGACTGTTGCGCGAGACCTTGCTGCAGGGTCCGGCAGCAGCAGCCACGCTGGTCCCGCTTTACGAAAACGCTCCGCGACCTGAAGATGTACTGGATAACCTGAGCCGAGGCATCCGGCAGGTGCTTCCTTTGGATATCTGCGTGCTTGGCATGGGGGCTGACATGCATACCGCAAGCCTGTTTCCCGGTGCAGACCGGCTGACCGAGGCGCTTGATCCGGAATGTTCCGATGTATTGCTACCGATGCGGGCCAACGGCGCGCCTGAACCACGGCTGACCCTGACAGCCCCCGTTCTGACAACCGCCAAACACCTGCATCTTCTGATCACCGGGCCGGAAAAACTTGCAGCGTTGAAACTGGCCGAAAGGCCGGGGCTTGTATATGAAGCTCCGGTGCGGGCCATTCTGACCGCACCTGCCTCAGTGACCGTCCACTATACGGAAGGAACGAAACCAGCATGAGACCCAACGATACGATCAGCCGTGTAACAGACCGGATCATTGAGCGTAGCGAAGCCACCCGGGCGGTGTATCTTTCCCGGATGCAAGAGGCTGCCTCAAAAGGTCCTGCGCGGGCGCATCTCAGTTGCTCGGGGCAAGCCCATGCCTATGCCGGGGCTGGCAAGGACCAGCAGGCGCTAGCCAAGGGGTCAGCAGGCAACCTGGGGATCATCACAACCTACAATGACATGCTAAGCGCCCACCAGCCGTTTGAGCGCTTTCCCGATATTGTCAAAACGGCCGTTCGTGAAGCAGGAGGCACAGCGCAAGTGGCAGGTGGGGTTCCGGCGATGTGCGACGGGGTCACGCAAGGCGAAGCGGGGATGGAACTGAGCCTGTTTTCACGCGACCTGATTGCTATGGCCGCTGGCATTGCCCTTAGCCACAACACGTTTGATGCCGCAGTCTATCTTGGAGTCTGCGACAAAATCGTGCCAGGGCTGGTGATCGCAGCCCAGACTTCTGGCCATCTCCCGGCGGTTTTTCTGCCCGCCGGCCCGATGACCTCAGGCCTGTCAAACGAGGAAAAATCAAAAGTCCGCCAGCGCTTTGCTGCCGGTGAGGCAACGCGTGAAGAATTGATGGTGGCTGAAATGGCAGCCTATCACGGCCCCGGCACCTGCACCTTTTACGGCACCGCAAACACCAATCAGATGCTGATGGAATTGATGGGCCTGCACCTGCCCGGCGCAAGCTTTGTCAATCCCGGCACGGATCTGCGCGATGCGCTCACGGCAAAAGGCGCCTGCAGAGCCCTGAACCTGTCGGCCCTTGGAGACGAGTACACACCGGTTTGCGATGTCCTTGACGAAAAAACATTCGTAAACGGCATCGTCGGGCTGAATGCAACGGGTGGTTCAACCAACCTGCTGATCCACCTGATCGCCATGGCGCGGGCTGGTGGCATTCTTCTTGACTGGCAGGATTTCTCTGACATTTCCGCCGTGACACCCCTGCTGGCACGGGTCTATCCAAACGGGCTGGCCGATGTGAACGCATTTCATGCAGCCGGTGGGCTTGGAACCATGATCGGCAGCCTGCTTGGCGCGGGATTGTTGCATTCTGACGTTGCCACCGCCGCAGGCAAGGGGCTTGAGCGCTATACAGAAGAGCCAAAACTGAAGGACGGCGCGTTGGTTTGGGAGGCAGGCGCAACCAGCAGCCTTAACGAAAAAATCCTTCGTGCAGCTTCCGACCCGTTCCAGCCAACGGGTGGTCTGGCAAGTCTCTCGGGCAATTTGGGCTCGGCGGTGATGAAAGTCTCAGCCGTGGGCGAAGAACACCGCGTGATCGAGGCCAAAGCGGCAGTGTTTGAGGATCAGGAGGCAGTCAAATCCGCGTTCAGGGCCGGCGCGTTGAACCACGACGTCATCGTGGTTGTGCGGTTTCAGGGTCCAAAGGCAAATGGCATGCCCGAACTTCACAGCCTGACCCCGGTTCTGAAGCTGTTGCAGGCGCGTGGTCACAAGGTGGCGCTGGTGACAGACGGGCGGATGTCGGGCGCATCGGGTTCAGTGCCTGCCGCCATCCATGTCAGCCCCGAAGCACTTGACGGCGGTCCGATTGCGCGACTGAAGGACGGGGACTTGCTGCGTGTTGATGCCCATGCAGGAACACTTGAGATTCTGACCGAAGGCGTACTTGACCGCCCCGCAGTCACGACCGATCTGAAACAAAACGAAACCGGCACGGGGCGTGAGTTGTTTGCGCTCTTCCGCCGCAATGTCGGGGCAGCCGAAAACGGTGCCTCGGTTTTTGGAGACTGACATGACCCCGAAAAACGCCAGCCACCGCGCCCGCGAAATTTGCGCCCTGGCCCCGATTGTGCCCGTGCTGGTCCTCCGTGATGATGCCCATGCAAGGCCCCTTGCCGAAGCTCTGGTGAGGGGGGGGCTGCCAGCGCTTGAGGTGACCCTCAGAACCCCCGCAGCGCTTTCAGTCATCCACGAGATGGCCAGCGTCAAAGGTGGCGTGGTTGGGGCTGGCACGTTGATCACAGCAGACGACGTGAAAGCAGCAAAGGACGCAGGTGCTATGTTCGGCGTTTCCCCCGGGGCGACGGATGAGTTGCTAGCGGCCTGTGAAGCCGAGGACCTGCCCCTGTTACCCGGAGCCGCCACTGCAACCGAGGCGATGCGCCTACTTGCCCGCGGCTATGATTTGCTGAAGTTCTTTCCCGCCGAAGCATCAGGTGGTGCACCCGCGCTGAAAGCCATCGGCGCACCCCTGCCGCAGGTAACTTTCTGCCCGACAGGCGGCGTCAGCCCAGAGAACGCTGAAACCTACCTCAGCCTGCCCAATGTGATCTGCGCCGGAGGCAGCTGGGTTGCACCCGCAGGTTTGGTGAAAGCTGGCAAATGGGAAGAGATAGAAGCACTGGCCTCTGCCGCCAGCCATCTCGGCAAAAAATCACTCAAACTAAAGCGCTCCGACAGGCCGCAACGCAACCAACCAGTGCCGCAGCATCATCCTTGATGATGGAAACTGGCATTTGGCTGAATAGCCTTTTAAACCGGCGATGCTGGTTTAGCTCGGCGACAAATTCAGCCGTTAATCCAGTTCCAAGAACCCCTCGCGCCACGCTTCCGGCAAAGTAGATGCCGTTCAGCGGCAGGTATTGCAGGGCCAGTTCGCGGCAATGGGCACCAAGTAAACTGGCATAAATCTGCAAGGTTCGGGTGGCAGCTTCGTTTTTTCCGTTTTCGTGCATGTGAACGATTTGGCTGCCCTCCAATGCCTCATCCTGAACGAGGCACTGGTGGAACCGCGCCAGGCCACGACCTGAAAAAAGCTCCTCAACCGTTCCAAATTTCGCGGATTGCCCACCAATGGCTGAGCTGAGCAATTCCAGCACAGCCTTTGACAGACCGATATGGCCTCCTTCGGCTTCAAAGCAAGTTGTCACACCGGCTACGGTGGTTTTCAGAGGGCATACATTAAACCCGGTACCCATCCCGACAATCAGGGACTGACCGTTCTCATGGCCATCAGTATCGCTTGGGCAAACCGGCGTCAGGCCGTCCTGCGGCAGGTGGCCCACAGAATAACCAAGTGCTGTCAGGTCATTGATGACCATCGCCCCGCCAGAACCAGTCGCGGCCTGTAAATCGTCTTCCGAGATCACCCAGTCGAGGTTCGTCAGCTTCCCTCGTCCGGCGAAAACCGGACCGGCCATTGCAACACAACAGGCAGAAACCCTTTGGGTGTTTTTCTGGGTCAGAAACTCAGCCACGATTTCATAAAATGAGCCGTATTCCCCGTTGGAGAACTTTGAAGACGCTGACGCCGTAATCTTATTATCACTCACCAACGCCAGCCGCGAGTTTGTACCACCGACATCTGCTACCAGAATTGTCATTCCAACATCCCGCCCCGGTCAGATTGCCGATCAACTCACGCGCTGACCTGACTCCGGCTCAAAGTAAGACACCTTACCCAGATCGAACGCAAATTCCAAAGGCTGGCCCGGCGTTGCTTTGGTTTCTGCATGCAGCCGCGCCGTTACTTCTTTTCCACCGAGCTGTGAAACTACGAAGGTATCAGCCCCCGCAGGCTCTACGATGTCAACAAGGCAATTTGCCGTTTGCACGTGTTCACCAGTGCGATAGCCTGCCTCAGCGATGTCTTCTGGCCTCAACCCAAGGATCACGTCTTCAGGCAAATCCGGGTTGTTTGTGTCTGTCAGAACCAGCGGTCCGCCGGCTTCGCGATCAATTTTAATTTTGGTTCCATTCCCGTTCTTTTGAGCTTTCGCCGGGATCAGGTTCATGGCGGGTGAGCCCATGAAATCAGCCACAAACAGGTTTTGCGGGCGATTATAAATTTCAGCAGGCGTGCCGATCTGCTGAATCACACCACCCTTCATGACAACGATTTTGGAGGCCAGTGTCATCGCCTCGATCTGATCATGGGTGACATAAACCATGGAGGCACCAAGATCGTGGTGCAGGCGTTTGATCTCGGTCCGCATCTCGACCCGCAGTTTGGCATCAAGGTTGGACAACGGTTCGTCGAAAAGGAATAGCTTCGGATCCCGCACCAACGCCCGGCCCATCGCCACACGCTGCCGCTGACCACCGGAAAGCTGACCAGGACGGCGGTTTAAAAGAGGCTCAATCTGCAATTGCTTAGAGACTTCAGCCAGTTTTGCCTTCTGGGTCGCCTGATCCACCCCGCGCACTTTCATGCCAAACGTGATGTTCTTGGCCACCGACATTGTGGGGTAAAGCGCATAGGACTGAAACACCATCGCGATATCGCGGTCCTTGGGACTGACATTGGTCATATTGCGCCCGCCAATGAACAGATCACCTCCAGAAATCGGTTCCAGACCCGCAATGCAATTCAGCAGCGTGGACTTACCGCAACCCGAGGGGCCAACCAGGACAAGGAAATCACCCGGTACGATTGATACGTTGATGTCCTTCAGGATTTCCACGGGCCCGTAGCTTTTGCAGAGGTTCTTGATATCGAGGATCGGTGTCATTGAATTATCCCTTTACAGAGCCAGCGGTCAGGCCGCGGATGAAGTATTTACCGGCAACGATGTAGACCAGCAGCGTCGGCAGGGCAGCGATGATCGCAGCCGCCATGTCGACGTTGTATTCCTTCACGCCGGTGGTCGAATTGACAATGTTGTTGAGCGCTACAGTCACTGGCTGTGTGCCCGCCTGGCTGAACGAGACGCCAAACAGGAAGTCATTCCAGATCTGGGTGAACTGCCAGATGACCGTTACAACGATGATCGGCAAACTGAGTGGCAGAAAGATCGACCAAAAGATGCGGAAGAATCCCGCCCCGTCGACCTTGGCGGCCTTTACCAGCTCGTTTGGAATGGAGACATAGTAGTTGCGGAAAAACAGCGTGGTGAAGCCAAGGCCGTAGATCACATGAACAAATATCAAACCGGGAATTGTGCCCGCTAGCCCCATCATCCCCAACACCCGAGCCATGGGCAGCAGGACAACCTGAAACGGAATGAAACAGCCAAACAGCATCAGCGAAAAGATCAGGTTGGCCCCTTTGAAGCGCCACTGAGCGATCACGTAGCCGTTGAGTGCACCAAACAGGGTGGACAGCGCCACCGCCGGAATTGCCAGCATCATTGAATTGAGAAAATAGGGGCGCAGGCCTTCGCATTGAATTCCGGTGCAGGCACCGGACCAAGCCGTTGCCCAGGCATCAAACGTAACTTTGCGCGGCAATGAGACCAACGAACCTGTGCGTATTTCTTCAAGGCTCTTCAGCGAGGTTGTAACCATGACGAAAAGCGGCATCAAGTAGTACAGGGCGAACAGGCATAAGAGCGCGTAAAGCAACCAGCGCAAGGCGATTTGCCCGGTCCGGCTTCTCTGCCGGGATGCGTAAGCGGAGGGTGCGGCGTAATCAGTCATTTTTGGCCCTCAGTTCCGAGTAGAGGTAAGGCACAACGATAGCGAAGACGACCAACATCATGACCATTGCCGAACTCGCCGCCTGACCGATGTCGCCACGTGAAAACGCCATGGCGTACATATAGGTTGCTGGCAGGTCTGTCGCATAGCCGGGGCCGCCTCCGGTCAGGGCGATGACGAGGTCAAAGCTTTTGATCGCGAGGTGGGCGAGCACGATGAAAGCCGACAGGAAAATCGGGGCCATCGACGGGATGATGATGGCGGAATAAATACGCATGGTCGGGATACCGTCGACCTGCGCCGCCTTGATGATTTCTTCATCCACCGATCTGAGGCCTGCCAGAAACAGCGCCATGACAAAGCCTGAGGCCTGCCAGACACCTGCAATGACAACGGTGTAAATGGCGAAATCAGGGTTCACCAGCCAGTCAAATGTAAAGCTTTCAAACCCCCAGCCTCTGACAACTGATTCAATGCCCAGACCCGGGTTCAGGATCCATTTCCAGGCCGTACCCGTGACAATCATAGAAAGCGCCATTGGGTAAAGGTAAATGGTGCGCAACAGGCCTTCAGTACGGATTTTCTGATCCAGGAGGATGGCCAGTGCCAGCCCCAGAACCATCGCGATAATGATGAAAAGTGCGCCGAAGATGAACAGGTTGTTCATTGCGGTGTCCCAGCGTGGGGACGCCATCAGGCGCTCGTACTGGATGGTGCCGACGATGTCGTATTTCGGTAGCAACCGGGACTTAGTCAGGGATATCCAGCCGGTCCAGGCGATGAAGCCGTAAACGAAAAGAAGGATGGCCGCAAAGGATGGTGCCAGGACCATCTTGGGTACGTGACGTTCCAACCATTCT
Source organism: Paracoccaceae bacterium (assembly GCA_024227475.1). Taxonomy (GTDB): domain Bacteria; phylum Pseudomonadota; class Alphaproteobacteria; order Rhodobacterales; family Rhodobacteraceae; genus Amylibacter. The sequence continues at coordinate 3,908 of JAAEUI010000570.1, read as the reverse complement.
GACATGTCAAATCCCCCTTAAAGGTTTCCTTCCCGGCATGGACTGCCGGGAAGGAAGATCGGTTTACATGCTGTTGGCAACAGCCTCGGCCAGCATCTTGACGGCATCAGCCGAAGACATGTCCGAGTTGAAGTGTGCAGTTACGACATCGGTGATCGCACCGGATTGCGCTCCACGCAGAGCCATGCCGTGGGCATAGCTTGGCAACAGAGAACCGCCCGCGTTACTGGCCGCCATGTCTTCAGACGACAGATGTGCGCAACTGTCAAACTCGTCCAGTGCTACATCTGTGCGCGCCGGGATCGACCCTTTGTTGAGGTTGAATACTTTCTGGAAGTTCTTACCAACAATCAGCTTGGCCAGCAGGGCCTGACCTGCGGCTTTGTCGTCACCTTTCACGTCAAACATGGCAAAGCTGTCCACGTTGTACAGGTATCCTTCGCCCGGGGTTGAAATACAAAGGAAATCCTTGCCCGGCACTTTACCGGCGGCCATGAATTCGCCTTTTGCCCAGTCGCCCATGATCTGGAACGCAGCTTCGCCGTTCATGACCATTGCTGTTGCCAGGTTCCAGTCACGACCCGGGAAGTTGGCGTCGACATATCCACGCATTTTGCGCATCTGATCAAAGGTCGCGATCATCGCGTCAGACGTCAGAGTGTCTTTATCAAGTTCGACAAAGGCCTTGTGGAACCCGTCAGCACCCAAAACCCCAAGCGCAACCGCTTCAAAAACGGTGGCATCCTGCCAGGCCTGACCACCATGCGCGAGCGGTGTAATGCCAGCAGCCATCAGCTTGTCCGCCGCAGCGTTGAATTCGTCCCATGTGGTCGGCAGTGCGATACCGTTGGCGGCAAGAACATCGGCATTTGCCCAGATCCAGTCCACGCGGTGAACGTTTACGGGGGCAGCACACCATGTGCCTTCACATTTCATGTGCCCGGCGATCGATGCGGGCAGAACATCCGCCCAGCCTTCCGCCTCGGCTACGGCAGAGATATCAGCCAGAACGCCCTCTTCATACCATTCCTGAATGGCTGGGCCCTTTAGCTGAACCGCTGTCGGTGCGTTGCCCGACAGAACGCGGGCGCGCAGTGCTGTCATGGCTGCATCCCCGCCGCCACCGGCAACCGGCATATCGGTCCACGTACCGCCGTTGTCAGCGAATTCTTTTTGCAGAACGGCGACTGATTTGGCCTCGCCACCTGATGTCCACCAGTGCAGTACTTCGGCTTCTGGTCCTGCGACTGCAGCTGATGTTGTCATCAAACATGCGGCCGATACGGCCGCGAAAGCGGATCTGATTTGCATTGTTTTCTCCCAAATGCCACCGCATCATTTTGCGGCTTGGCGCTAGTTTCGTCCATTGAGCGCCATCGCTTCAATACTCGCGCGGGCCGTTTTCGGTTTACATCCAAACTTTTCCGGCTTTGCTGTTACACGGTGTTACCATTCTCTTGATTTTGTTGCACAGTGTTACAAAGACTTTGCCCGACCCCTGTCCCAAAAGGAATTCCCGCATGTCGATTCCCCGACTACTTGTTGTCGATGATGACGCAGAAATGTGCCGGATGATGACCGAATTCCTGCGCAAAAATGGATTCATGGTGATGACCGGGGCCAGCCGTCTGGAGATCGAAAATCACCTCGATAGCGGGCGCATCGACCTTATATTGCTTGACGTCATGCTTGGGGATGAAAGCGGAGTGGAGATATGCGCGGATCTGCGCGAAGAGCGCGACGTGCCGATTATTCTGGTCTCTGCCCTTTCCGCTGATCATCAGCGCATGGCAGGATATGAGGTTGGGGCAGACGACTACATAGCCAAACCTTTCAATCCCGATCTGCTGTTGGCACGGGTTCGAGCAGTGCTAAGGCGCGGGCGGCGCTCCGCCTCGCTCGCCTACAGGCGAAACACCTCGGTCTACTCTTTTGGTGGGTGGAGCTATAACGGCAAAAAGGACATCGTTCTGGCCCCCGACGGTTTTCAGGTTGCTTTGTCCAAGCGGGAAACCAGCCTTCTGAAGGTACTGCTGGCCAACCCGCACATCCCGCTCACCAGAGAAGAGATTGCCGAGGCGCTTGATGTAACCCAGGAAGCGGGTCTTGCACTTGAAGCTTCAGAAAGCCGCGCAGTTGATGTTTTGGTGGGGCGCTTGCGTTCTAAGATCGAGAAAAACCCAAAGGAGCCTGATTTTTTAAGAACTGAACGGGGTGTCGGGTATGTGTTTTCCATTGATGTAAGCACAACTGATGGCTGAACATCGCCTGTTCAAAACTCTCAGATCAAGGAGCATTTTCTGGAGCCTTGGCAGCCTGGCAACGGGCATCGCAGCTACCTGGTTGTGGATGTCATCGCAGGCTGAATGGCATGCGCATTTGCACCGAGCATACCAGACGGGACTGGTGCTTTATGAAACCTTGCGCCAGGAAACCAAGCCACCACCAGGAATCGTCATTGAACACGTTGCGCTTAAAATGGGGTCTGAAACGGAAACGCAAGCCTTACCCGATTTCCCCGACCTTCCGACCCCCATGCGCGTTACTTCAATGTCGATAATAGCCAACCAAACCGGAACCATGACAGGCACGAGATTACAGCTTCATATTGTATCCAAGAATCTAAACTACCCGGTTGCCTATCTGACCCCCGGATCGGACAGGCTGCCAGCAGAACGTATGGGCGACCTTACTCGCTTAATGGCCAGCTATTGTAGTGAGCCACTGCTATTTGCGCGTTTTGATCAGGGAGGCTGGGTTAGGGTAGACGGGACTGAGATTTGGGGATGCGGTGCTGCGCCCAGTGACAAGCGTCTTATTGCGTTGGTTATTCTTATCGTCGGGCTTGTATTAATACTGACGCAAGTTGCCGAAACCGCTGCCCAGTTCGGCGGGCTGGCCAACGCTTTGAAATTACGCCAACGGTTCCTTGGCAAACCTGAACTGGAGGAAACGGGCCCGGAGGAACTTCGCGAAATCGTCAGGACCCTGAACGAGTACCTTTTGTTTGAGCAAGACAGACTGGAAAAACGCGCTTTGTTACTTTCCGGGGTGAGTCATGACCTTGGTACCCCAGCAACCCGGCTGAGATTGCGCACAGCTCTCATAGAAGACGAAGAACTGCGCACTAAGCTTGAAGCTGATATTGATCAGATGACCGGTATGATCGAAAGCGTTCTGACCTACACCAGATCCGAATTGAACTCAGAAGAACCACGGCGAGTTTCCTTAACGTCGCTGGTTGAGTCAATCGTTGCGGACTACCAGGATATTGGCAAACCGGTTCTGTTTAGGGCCAGTCAGGTAACGGCAATTGAGAAGGGTCGTTCTGTTTTCGGCGGTGGAGGCGGAAATCTGCTTTTGCCCCATGAAGATGCCCGACGGATTCTCGTGACTGCCCGACCAATTTCGCTGCAGCGGGCAATCACCAACCTGATAGACAATTCGCTGAAGTACGGACGCCGGGCAACAGTTTCCCTTGAGGCGGATTCCGAGACCGCTTCAATCATAGTTGAAGACGAGGGCACCAGTATATCAGAGGGCACATTGAACACTCTGACAGGCCCATTTCTGCGGGGTGAGAATGCGAATTTTGTTGAGGGTGTAGGTTTGGGCCTCACCATCGTATCCACCATTGCCCGGCAGCACGGCGGCACGGTTACATTTGAACCTTTGTCCACCGGTCTAAAGGCCGTCCTGAAGATTAGCCGACAATAGAGACTTTGTGAGGAAACCTACACGACTTTGGGGCAGGCTTAGAGAGCTTCGTAAGCGGTGCTTTGACCCCACGTTAGTCAGTTCGCCGCCTTTTTTGGCTTCCATCGTTTTGCCAATTTGAGCACTTCGAAGCGCAGTTGGTCGGTGTCCGGGGTGATTGGATCGAAGTCGCCTCCGTACCAATCTTTGAG
>JAAEUI010000569.1 GCA_024227475.1 Paracoccaceae bacterium | reverse complement strand
GTGTGACGACCGCCTTCTTCTTTGGTCAGGATGTAGACCTCAGCTTCGAATTTGGTGTGCGGCAGAACCGATTTAGGCTTACACAAAACCTGGCCACGCTCAACGCCATCACGGTCGATACCGCGCAGCAGAACACCAACGTTATCGCCAGCTTCACCACGATCCAGCAGTTTGCGGAACATTTCAACGCCAGTACAGGTCGATTTCTTGGTGTCACGGATACCAACGATTTCGATTTCGTCACCAACGTTGATCACGCCACGCTCGATACGGCCGGTTACAACAGTACCGCGACCTGAGATCGAGAACACATCCTCGATCGGCATCAGGAACGGCTGGTCGATCGCACGGGCAGGCTGTGGGATGAATTCGTCAACAGCCGCCATCAGCTCGGCGATTTTGTCTTTGCCGATTGCGTCGTCGCGATCTTCCAGAGCGGCCAGAGCCGAACCCATTACGATTGGGATATCGTCACCCGGGTAGTCGTAGTCAGACAGCAGTTCGCGGATTTCCATTTCTACCAGCTCAAGCAACTCGTCATCGTCCACCTGATCGGTTTTGTTCATGAATACCACCATCGACGGGATACCAACCTGGCGGCCCAGAAGGATGTGCTCACGGGTCTGAGGCATAGGACCGTCTGCAGCGCTCACAACAAGAATAGCGCCGTCCATTTGCGCAGCACCGGTGATCATGTTTTTCACATAGTCAGCGTGGCCTGGGCAATCAACGTGAGCATAGTGACGGTTGTCGGTCTCGTACTCAACGTGAGCGGTCGAAATGGTGATACCGCGAGCTTTTTCTTCCGGTGCACCGTCAATTTCGTCATAGGCTTTGAATGTATCCGAAAACTGCTTGGTAATCGCAGCGGTCAGCGTGGTTTTACCATGGTCAACGTGGCCGATTGTGCCGATGTTAACGTGCGGTTTTGTACGTTCAAACTTTTCTTTTGCCATTTCTAGGGCCTCCTAGGTTTTAGTCGGTCGGCAACGCCTGACCTGTTGGTTTTCAGATCAGGCGAATTTCGCCTGGATTTCTTCAGAGATGTTGCTCGGAACACCGTCATAGTGTGAGAACTGCATGGTGAAGTTCGCACGCCCCGACGACATCGAGCGCAGGGTATTGATGTACCCAAACATGTTTGCCAGTGGCACACGGGCGTCAATCGCAATCGCGTTGCCGCGAGTGTCCTGCCCCTGAACCATACCCCGGCGTGACGTCAGATCTCCGATGATGCCACCTGTGTATTCCTCAGGCGTCACAACTTCGACCTTCATGATCGGCTCGAGCATTTTGGCTCCAGCCTTTTTCATGCCTTCGCGCATCCCCATGCGACCGGCGATTTCAAACGCCATGACGCTGGAGTCAACGTCGTGGTACTTGCCATCAAGCAGTTCGACTTTGAAGTCGATCACAGGGAAGCCCGCCAATGGGCCGCTATCCATTACAGACTCGATACCCTTTTGAACGCCGGGGATATATTCCTTAGGAATATTACCGCCAACAACTTTGCTCTCAAACGAGAAACCTTCGCCCGGCTCTGTCGGCATGATAACCATTTTCACTTCAGCGTACTGACCGGACCCACCCGACTGCTTCTTGTGGGTGTAAACGATTTCAGCTTCGCGGCTGACGGTCTCGCGATAGGCCACCTGCGGTGCACCAATGTTGGCCTCAACCTTGAATTCACGCTTCAGGCGATCCACCAGAATGTCCAGATGCAGCTCGCCCATGCCTTTCATGATGGTCTGACCGGATTCCAGATCAGTCTCCACCCGGAAGGAAGGGTCTTCAGCGGCCAGACGGGCCAGACCCTGGCTCATCTTCTCCTGGTCGGCTTTGGTCTTGGGCTCAACGGCAATCTCGATCACTGGATCGGGGAATGTCATTGTTTCCAGAACCACGGGCTCTTGCTGCGAGCACAGGGTGTCGCCGGTTGTGGTGTCTTTAAGACCAGCAAGCGCGATGATATCGCCGGCAAATGCTTCGTCGATTTCTTCCCGGTTGTTGGAGTGCATCATCATCATCCGGCCAACGCGCTCTTTTTTGCCTTTGGTCGAGTTCTGGATGCTGTCGCCTTTTTTCAGCGTACCGGAGTAGACACGGGTAAAGGTCAGCGAACCAACAAACGGGTCGTTCATGATTTTGAACGCCAGACCGGAAAACGCCATGTTGTCGTCAGCGCGACGCGCGATGTCACGCACCTCGTCCTCGTCGCCGGGTTTGAAGCCCATGTAGTCAACCACATCGAGCGGGCTCGGCAGATAGTCGACAACAGCGTTGAGCAGCGGCTGAACACCTTTGTTCTTGAACGCGGAACCAGCCAGCACAGGAACAAAATCCATGGCAATGGTGCCTTTGCGGATCAGTTTGCGCAGCGTTTCGATGGAGGGCTCGTCACCTTCGAGGTAGGCTTCCATGGCGTCGTCATCCAGCTCAACGGCCATTTCGACCATTTCGCCGCGCAGTTCTTCTGCCCTGTCGGCAAGCTCTGCACGAACCGGGCGTTTTTCCCAGGATGCGCCGAGGTCTTCGCCAGCCCAGACCCATTCTTCCATGGTGACCAGATCGACGATGCCCTCAAGCTCGTTCTCGGCCCCGATCGGGATTTGGATCGGCATGGCGCGGGCGCCGGTGCGGTCTTTGATCATGCGGACACATTGGTCGAAATCCGCACCGATCTTGTCCATCTTGTTGACGAACACAATGCGCGGAACCTTGTAGCGGTCGGCCTGGCGCCAGACGGTCTCGGTCTGGGGCTCAACACCGGCGTTGGCATCCAGCACACAGACGGCACCATCAAGCACAGCCAGCGAACGCTCGACTTCGATGGTGAAGTCAACGTGGCCTGGTGTGTCGATGATGTTCAGCCGGTGCTTTGGCGTGTCCGGTGTTTCGCCGTCTTCGGTGCGCTCCCAGAATGTGGTTGTAGCAGCCGAGGTGATGGTGATGCCACGTTCCTGCTCCTGTTCCATCCAATCCATGGTGGCAGCGCCGTCGTGGACTTCGCCGATGTTGTGGGACTTACCAGTGTAATACAGGATGCGCTCCGAACAGGTGGTTTTACCTGCATCAATATGCGCCATGATCCCGAAATTTCGGTAATGGTCGAGTGTATAATCGCGTGCCATCTGCTCGGTCTCTTTCTCGTACTTACCAGCGATAGTGGCTGAAAGCTTTGTTGGCTTCGGCCATCTTGTGGGTGTCTTCGCGTTTTTTAACGGCGGAACCACGGGAATTGACGGCGTCCATCAGCTCAGAAGCCAGACGCTCTTCCATGGTGTTTTCATTGCGCGAACGAGAGGCTTTGATCAGCCAGCGGATGGCCAGCGCTTCACGGCGCTCGGTGCGCACTTCAACGGGCACCTGATAGGTGGCACCACCAACCCGACGCGAGCGAACCTCAACAGCCGGTTTGATGTTGTCGAGCGCTTCGTGGAACACTTCCACCGGCGCACGTTTGGTTTTGTCTTCGACGCGCTCCAGCGCACCGTAAACGATGCGTTCGGCGACAGATTTCTTGCCGTCCAGCATCAGGTTGTTCATAAATTTGGTCAGAACGCGGTCACCGAACTTTGCGTCAGGCAGAACTTCACGTTTTTCAGCACTATGGCGACGAGACATAGGGAGCTCTCCTTACTTCGGCTTCTTGGCGCCGTATTTCGAACGGCGTTGTTTACGATCTTTGACACCCTGGGTATCCAGCACACCACGCAGAATGTGGTAACGGACGCCCGGAAGGTCTTTCACCCGGCCACCACGGATCAGAACAACCGAGTGTTCCTGCAGGTTGTGGCTTTCACCCGGGATGTAGGAAATGACCTCAAAGCCATTGGTCAGGCGCACTTTGGCAACCTTACGCATGGCCGAGTTCGGTTTCTTTGGTGTTGTTGTATAAACGCGGGTACAGACCCCACGTTTTTGCGGACAAGACTGCAGGTGCAGCGACTTGGAGCGTTTAACTTTCGGCTGGCGCGGCTTGCGGATCAGCTGTTGTATCGTTGGCATTCGGTGTTCCCCGTATTACCCGTTTCAAACTCGAACAGGCGCATGATCTGTCGATCAAGCACCGCGAACACGGCAACCCGCACAATGTGGATGGGCTGCCGCGGTTAAATTCCAGAGGATCGAGGCCGGAGCCTGGATCATGACCGCCAATTTGTGGCTTGTACAAAAGACGCAAGCGCCCCTTGGGTAGCGCGCGTATAGAGGGAGTCGGGTGGGGTGTCAATGGGTTGGGGGGAGTGAAGGAACCACTACAAGCATGTGTTGCTCCTGACCTTGCTTTTCTAGTCGGAGAGAATCGCGCCCGGCACCGGAGTGGGTGTATTACACCCTCCCAAGGGGGGCGGGTTCTGGCGTGGCCCGGGGTTTTTGTTCTCCGAGAGTTACCAAGACCTCAGGAGGTGGAAATTTGGGAACAAGTCCAGGTCACAGACCCATAAATGCGCTAGTATCGCCGACAAAAAAAGCCCGGACGTTTCCACCCGGGCCCCTTCTTACTCTAATATGCTAACCGCTTAAACCGGCTGTTCGGTCCCATCGCCACCGGCACCGAGATCAACGGTCATGTCCTCGCCCATGACGTCGCCGTCCTCCATCGGCTCCATCGGTTCCATGGGATCGAAGCTGGCACTGGTGTCGTCATCGACCGGGGCCATCAGCGCTGCTGCGGCTTCTGCTGCTGCGCGTTTCTCTTCGATCACCACTGCATCGCGATCGGTAGCGATTTTCTTGATCTGATGGGTTGCGCCACCGGTGCCCGCCGGAATCAGGCGGCCGACGATGACGTTTTCCTTCAGGCCGATCAGCTTGTCGCGCTTGCCCTGAACCGAGGCTTCGGTCAGCACCCGGGTGGTCTCCTGGAAGGAGGCCGCCGAGATGAACGAGCGGGTCTGCAGGCTGGCTTTGGTGATACCCAGAAGGATCGGGCCGCCTTTGGCCGGGTCCTGGCCTTTTTCCATCGCCTTGGCGTTCATCTCCTCAAACTCGGCCTTGTCGACCTGTTCGCCCTTCAAAAGCGTTGTGCCGCCGGAGTGGGAGATTTCCCATTTCTGCAGCATCTGGCGCACGATCACTTCGATATGCTTGTCGTTGATCTTCACGCCCTGCAGCCGGTAAACGTCCTGAACCTCGTCGATCATGTAATCAGCCAGCGCCTCGACACCCATGATGTGCAGGATGTCATGGGGCGCCGGGTTGCCGTCCATGATGTATTCGCCCTTTTGGATGAAGTCACCTTCCTGGACCGGAATGTGCTTGCCCTTGGGCACCATGTACTCGACGTTTTCCATCGACTCGTCAGACGGTTCAATGGCAATGCGACGCTTGTTC
>JAAEUI010000568.1 GCA_024227475.1 Paracoccaceae bacterium | reverse complement strand
GTCGCATCCACCACGGCACCGCTCAACTCGGCCAGCGTGATATCGGCGTCTTGCGCGATCAGTTCCTCAAAGAACGCGCGATGCGGGGCGAGTTTTCCGTTGCCCTTTGGTCGCCTCTGTGGTGCCGGGTCGGCATGGCCCTTGGTCCGAACTGAATCCGCCCACCGCGCACCTGTCGCTGGCGAAAGCTTCAGGCGAAACGCCGCCGCCCGCCCGCTTAACCCTTCCTCTATACATTGCTGAAACCGCGCCCGAAGCGCCCTTGGTAATGGTGCTGACATGATCCAATCCTCCTGAACAGGATGATGAGGTGGACGCCCCCTCAACCCGGCATCGATGTGCCATATGGTGGTGTTGTTAACGTCGCCATACAAAGAAGGAGCGTCCAAATGAGAATTACCACAATTGGATTGGATATTGCGAAGAGTGTTTTCCAGGTTCACGGAGTTGATGAAACCGGCGAGGCCGTGCTGACGCGGCGGTTCACACGGCGCAAGTTGCTGCCATTCTTTGCGAAGCTGCCGTCTTGTATGATCGGGATCGAGGCCTGTGCGACTGCTCATCATTGGGCGCGCGAGTTGGTGGCACTTGGGCATGAGGTCAAACTCATGCCACCCGCTTACGTGAAAGCCTATGTGAAGCGCGGTAAAAACGATGCTGCGGATGCGGATGCGATCTGCGAAGCGGTCACGCGCCCTACCATGCGCTTTGTGCCGGTTAAATCTCCGGAACAACAAGGTATCCTAATGGTTCATCGCACCCGATCTCTGGTGGTGCGGCAACGAACGATGGCTGCGAATGCTATGCGCGCCCATCTGGCGGAATTTGGCCTTGTGGCTAACCCCGGGGTGCGCAATCTGATCAAACTGGTGGCTCGTGTTTTTGATCCGGAGACCCCGGAGCCCGGCGTGCCCGAGATGGCGCACACCGCATTATCTGTACTCGCCAGAAGGCTGGTCGAACTAGAAGAAGAGCTGCAATCATTGGATCAGACACTGCACGACTGGCATCGTCAAAACGCTATGAGCCAGCGGTTGGCTGCTATCCCCGGCATTGGGGTAATCACCGCCACAGCTATCGTCGCTACTGTCAGCGACATCCATGCGTTCCGTTCGGGGCGACAGTTCGCGGCGTGGCTGGGTCTGGTGCCCAAGCAAAACTCCAGCGGCGAGAAGGTTCGCCTGGGCGGAATTTCAAAACAAGGCGACAGGTACCTGCGCCGATTGCTGGTGGTTGGCGCAACCGCCGTCATCCGTCACTCTCGAAACAAAGACACGCCTCTGGCGCACTGGCTGCGCGGCCTGCTGGACAAAAAGCCTGTGCGGCTTGTCTCTGTCGCACTGGCAAACAAAACAGCCCGGGTCGCCTGGGCCTTGCTAGCACATGATCGATCCTACCATCCCTACCACGTCGCCAAGCAGTAGAGCCCGGCGACACAACGAATTGGTGAAAGCAACCCTATGATGCGTGACGATCTGTCCAAGAACGAGAACACCCCGTGTGATTCATTGCGCTCCTAAAAGCGCGCCACGAGTGATTAGGGACCTCGTTCGCGGATTTCCATCAGGGCCAGCAGACAATTGCTCTGCACAAACAGGCCGGACATATGAAAGCGACCGATCTAAAACGCTGAAAGAAAGCCATTGCCAATACGGGGCGTCCACATATGCTGCTGCAAGCGACCATCCCACAAGCGGAACACTGACCCATTCCGGGTCTGCTGCTTCGGCGATGATCAGAACCCGGAGCTTCGATTTGTCGGGCGACTTTGTCATCGCATGATCGGCTTCCAACGGGCGTGGATTTCGGGCCTGCTGATGGTTTTGTTTTTGAGGTATTCAGTATACCCAAGAAGCGAGCCGGACAACAGCCAGGTGATTGGTGTCAGCGTTGCATTTGGCAGCAGGTCAAAAATATTGATCCCAAGAACCAGCGCCATCGGGCCGACCAGGGGTGACAGGTTCTCTGGGGCAATGTGAGGGCTAAGGCGCCAAAGCAGGAATATCGGCAGAACCAGCAGGCCGAATTCAGCGATAAACCCAAACCAGCCGAACATGCCAAAGACGATAATCCAGCGCCCGTCGGACACGGTTGTAATGTCACCGGTGACGGGGTCATGTAGCTGGTTGCGGCCCCAACTGCCCCAACCGAACAGTGGTTTTTCTCTGGCGCGCTCCAGCAACAAGTCTTCGTTGTCGAAGCGAAATTTAAGCGAGTTGGCCCGGTCAATGCTGATCTTCTCGGCCTGGGCGACAAGCGTGTCGTTGGGCACTTTGTCCAAGCCCTTGAGCAATGGATATGAAAGGGTCAGAGCAGCAAGAAAAAATGCGATGCGGAGTTGAGTTTTGCGTCCGGAAAGAACGACCAGTGGTACCAAGAGGACGCCGTAGACAAAGGCGCCGAGTGATTTGCAAAGAAACAGGATTGCCCCGAGGTATCCAGAGGCAAGAAAATATGCAGTCCGGTTGTCGCGGCCCTTCGCCCGCCACAGGGCCAGACCGGCAATCAGCGCGGTCATAACAAAGAAGGCCAACCACAACCCGTGGTTCAAAAACACAACAGGCCGGAAGCCGCTGGCCCGGATGGTTTGAGCAAATGAGTGCTGGTAGTAGCCATATATCCACGCATTCAGCTGCGGGCTGAGTCTGATTTCAATCAGAATTGGAAAGGAATAAACCAGCCCGGCGGCAAAAATCGCGAAGAGCAGGTCTTTGTGGTTATCCGGATTAGCCAGCAATTGCCTCGCCAGAAGAAACGGGAATAGCAACAGCATTTGGGTAACTGACAGAGCAAAGGCATCTGTCAGGCGTAAAGCGGGCAACGGGACCTGACCACGGAACTCAATGGGATCACCGTTAGTTAAAACCGTGGCAATCGGGCTCAGAACAAATAGGGCCACCAGCGCACGTCCGAGGTAGGATTGCGGCAACGTCAGAATTCCACGCCCGAACATCGCCAAACAAATCACCGTGACCACAAGATTTGGGATCATGTGTTTGTCAAAGGGCGGCAAAAGGGGGTAATCAAATACTGCAGGCGCGGCCGGCAGCAACAGATACCCGCCCAGGAGTGTCCAGATGAAGGCCTGCGGTGCGGGCAGTTTTCGGAACAGCACAATGGCGAAGATCGGCCAGATCATCAGCATTAAATATGCCAGACTGTTGGGCATCACCGCTGCTTTCTCTGCTCTCCGGTGCACCAAACTGCTTCGTCGTTTTGCACCGGAATCTTACCGATTGGTTTTCGCGGTTTTATACAGTTTTCTGTGGCGAAAGCGTGTCACTGTAACAACCTCCGCCGCAGGTATTTCCCAACCGTGGCGCGATCGATACAAATTCGGATTAATACCCGGTGCCCCGGATTACGACAATTACAGTTTTCAGCAGAACCCGCAGGTCAGTTGCCAGTGACAGATCCTGATAGTAGCTGACATCGTAATAGGCGCGTTCCGCGAAACTGGAGTCGTTGCGCCTAGAAACCTGCCAGAATCCGGTGATACCTGGCAGCATGGCGAAATATGCTTTGCCTGGATAGAGTGATTGTTGCTCACACATCATCGGGCGAGGGCCGACAATTGACATGTCGCCAACCAACACATTCCAGATTTGGGGAAGTTCGTCCACGGAGGTTTTGCGGATAAAGGCACCGATGCGAGTGATACGCGGGTCCTTCCTGAGCTTCTGATTCAAATCCCACTCTTTGCGCGCTTCTGGATTCCGTTCCAGGTATTCTCGCAGATTTTCTTCGGCGTTGGGGATCATAGAGCGCAGTTTCAGCATCTGGAACACTTGGCCATTCTTGCCAACCCGTGCCTGCCGATAAAACGGTTTCTGACCCACGAGGGCGATCACCAGGGCAAAGAATGCAAGTACTATTGCAGCCGGAACCGCCAAAACGAGAACGATCAAGATATCCAGGAGCCGTTTTACGACGTTCCGATAAAGGCCAAATTCGCCAGTGGCAACAAATTTTGTATCAGAATAAACCTGGTTCGAGTCGATGGCCATTTTGATCCCTTTCCGGACGTCGGAGCGTCGTGGGATCCAGAAAAAAGGCACAGGAACAGCGGGCCATCCAAAGCAGAGCTGGAAGGAACCATCCAAATTCAAAACCCGGTAGATTTCGGGATTTTGTCTGTTTGGTTGCGCTGACCCCCAAATCAAGATCAACCAAACAAGCTAGCAGCACCGATTGACTATTTTCCCACCAACACTCCCACTGTTTACTCGTTACACTCTGTCAGACACCTGGATGCTGGATTTCTCCCTTGCTTGGTCAGCGCTTTTCCGGGCGGACATACTCAGTTACAGGCCCGAATTGTGCTGCAGCAGACATCTGGTTATCGGCTACAAATCTAAGTAATTATTGCCATATTTTCGGCAACTTTTACACAAAAATTCGAAATTTTTTTTGATATCATGTTGATTTTATGGCTAATTGTCCCCGTTTACTGAACAATCGGGATTACTTCTGGTTTACTGTTCATTTTAAGCCCGGGCTACAGAAATATTCTGGGCAATTAGGACATAATTACCAAGTTAGTAGTTTTGACCTGAGTCGCGGCTTGAATTCCACTCAGAGTGCGCGGTTTAAACAGCTGCATCCTTAACCGCCTGCATTGAGACATGTGTGGATGTGCTGGCCACCCCGGGAAGCGCCGAAATAACCTCACCCAGAACGCGGCGATAGTCCTGAACATCGCGCGTGCGAACCTTCAACAAATAGTCAAATGCTCCGGCTATCATGTGGCAGGATTCGATCTCGGGGACCGATAAGACAGCGGTGTTGAAGGCTGTCAGCGCTGCCTCGGTTGTTTGCGCGAGTTTAACCTCGGTGAAGGCAACATGCTGTCGGTCCAGTTTCACGGGGTCAAGGACGGCGCGAAAGCCCTGAATATATCCTGCATTCAAAAGTTTTTTTACCCGAATCTGGCATGGACTTTTTGACAGACCAACCCGGTTGGCCAGTTCCGTGACCGGTAAACGGCCTTCACGACTCAACTCCTTTAGAATCGCCCGATCAAACCGGTCAAGTTGATGCTCATTTTTCATTCTTTAGGCTGATAGGACTCAAAATTGGCCAATAGTCGCTCCATATAGTCTGATATCTTCCTAAATACAGGCAGATAGACTGTCGCACAACTGATAAGACGCAGTCACCGCTCTCAAACAGGTGCATTACCATGACCAGTCTGCCCGACATCCGTGACTCCATTCACCCACTCAACCTCATGCCAGAGGGTGAGGTGCTGAATTCTCTTTCTAACTCTGCCGCGATATCCGAAGAACTTAAGAATTCTGCGAATACTCGAGCCGTTGATCTGGTAAACGCGATAAGGTCCGACAGTACTCCCGCTCTGATGGAGGTGTTTCTGGCGGAATACGGTCTGAGCACGGACGAGGGCGTGGCGTTGATGTGTCTGGCTGAGGCCCTGCTGAGGGTGCCGGATTCAGAAACTATTGATGCACTAATCGAAGACAAGATCGCCCCCAGTGCTTGGGGTGAGCATCTTGGGCATTCGTCCTCCTCATTGGTGAATGCCTCGACCTGGGGGCTGATGCTGACCGGTAAGGTTTTGAAGGAAAGCGAAACTCAGGGCATTGCTGGCGTGTTGCGCGGGGCGATCAAACGTCTTGGCGAACCAGTGATCCGCCTTGCGGTCGATCGGGCGATCCGGGAAATGGGGCATCAGTTTGTCCTGGGACGAACGATCAAGGAGGCGGTTAAGCGCGGCGCTGACAGACAAAAGCAGGGGTATACCTATTCCTATGACATGCTGGGCGAAGCGGCCCTGACTAAAAAAGACGCTGCAAAGTTCTTTGATGCCTATTCTGAGTCGATCAGACAATTGGCGCCGGGATGTACGTCTGCTGATATCCGTGAAAACCCGGGGATATCCGTCAAACTTTCTGCTCTTCATCCCAGATATGAGGTTGCCCAGAAAACCCGGGTCATGAACGAACTGACCGCGCGGGTTTTTAAACTGGCGAAGATGGCAAAGGAGGCCGGAATGGGCTTCAACATCGACGCCGAAGAGGCGGATCGGCTGGATCTGTCGCTTGATGTTATTGACGCGGTGCTGCGTGATCCTGGCCTGGCGGGCTGGGACGGGTTTGGCGTGGTTGTTCAGGCTTACGGCAAACGTGCGGCCCGTGTGCTCGATTGGCTGTATGCGCTCTCCGAAGAAATGGATCGCAGGATCATGGTGCGCTTGGTCAAGGGAGCCTATTGGGATACCGAGATCAAGCGGGCGCAGGTTGAGGGCCTTGACGATTTCCCCGTGTTTACACGGAAGGTAGCCACGGATGTGTCCTATCTGTGTTGTGCTGAGAAACTATTGGCGATGACGGACCGGATTTATCCCCAGTTTGCCACCCACAATGCCCATACCGTCGCCATGATCGTTGAAATGGCCGATGACCCCTCAGCATATGAGTTCCAACGGCTGCACGGCATGGGCGAAACCCTGCATGATCTGGTTCTGAAGGGGGAGGGAACCCGCTGCCGAATCTACGCGCCAGTCGGGGCGCACCGCGATTTGCTGGCCTATCTGGTGCGCCGCCTTTTGGAAAACGGTGCAAACAGTTCCTTTGTGAACCAGATCGTTGATGTCAGTGTTCCGGCCGAACAGGTCGCGCAGGATCCGTTTGAGGAATTCGCGGCACTTGGGGGTGATCTGCCCGACGCAGTGCAAATGCCATCTGATATTTTTGGCAAGCACCGGCGGAATTCCCAAGGATGGGACTTGCACGATACAACCGATCTGGAAGCGATTGAATCGGCCCGGGGTCCGTTTCTGACACAGCAATGGTCGGCAAAACCGCTGATGGCCGCAAAGGCGCGGGGCATTGAGCTGGTGACGGTGAAGAACCCAGCGAACAACAAGGATGTTGTCGGGCATGTGGTTCTGGCCGATGAGGATGACGTTGAAGCAGCCCTTGGCTCAGCACGGGATTGGACCGGCGCCAAAGCTGCAGACCGCGCAGATGTATTGCGAGCGGCCGCGAACCTTTATGAAGAGAACTTCGGTGAGTTGTTTGCCGTTCTAAGCCGGGAAGCAGGTAAAACCCCAAACGATGCCTTTGGTGAGCTGCGCGAGGCGGTGGATTTTCTACGGTATTATGCAGACGAGGCTGAGCGGCTTGGAGATGCCCCGGCACGCGGGTTGTTTGCCTGTATTTCACCTTGGAATTTCCCACTGGCTATTTTCACAGGTCAGATCGCAGCAGCGCTTGCCGCTGGCAACGGCGTTCTCGCCAAACCTGCAGAAGCAACCTCGCTAACCGCGTCGCTGGCTGTAAAAATTCTGCATGAGGCGGGTGTTCCCGAAGCGGTGCTGCAACTGTTGCCCGGTCATGGTTCGGTGGTTGGTGCCAAATTGTCAGGGGATGCCCGGATCAGTGGCGTCTGCTTCACCGGTTCCACGGCAACGGCACAGCGGATCAACCGTGCCATGGCCGAAAACCTCGAACCTTCTGCCCCGCTTATAGCAGAAACCGGCGGGCTGAATGCAATGGTTGTGGACAGCACCGCGCTGCCGGAACAGGCGATCAGAGATATTATTACCGGGGCCTTCCAGTCAGCCGGCCAACGCTGCTCCGCTTTGCGGGTGCTCTATTTGCAGGAAGATATCGCCGAGCCGTTTCTGGACATGCTCTATGGGGCGATGGACGAGCAGGTGATCGGGAATCCCTGGGAGTTTTCAACCGATATCGGGCCGGTGATTGATGACGCTGCCAAACGCAAGATTGTGGCCCATATCGAGGCGGCCCGCAGCGAAAGTCGGGTTCTGAAGGAACTGAAGGCGCCGATGGTAGGAACGTTTGTTTCGCCAACGGTTATTAAAGTAAAAGGCATCGGCGATCTGGCGGAAGAAATATTCGGGCCGGTTCTGCATGTGGCGACCTTTGCCGCAGACAAGCTGGATGAGGTGATTGACGCAGTGAACGCCACCGGATTCGGCCTGACCTTTGGGATGCACAGCCGGATCGACAGCCGCGTTCAGGACGTGACCAGCAGACTCAAAGTTGGAAATATCTATGTCAACCGCAACCAGATAGGTGCGGTCGTGGGCAGCCAGCCGTTTGGTGGCGAGGGCCTGTCTGGCACCGGGCCAAAAGCCGGCGGGCCGTCTTATGTCGAGCGCTTCAAGAAATCGGAGACGCGCGGATACGGGTTACCGGATGGTGAAGCTACGGACGCTGCCGAGTTATCAGCGCGTTTGATTGCTGCGGGCTCAAGACCAGCGATTTCCCTTGGGACCATTTCTCTTCCGGGACCGACCGGGGAGTCTAACCAGCTGAGCCGGTTTGGGAGGGGGACCGTGTTGTGTCTGGGACCCAGTGCCGAGGATATCGCCACTCAGAAGCAAGCGGCTAATTTGGCGGGATGTTCTCCGGTCGTTGTTGACGGGCATTTGGACAGGGAGGCTCTCGGTGGGTTGGAAGAGCTAGATGCCGTCATTCTTTGGAGTGACCTTACCGACCAGAAAGCTGCGCGAAAAGCGCTTGCAGCGCGGGACGGCGCTATCATTCCGTTGATCTGCGAGGCTAATCCCGCCCCAAGGCTGCATCTTGAGCGCCACATTTGCGTTGACACAACAGCAGCGGGCGGAAACGCGGCGCTTCTTGCGGATGTTGGTTAGAGCATCTCGCCAAAACCTGAGGCATCGGGTTTGACGAGATACGCGACGTTTATGGGATATGCGACCTGCGCCAGAACCGCACGGTGATTCTGGTTTGACGCTCGATGCTTAAGGCGCGTTCAGGTGGCTTTGTGCGACAGGACCCATTCAACTGCGTCTGATATGTCGTCGAGTGTCGCTGTTGGCGTGGGATAAAAGCGGGTTTCGTCGCCGGCATTGTATTTTCCGGTCCGAAGCAACAGAGCGGTACCGACATCCGCCTTTAAAGCGCCAGCAATGTCAGCTTCTGCGTCGTCACCGATCATTGCAATTTCGGTGAGCGTGCACCCCATGTCGGCTGCAGCAGCAGCGAAAAATGCGGGTGCAGGTTTACCCATGACCTGCGCGGTGGTGCCGCTGGAATACTCCAGCGCTGCGACAAAAGCACCGGCGTCAATGCTGATTTTGTTATCGTCATCTTTGAAAGTCCGGTTTGCTGCCAAAGCCAGGAATGGTGCGCCTTTGTACAAAACACGAAATGCGGTGTTCAGCGCGTCAAAGGTGAAGAATTTACCGGCGTCACCCAAAACAACCGCAGCAGGGCCTTCTTCTGCGCAATCCGCAAAATCCTCCTGCAGATCGGGGTAGACCAGTAAATGTGGCGAATGCCTGTTGGTGGCGAGCCAGTCACACGCAGCTTTGGCGGGAGTAAACAACTCATCCTCTGCAAGACGAAACCCAAAACCCCGGAGCTTTTCAAGCAGAACCCGCTTGGGACTGCGAGTGGAATTTGTAACAAAGCGCACCGGCAACTCAGATCGCAACCTTGCAACAGCATCAACCGCACCAGGCAAGACGGAGGAGCCGACATAGAGAACACCGGAAAGATCGAGCAGAACGCCGTTGATCATGGGCCCAGAATGCCGTTGGTTCGGTGGTTGGTCAATTGCTGGGCCGATTATTACAGGTGCCCGTCGGGAAAGTTGTACAGCATAATAAGGGAATTGTCGCGACCCAGTTTAGAATGTGCCGTGCTACAGGGAGTTGCTGCCAATAATTAACGTTATGTTAATTTACCATCCAAATGACTTACGCCTGTAGCCCAATCACACTTGGAACGGACAAAACCTCGAATGACAATCCCGTCGTCACTTCCGTCAAGATGATGAGGTGACCACCTAGAGCGTTTTTCACGAATTCTGATTCATAAGATTTGTGAAAGACGCAATTTAATCAAAGGCCTGCACCCGGTATTTTCACCCAATCTGTCCCAGATTGAGTGAAAAGTGCTCTAATCTGGTGAAAAATTACATTCTTCCAGGCCGAGGTGCGATCCTCGGGGCATTCCAGATTTGCATGGCCTTGCAATTCGCCAGCTCCAGAATAACAATCCGCCAAAAATTGGAGTACACCGATGAAGATTCTTGTTCTGCAACATGCGCCGGTGGAGCATGCGGGGAAATTCCGCGAATTTCTGGCTGAGGACGGCCACATCTGCGACACCGTTCATATGGATCAGGGCGCAACACTGCCTGCTTCGATTGACGGCTATGATGCGCTTTGGGTTTTGGGCGGCCCGATGGACGTTTGGCAGGAGGATCAATACCCTTGGCTGAGGGCCGAAAAGGCTTTCATCAAAGAGGCTGTGGTGGACAAAGGAACACACTTTTTAGGCCTCTGCCTGGGGCATCAGCTTCTGGCGGAAGTTCTTGGGGGCAGTGTTGGACCGTCTGAAAATCCGGAAATCGGAGTTATGGATGTTCAGCTGACCGAGGCAGGGTTTGACTCGGTCCTGATGGACGGGTTGCCTGAGGTTTTTCCCTGCCTGCAGTGGCACAGTGCCGAAGTAAAAACACTGCCAGCAGGCTGTAAGGTGCTGGCAACGTCACAGGACTGCACTGTGCAAGCCTTCAGTTGGCAAAACCGGGCGCACTCGGTGCAGTTCCACCTTGAGGTTGAGGCAGATACCGTTGGAAACTGGTCCGACATACCGGAGTATGCTGACGCACTCAAAACCGCACTTGGCCCAAATGGTGCAGCGGATTTAGATGCGGCATGTTCTGAAAAAATCGACGATTTCGAAACCCTGGCCGAGCGGGTTTACATCAATTGGCTGCAGACTGCAGCAAAAGCCTGATCGCCCGATCGTCAGGTTTCTGCAGCGCGCGTCAGTGACAGGCGCGCTGTTTCCAGATGTTCCTTCATCATATTTGCTGCCCGCTCGGGTTCGCGCGTCCGAATAGCTTCAACAATCTGCCGATGTTGGCGATTGTACTTATCGGTGATTGAAGGATCCAGTGTCAGATGCCGCATGCGGGCCCACTCGTCTTGGGCTCGAACAGAATTGATTTGTGAGATGAGCCAGACCAGCAGATTATTTCCGGTGGATTCAACCAGTGCGGCGTGAAATTCTGTGTCGGCTTCACCAAAAGCCGCAGCATCACCCGAGCAGGCTTCCATTTTCCTGAGCAACTTTTCCATTTTTTCAAAATCTGACCGGCGCGCGTGCAAAACGGCAAGTCGGCAGATGTGCGGCTCCAGAGCAAACCTTGCATCTACAAGTTCGAGCGGTCTCGCCCCCTCTACCGCCTGAGTTGTTTCGTTTTTGGCGGATTGCGCAACATAAGTGCCGCTGCCTGGCCGTATTTCAACAAGACCTTCCTGCTCTAGATGCATCAGAGCATCCCGAACGGTTCCCCGCGATACGCCGTACCGATTCGAAAGAACCCGTTCAGATGGCAGTCTTTCTAGATAGCGTAGTTGCTCCGCACTAATTTGCTGCCGCAAATCCGTTGCGATTTCAGCTGAACCTATTCGGTTTAGTTTTGGTGAGTATTCCATGTTCCGTCCACTAGCGATCCAATACTAGACCAATACTGGCTAAATGGCAAGTTTGGATTTAAATTGGTACAAAAGGGGTTGTTTTTTGGATCAGTTTGGGGAAACTGCTAAGTGAAGATTCGCCTGGGGAAGCCGAATCAAGACCAGCGTTTCCTCAAAATGTGACCACTGAGTGAAAAGAATGCGAACCGAAGCTGACCAATTCGGAAGCGCTAAAGAACCAACCAAATCCGGGTCGAAACCAGGGAGACTTAAATTGGCAACAGATCTCGAACAATTCGTTGAAGCGCCAGGGCGCGAAGAGAAAATTAGGCAAGTCCGCGAAATGATCGACGCGAAGGGGATCGAGTATCTCTATCTGCAGTTCGTTTCTGTAACCGGTAAGATCATGGGTAAGGGTATCCCGGCCGACCATTGGGAAGCCATCGCCAAGAAGGGTTTCCAGCTGGTTTATGGCGCAACCGTCAACCTGTTCACCGACCGTGCCGGCAATTATATCGGGTACGGTCCGGAAGCCGCTGAGATGGTCGGCATTCCAGAGCCGGAAACCTTTATGCAGCTGCCCTGGGCGCCTGAAATTGGGCGCATGTATTGTACGCTGTTCCGCAACCGCGAGGAAAAAGTGAACCCGGGCGGAGCGTTGTCGTCGGATGGCCGCGGTAACCTGCGCCGTATGCATGAAGATTTCAAAGCCAAGCACGGCCGGAGCCTGCGCATCGGCACAGAGCCGGAAATGATGTGGTTGAAGTACGACGAAAACGGTGTGCCAAAGGACGGGTATTCTAAACCTTATTGCTATCACATCGACCAGTTTGAATCGCTGCGTCCGGTTTCTATGCAGGTGATTAAATACTCCCGCATGATGGGTCTCGACATGATCCAAGGTGACCACGAGGATGCGCCGGGCCAATTGGAACTGAACTGGATGTTCGACGACGTGCTGCGCAACGCAGACCGTCTGACGACTTACCGTCAGATTTGCGCGCAGGTTGCGCGCGAGTTCGGCATTTTTGCCTGCTTCATGACAAAACCGTTCATGGGCGTTTCTGCTTCCGGTTGTCACCACAACATGTCGCTCTGGCGTGGTGGCGAAGACCAATTCGTAAAATGCGGTAATGACCCGGACAATCTGCCTGGCATGGCTGAAAACTACATGTACGTCAGAGGCGGCGAGAATACCTTTATGCCTGACGACGATGATCCACAAATGCCAGGCAAAGAAGGCCTTGAGGCGATTGGTGGTGTTGTTCACCACCTTCAAGCGCTCACAGCCATCGGGTCTTCGACCGTGAACTCTTACCGTCGTTTGTGGGACACCGGGTTCTGGGCACCAATCTTTGCCGACTGGGGTTTCCAAAACCGCACAACCGGTTTGCGGGTTTCCGCACCGGGCCGGTTCGAATACCGCTCGGTTGACTCGATGGTGAACCCTTATCTTATGGGTTCTTGTTTGCTGGCCGCCATGGATGACGGCATCGACAACAAACTGGACCCGGGCCAGCCGGAAGAGCGCAACATTTATGACGCGATCAAAGCTGGTAAGCAGGTCAAAAAACTGCCGATGTCTCTGGGCGAAGCGTTGGAATTCCTTGAAAAATCCCCCGTTGTTCAGCGCGGCCTGCCAGGCGAAATGTATCGTTTGTTTCACGAGTATAAATACGACGAATTTGCACGGTTTAACGCAACCGTCACCGAATGGGACAATGAAACCTATATGGAATGTCTGCCGTAAAAAGCCGACACCCGTAAAAGCCGGGGAAGGGTTTTGGCCCTTCCCTACCAAACCACCACGACTTTCCACTAACTATGGAGGAGCAATCGCTATGTGCGGAATTGCAGGCCTTATTTATAAAGGCAAAAGTTCCAATGTCGGGTCAGAGATGACTGCGATGTTGCAAGCGCTTAGGCACCGCGGACCGGATTCCACCGGCTTTGCTGTGTACGGCCAGGGTAACCCGGGTGAATATGTCATGCGGTTTGTAACAGCCGAACAAGAAGAAATGGCCTCAGGTTACGACATGATCGAAATTGTTGCCGGGCGTCTTGCTGAGGTTGAAAAGCGTCTGGCCGAGCACGGTGTTGAAGTGAAGGACCGTCAGGCAGCGACGGACTACGCCCACCGTTTTGTCATCAGCTGTGATAGCGACATGGAGTCCCTGGCGCGCCACATCGAAGATATCGAAGGTGTCGAGATCATGTCGCTGGGCAATGGCCTGGAGCTGATCAAAGACCTTGGTGACGCAACGGTCGTTTCAGAGCAATATGGTCTGGAAAGCTTCAAAGGCACCCATGGTCTGGGTCACACCCGGATGGCAACTGAATCGGATGTCGATATCCGTTCGGCTCACCCCTACTGGGCGTTCCCGTACAACGATGTGGCTGTTGTTCATAACGGCCAGATCACCAACTATTGGCTCATGCGTCGCCAGATGGAGCGCAAGGGTCACCGGTTCATGTCGAACTGTGACTCCGAGTTGCTGGCGGTTTACACCGCTGACAATCTGGCTAACGGCATTTCGCTGGAAGACAGCCTGAAAAGTTCGATTGAAGAGATCGATGGCGTGTTCACCTATCTGGTGGCAACCAGCGACTCTCTTGGCATGGCCAAAGACACCATGGCCGCGAAACCGCTGGTTCTTTACGAGTCAGATGATCTGATTGCGATGGCTTCCGAAGAGGTCTCCATCCGCGCAATCCTGCCCCAAGAAATTGAAACCACTGACCCCTATGATGAGGAGGTTCGCGTATGGCAAGCGTAAGCGATGCTGATCTGAAGCAGATGACGCAGGAAGAGCGCGTGACAGCGCTTGGAATGCGGACGGACCAATTGACGGGCCGCGCGATGCGGATCGAGTTCAACCCGGATGAGGAAGAACGGTTCGAGTACCCTTGGGCGCCTGCCGTTGACTTCAACAAACGGACCGAACTGGACGTTGATGAAATGACCTCAACCGAAGTCAACACTCGCATTCGCGAACTGATGGCTGAAGGTTACGGGACCATCGTGATCAAAAATCCACGCGGCAAACACTCATTGGGTGTTGGCATCCTGACTAAACTGAACCTGATTTTTGAGGGTTCACTTGGGTACTTTGGTGTCGGCTTGATCGACGGTCCGAACGTGACCATCAATGGTCGTGTTGGCTGGTCCTGCGGTGAGAACATGCTGGCCGGGACCATCGTTGTGAACAAGAACGCTGGTTCCACCTTCGGTGCTGCAATCCGTGGCGGCGATCTGGTTTCCAAAGGCTCTGTGGGCTCGCGGACCGGGATCGACCAGAAGGGTGGCACGATCCTTGTTGGTGGCAACACCGGAGCATTGACCGGGTTTATGATGCAGCGTGGGCGGATGGTTATCTGCGGCAACGCCGGCAAGAACCTCGGCGATTCAATGTACGACGGCACGATATATGTGGGTGGCGAAATTCAGTCGCTCGGTGTTGATGCTGTTCCCGGAGAACTCACCGATCTGGACAAGGCCTGGCTGACGCGCAAGCTGACGCAATACGGCCTGATGCCGGAAAAAGGTGTGGATCATTTCAGGAAAATTGTCGCTGGCCGGCAACTCTGGAACTACGACAACCTCGAGCCTTCTGAGAAGAAGATCGTTCTCTAACTAGGGGAAAGGAACAAGACAATGGCTGATGGTGACATCAAAACAAAGAAGCCGCTTGATCGTGACACCACTCGGATGGGTGATAGCTTTATCTTCCCGCCGCACGTCATGGATGACATTCACATCAAATCTGAGCTTGGCCGCTACCGGATGCGGGGCTTCTCGCTGTTCAAGAAAATCCCCCACTGGGACGATCTGACATTCATGCCCGGTACGCTGACACGCTTTGTGATCGAAGGCTATCGTGAAAAGTGTGAAACAAGGACAGTGATTGGCCCGCGTGCCAAAAACCCGCTGGTTCTGGACATTCCGGTTTACGTTACCGGGATGAGCTTCGGAGCACTTTCATACGAAGCGAAAACTGCTCTGGCCCGTGGTGCAACCATGGCCGGCA
The DNA here is from genome assembly GCA_024227475.1 of Paracoccaceae bacterium. Lineage (GTDB taxonomy): Bacteria > Pseudomonadota > Alphaproteobacteria > Rhodobacterales > Rhodobacteraceae > Amylibacter. Next base: position 10,573 of record JAAEUI010000568.1, on the reverse strand, counting down.
CAGCGACCTGTTCGGGCGAAGGCGGGATGATCCCCGACGAGCGCCGCTACAGCTCGAAATGGCTGTATCAGTGTATCCAGTCGCGTTACGGCTTCAACCCGAACCACCTGGTTCTGGCTGACGGTGTTGAATTCTTCATCGGTCAAGGCTGTAAAGTGGGCCTTGGCGGCCACCTGATGGGTCAGAAAGTGACCGACCAGGTTGCCGAAATGCGCTCGCTTCCGGCGGGTATCGACCAGCGTTCACCTGCCCGTCACCCTGACTGGCTGGGACCGGACGATCTGGCTCTGAAAATCCAGGAAATCCGCGAAGCGACCGACTGGCAAATTCCGATCCAACTGAAACTGGGTGCCGCACGGGTTTATGACGACGTGCGGATGGCCGTGAAATGTGATCCCGACTCGATCTACATTGACGGTATGGAAGGCTCCACTGGTGCTGGTCCTCACCTCGCCACTGAAGATACCGGCGTTCCCGGTATCGCGGCGATCCGTCAGGCGCGTAAAGCGATTGACGATCTAGGCAAACGTGGCGAAATCAGCCTGGTCTATGCGGGGGGTATCCGCAACGGTGCCGACGTGGCCAAAGCGATCGCTCTTGGGGCTGACGCAATTGCTGTCGGGCATTCGGTGATGATGGCCCTGAACTGTAACAAAGACATCCCGGAAGCCAACTACGAAGAAGAAGTCGGCCAGCCTGCAGGTCATTGCTACAACTGCCACACAGGCCGTTGCCCGGTTGGTGTTGCAACCCAGGATCCGGTTCTGCGTCAACGTCTTGACCCGGATGCTGCGGCCGAACGCGTTTACAACTTCCTGCACACGCTGACGATCGAAGCTCAGCTCTTTGCCCGTGCCTGTGGTAAGACGCATGTGCACAGCCTTGAGCCCGAAGATCTGGCCGCGCTGACAATGGAAGCCTCAGCCATGGCCGCTGTTCCGCTCGCTGGTACCAACTATACGGTTGGTGTCGAAGACTACCACAAACTGTAAGGAGAAGAGAGATGGCTGGAACACAGTACAGAGGCTCCGAAATCACAGACGTCGATCAGTTTGTGAAAGACGCTGCGGGTCTGGAATCAGAGCGTGAAAAGGAAATCGGCCAGCACATTGGTTACCGTTATGACGTGAACCTGGTGCCGGATTACAACCGGATCACACCGTTTCTCAGCAAATACATGGAAACCATGGGCTGGGACGACCTGAATTGGCTGGAAGACATTCACATGGGTTACGAAGACGGCGCTCCGGCGGTGTTTGATCGTAACAACAACGGGTGGGTTTCCATTCCGGACACCATTGACCTGCCGGACAACCAACAGGACCGGGACATGATTGCACGCGAGTTGCTGCTCAAGTTCCAAATGTCCGACCGGCATCCGCTGGTCATGCTGCGGAAAGCATATATGAAGTTCTGATATGCAAAGACTGCTGAACATAGCGTGTCTGCAAACCTCCCCAAAGCCCGATTTCGATCAGGCTTTGGCCGAGACCCTAGGATTCGCACAGGCAGCGGTCACTGCGGGGGCGCAATTTATTGCGCTGCCTGAATATTGCGGGGGGCTGGCCACGGATAACGGGGCTCTAGCCCCCCCTTTTGTGCCTGAGAACGAACATCCCGTATTGCTGGGGCTTCGTGATTTTTCGGCTGCAAATAAAATCTGGATGCTGATTGGTTCAGTCGCCGTTACTGGATCGAATGGCAAAATCATCAACCGGTCCCTGCTGCTGGATGATGTGGGTATGGTTAGGGCCCGGTATGACAAGATACATCTGTTTGATATCCAGCTGTCAGAGAACGAAGTTTATTGCGAAAGTGAACGGGTCGAACCGGGCAACACCAGTATTGTTGCCGATACCCCTTTTGGGCGCATGGGCCTGTCAATCTGCTACGATCTCAGGTTCCCTCACTTGTATCGCGATATGGCCCAGGCGGGCGCTGAAATCCTCTTTGTTCCGGCTGCATTCACCAAAACGACCGGCCGCGCACATTGGCACGTACTGAACAAGGCGCGGGCTATTGAAAACGGTGCCTTTGTAGTTGCGCCCTGTGCGGTTGGTCCGATAACTGGAGGCGGGGAATCCTATGGCCATTCTCTGATCGTTTCTCCCTGGGGTGAGGTTGTTTCTGACGGCGGAGAGCGGACTGGTGTGGTGCAGGCGGAAATTGACTTGAATATGGTTGCGGCAACCCGCTCGCGGATCCCGAGCCTAATTCACGACCGGCCTTTCCAGCTGGTAACATACAAGAACGAAAGAGACGTCGCATGAGCGCAATCGCCAGTCTATTGGGTGTAAACCCTGACCCGCATCCGATGCGGGATGCTTTTTTGGGATGGCAATGCCGGGTTCGCCAGATCAGTATGCGCGAAAATCGCGGGCGCCCGGACGAGACAATTTCACCGGCATTGACACTTGCCGGTGAAACGGAGCCGATGGGCCGGATCATCACTGTGATGTCCAAACTCCCCCAGCACAGTCTGACACCTGAATTTCAGCACATGACAAAGCGGACCTTTGATCCGGCCCAAAGGCGGGAAAAGGCGCTGCAACTGCTTTCAGAGACCTACTTTCAAAAACCCAAAACCTTTTCAGACGTTCTGACATCTGTGTTTACGGAAAAGTCCGAAAGGGCCGCTGCCATTCGGCGGGCAGGATCGTGTAAACTGGAGTTTGACGCGTTTGGCCAGGCTTTCAGTCTTCAATGCAAGGTGTGGCGTCTGGCCGCCAAAAACCCATACTATCAGTCAACCTGGTGGCATAATCACCTTTTCAACCCTAATCTGTCCGAAAAGGCGATTATTCTGGGGTTTGAACCGGATTGGGAAGCGTCCGTTGCGGATCCTGCCCCTCGATAAAACCAACGCCTTTACCGTGCCCGATATCGCGTTCTCTGGGCGCTTTCCTGCTTCAACCAGCTTTCAACGGCCGTGCATTCCGGGAAGGTCTGACGCTTTTCCGGGTGCAGCAGATAATAGCCGTGGTTGGTTCGAATTTCTGCCGAGTCCAGCGGACGGACCAGCTTTCCCGATTTGATCAGGGGATCAACCAGATGACCCCACCCCAATGCGATGCCTAAACCGTCAACAGCGGCCTGAATTGCAAGCGGGTAAGTGTTAAAAAAAACCGCTTGATCCAGGCCATCAAATTCATAGTCATAGTGCGCCAGCCAGGTCTTCCAGTTCATCCACTCTGTGTGAATGTTAGACACGTCAATCAGGCCGTGGGCCGTCAGTTTTTCGATTTCCCCTATCTGAGGGTTTGCCTCCAGGTAATTTGGGGAACACACCGGAAATATGGTTTCCCCGAACAACAGCCGCGATCTGTAGCCGGACCAGTTGCCATCGCCCCGTAGAATAGACAAATCCACGTTTTCAGCGAGACACTCCTGATCACTGTCCGAAGCGACGAGCATGATTTTCAGGTGTTTGTTGGTGCGTCTGAACTTTCGCAGCTTTGGCATCAGCCAAAGCGAAGTGACTGAATTGGTCGCAGCAAGCGTCACTGTGTTTTTTTGGTGGTCGGACAGGATGTCCCGGGACGCGTGTCTGAGCATTTGCATCGCTGGCCGCACATTATCAAGCAGGTTTTGCCCCTGAGGGGTCAACTGAATCGACCGGTGCCGGCGCACAAACAGAGCCACGTCATAGTGCAATTCCAGTAGTTTCACTTTCCGGCTAATCGCAGTTTCACTGATATTCATATCTCGCGACGCTGCAGCAAAACTCTGAGCGATTGCTGCGGACTCAAATGCCAGAAGGTAATCCAGCGGTGGAAGTACATTCCGGTCGTTTTTCAACTTTACACCGTCCATCCTTGAAATTTGCTCCGAATTGGTCGCCCGAGTCCAACCCGGCCCGCTGTTTTCTGGAAAGTACCAAAAAATCACGAATCGTTATGTTGTTGATTAGAGCACATTAAAGGGGGTTTGCCACCAATTTTGAAGGCCAATGGCCATCAAATTTCTGTGCTGAACAAAACTGATTCCTTGCAAGAATGCCCGTACGACCGGAGAGATTCTCCGGCAGGCTATTTTGGGTTACATACAAACAGGGAGAAAAGTATGAAGACGTTTACCAAAACATTTATGGCGGGTGCTCTGGCAGCCATGCCGATGGCGGCAATGGCAGAAGACAGCAGCGATCCTATTGTCATTCCAATTCACAACTGGTCCTCACAAATCGTGATGAGCCATGTGGTTGGTCAGATTTTCACAGGCATGGGCAACAACGTTGAGTTCGTAACAACAGACTCGCAAGCTGTTTATGAATCAGTTCGTCTCGGCGACGTGACACTGGAATTGGAAGTTTGGGAAGGTGCATTCGGCGCCTCATTCCGTACTGCTCTGGAAAAAGGCGGCTTGCACGACGCTGGCACCCATGATGCCGTGACCCGCGAAGACTGGTGGTATCCGATGTGGACCAAGGAAGCTTGCCCTGGTCTGCCGAGCTGGGAAGCTCTCAATGATTGTGCTTCTGTATTCGCAACCCCGGAAACCGGCGACAAAGGTCGTTATCTGGATGGCCCGGTCGACTGGTTGAAGCACGGTGCTGAGCGGGTTGAAGCCTTGGATATGAACTTTCAGGTTATCAACGCCGGTTCCGCTGCAGCTCTGTGGGCTGAAATCGGTGCTGCTGAAGCCGACAAGAAACCAGTTGTTGTGTTCAACTGGACACCAAACTTTGCTGAAGCTGTTTGGCCGGGTGAATTTGTTGAGTTCCCTGAGTGGGTTGAAGGATGTGACAGTGACCCGTCCGTTGGTGTAAACCCGGACGCACTGTACGATTGTGGCAACCCAGCAACTGGCTATCTGAAAATCGCAGCGTGGGACGGCATGGAAGGCAAATGGCCGGCAGCATATAAAGCGCTGACCAATATTTCCTTTACCAACCCGCAGATTGCTGAAATGGCCAAACTCGTTGACGTTGACGAAATGGAGCCGGAAGATGCCGCAGCTGCATGGCTGGAAGCCAATGGTGACGTTTGGATGGGCTGGACCAAGTAAACGGGCATTTCGCACGACGTAAAACAACTCTCCCCGCCGACCAAGGGTCGGCGGGGAAATCTTCTGAGGGATAAAAAATGAACGACGACGCACCAGTAATCTCCTGTAAAAATGTCTGGAAGATTTTTGGCGAAAATCCTGAGAAATACCTGGCTAACATGCCGGAGGGGCGTTCGTTCGATGATATTCGCGCGGACGGGTATATCGCTGGTGTAAAGGATGTTTCGATTGAGGTCGATCGGGGCGAGATGTTGGTGATTATGGGCCTATCCGGCTCCGGCAAATCCACCTTGGTGCGTTGTTTTTCCCGGCTTCACGAAATTACCGGCGGTACGATTACCGTCGAGGGACAGGACATCATGGCCTTGCCCGAAAAAGAACTGATTGAGCTGCGGCGCAACAAAATGGGGATGGTGTTCCAGTCCTTTGGTCTGCTGCCGCATCGTACTGTGCTGGAAAATATTGCGTTTCCGCTGGAAATGCGTGGACAGGATAAACACGAGCGCCGTGCGCGAGCGCTGGAAGTCACCAAGTTGGTCGGGCTGGAGGGCCGCGAGGAATATTTCCCGCGTGAGCTGTCTGGTGGTCAACAGCAGCGCGTAGGTATCGCCCGTTCGCTGGCGATTGAACCCGACATCTGGTTTCTGGACGAGCCGTTTTCGGCGCTGGACCCGTTGATCCGCCGCGAAATGCAGGATGAATTCCTGCGCCTACAGGACATGCTGGGCAAGACAATTGTCTTCATTACACACGACTTTGACGAGGCCCTGCGCCTTGCAGACCGTATCGCGATCATGAAAGACGGTGCCGTTGAACAATGTGACACACCGGATCAGATCGTTCTGAACCCCAAAACCCCATATGTGAAGAAATTCACCGAAGAAATCGAAAAATCCCGTGTGGTTCACGCCAGAGTTCTGGCCAGCCCGGTTAACGGCGCTGCGCCAGAAGGCGAGCCTGTGCGTGCCGGGCATACAATCCTGCAGCTGGCACGCCAGTTGGTGAACGACCCGCGTGAAGAATTGCCGGTGGCAACCCGCGATGGCAAACTGATCGGTGTAATGAACCGTCAGGAAGCGCTCGACGTTCTGCTGGGAAAAAATTGATATGTCCAGCATCTCGACAGACGTGGAAGACGAAGGATTTGGCGGCTTAAGTAAAATCCGTGTCGTTCAAGTATTGCTGGCAGTTGCGGTGCTGTTGACAGTTGCAAAACCAATACTCCCGGATTTTCTGATCCGCGTGCCGGAAACCTGGGTTCCCCCATTTGCAGTATGGCTGGATGCCGGGTTCAACTTTCTGATCGATGATCTGAAACTGGCGGTATTAACCCGCTGGATCGCAGAGGGCCCGCTGGAATTTATGCTGGATACGACTGCAAACTTGCTTGAAGGTAAGCGCCGGTGGCCTTTCATCGGCCCTACCCCTTGGACGACAATCGCGGCAGTGGCGGTTGTTGTTGGTTATTACCTGGGTGGCTGGCGCCTGGCCCTTCTGGCAGGCGGCACCTTTGTCTGGACCGCGCTGATCGGTCAGTGGAAAATCGCAATGCAAACCATGTCAGTTCTGACCGTTGCGGCACCCCTGGCATTTTTCATCGGGCTGGGCCTTGGTATAGCAGCCTGGAAGTGGAGAAGTGTAGATCGGGCGATCAAGCCGATACTGTCGATTCTGCAGACCTTGCCGTTCTTCACCTACCTGCTTCCGGCAGTGATCTTTTTTAAGGTAGGCCCGACCGCCGGCGCTGTAGCGACAATCGTCTACGCGATCCCGCCTATGATTCTGATGACAACGCTGGGTTTGAAGAAGGTTTCACCAGAAGTGGTCGAAGCCGGCAAGATGTGCGGTTGCACCAAGTTTCAGATGCTGACCAAGGTTTACATTCCTGCTGCGCGGACCGAGATTTTGGTTGGGGTAAACCAAGTGATCATGCTCTGTCTGGCCATGGTGGTTCTGACCGCCTTTATTGGCATGCCCGGATTGGGTGCGAAACTTCTGGCCATGATGGGCTCATTCAAACTGGGCCGAAGCTTTGAGATTGGTGTAACGATTGTTCTGTTGGCGGTTATGCTCGACCGGTTGTCAAAAGCCTGGGTTGTCAAGCTACCGGAACACCATGAAAAGGGCACGCCCTGGTGGAAACAGCATATCTACTTGGTTGCAGCGATAGGTGCATTTATCGCCTTCCTTCTGATTGCACAGGTCGTTCAGGTTGCTGACCATATCGAACGCAGCCAGGATTTCTCAAAAGGCAAGGAGATTGACGGGCTGATTAAGGGATTCCTGAATATTGATGCTGTGCAAGCGTTTACCGGCTGGTGGCGCTGGTTCCTCAATGTCTGGGTCCTGATCCCGTTCCGAAATTCGCTGCTGTGGATACCAACACCAGCCTTCATTCTGGCTATTGTTGCTTTCGCTTACTATCTGGGCGGCAAAAAGCCGGGGATATACGCCGCGGTCTTTTTCTCGCTGATTGCGCTGTCCGGCTGGTGGGACCGCTCCGTCATCACGCTTTACGCGGTGATTTCAGCTGTGATCCTCTCGATGTTCATCGGCATCCCGCTGGGAATATTTGCGTCCAGGTCCGAAAAATGGTCAAAGCGCATCCTTCTGGCCTGTGACACGGCGCAGACGTTCCCGAGTTTCATCTACCTTATTCCGGCAATCATGCTGTTTGGCGTGAACGACGTGGCGGTAGTGTTCTCGATTATCATCTTCACCACTGTTCCCCTGACCCGCTACACCATTGAAGGGCTGCGTACCGTGCCATTGGAACTGACGGAAGCTGCTGATATGTCCGGGGCTACCAAGTCGCAAAAGCTTTGGAGCGTTCAACTGCCGTTGGCGCTGCCAACGATGGCTGTTGGGTTTAACCAGGCTATCATATTTGCATTCTTCATGGTGATCATCGCAGCCTTCATTGGTACGCAGGATCTTGGACAAGAACTTCAGAAAACGCTTGCAGGGACCGAGCTGGGCAAGAACTTTGTGCTTGGCCTGTGTGTATCCCTGATGGCGCTAACCTTCGACTTGGCGATCATGAGCTGGGCAGAAAAACGGAAACGAGCACTCGGACTAGGCTAACCATGGGTATACAACCTGTCTTTCCAACACCCTACGAACGCAATGGGGTGATCACTCCCGGCTTGCCGGTACTTCCTCCAGGCGTCGAACGCCACCCGATTTCTGGGGGTGGCAGTCGTGCGGTCCGGATTGATGCGGGCGATGAAATCACCATCCAGGATCGCGAAGGCCTGCAGCCGGTGGAACTGGTGTTCTTTGCGCCGGACGGAAAGTCTGATGCCGGGATGATCGGGGCCAAAGGCGGACGTGAACCAGAAGGGTTGCGGGCAGCACTGATGGCGGATGCATCAGGGGCAAACGTTCTCAAGGCACTGCACGCAGCGCGTTTTGATCTTGGAAAAGCCGACGCGGCGGTCGTTTTCTCGGAGGGGTCAAGGGCTGGAGACTACGAAACCTTTGTCGCCTCTTCCGACGGCTTGCTGATCGCTTGTGCGGTTGGCGGGCCAATGGAGCCGCACGATCAATGGGCCCCAACAGAGGTTGCCTTGTACGTTCGGAGGACAAATCCGGAGAATGTGAAAACTGTTCACCTGCCGCCGGAACCGCTCGCCGATCCTCTGTTGGATTTCAACATCCAGCCCGGCAACGCGCGGGCCTATGAGGTAAAAGCGGGTCAGTATATCCAGATCCTCGACATCCAGGGCCGGGAATGTTCCGACTTTCAGGCGCTGAGTTTGCGTGCACTGGATCGTGGCAAGGAACGCGAGATAGACCCGACAACCACCCGCTCGCTAATGGGAGCGCTGTACCCGGAACCGGGAATTTTCGGGAAGTACTTCAGTTCGGATCAGGAGCCCCTGATTGAGATTGTACAGGACACGGTATTGCGCCACGACACGTTTGGCCTGGCATGTACAGCTCGCTATTACGAAGACCTAGGCTATCCCGGCCATGTTAACTGTACAGATAATATTAACCGGGACGTTGAACGCTTTGGAATTCAACCGCGTGGCGGCTGGCCAGCGATCAACTTTTTCTTCAACACCATGTTGGATGACACCAATGCCATCGGGATGGATGATCCTTTCTCGCGTCCCGGTGACTATGTGATGCTCAAGGCGCTGACTGATCTGGTTTGCGTCTCCACCGCCTGCCCTTGCGATGTCGATCCCGCCAACGGCTGGAACCCCACGGACATTCAGGTCCGGCTTTACGGCGAAAACGAAGACTTTAAACGCTCCATTGGCTGGCGCAAAACTCCGGGGGATGACTTGGAACAGACTCGAAATACAGGGTTTCACGATTGTTTCGCGCGGCACACACGCGACTTTGTGGAGTACAACGGCTTTTGGCTGCCCAATACGATGACCAACCACGGCGCCGTGGCTGAATATTGGGCTGCGCGGGAGAAAGCGGTGGTCATGGATCTGTCGCCACTTCGGAAATACGAGGTGACAGGACCGGACGCCGAAGAACTGATGCAGTTTTGCGTGACCCGCAACATCAAGAAACTGTCGGTTGGTGGAATTGTCTATACTGCCATGTGCTATGACCACGGGGGTATGATTGATGACGGGACGGTTTATCGCCTGGGTGAATCCAACTTTCGCTGGATTGGTGGAAATGATCAGTCGGGCGTTCAGCTGAAAAAGGTTGCGCAGGACCGGGGTCTGAACGTCTGGGTGCGCCCGTCCACCGATCATCACTGCAATATCGCTATTCAGGGGCCATTGTCCCGCGACATTCTGAAAGAGGTGATTTGGACACCACCGCAACAGGCAACTGTCGAGGAATTGCCGTGGTTTCGTTTGACGATTGGCCGGATCGGCGATTTTCATGGCCCGGCCGTAGTGGTCAGCCGGACTGGGTATTCGGGTGAGTTGGGCTACGAAGTGTTCTGCCACCCCAAGGATGCGACTGAGGTATTCGACGCGATTTGGGCCGTGGGTGAACCGATGGGCATGATCCCGCTGGGGCTCGCTGCGCTGGATATGTTGAGGATCGAGGCTGGTCTGATTTTCGCCGGGTCCGAGTTTGATGATCAGACTGACCCGATGGAGGCTGGGATCAGCTTTACCGTACCGTTGAAATCAAAGGAGGATGACTTCATCGGACGGGCCGCACTGGAACGGCGCAAGGCTCATCCTGTGAACAAACTTGTCGGACTGGAGCTGGAAGGCGGCGTTGTGCCCTCGCCGGGAGATTGCCTGCACATCGAAAAGCCGCAGATTGGCACGGTTACATCGGCGGTGAAATCTCCGATTCTGGGTAAGGTGATCGCCTTGGCAAAGATGGATGTGACCCATGCAGAACCCGGCACTGAAGTCGAAGTCGGTCGACTGGATGGGGATCAGAAGCGACTGAAGGCCAAAATTGTCCCCTTCCCGCATTTTGATCCGACCAAGGAGCGGGTTAAAGGTAACTATTAGAGTGTTTCACGGTTCGTTGGTGTTTCCAACACACCAAGATGCGTTCTGGCAGTGCCACGCTCAAGATGGGTTTCAAGAATATCTCGACAACAGATAAGGGCCGCTCGAAGGAGCGG
>JAAEUI010000567.1 GCA_024227475.1 Paracoccaceae bacterium | reverse complement strand
CGAAACCGGAGAGCCGGTTTGGCCAACATTCCGTGACGGGCTGGAGGTCAACCGGATCGTAGCTGCGGTTTTTCAATCATCACAGACAAAGTCATGGGTCCCGATCGAAACATTTTCAGCTTTGAAAGGTGAAGGAAAATGAACATCAAAATTGGCAATGCGCCTTGCTCCTGGGGTGTGGAGTTTGCAGGCGACCCACGAAATCCGACCTGGCAGACTGTGCTGAAGGAATGCGCTGAAGCCGGTTACAGGGGAATTGAATTGGGGCCTGTGGGTTTCATGCCTGAGGATCCCGCAGAGTTGGGTGATGCGCTCGAGGAGAACGGTCTTGAATTGATCGGCGGCGTATTGTTCCGTGCTTTCCACGATCCTGCCCAATGGGATGATGTCCTGGATGGTGCCGTGCGAACCTGCAAGGCGCTCGTGGCGCATGGGGCAAAACACTTTGTCTTGATCGATTCCATCTCTCCGCGCCGTGCGCCGACTGCCGGTCGCGCCAATGAAGCCGATCAGATGGACAAAGCAGAGTGGGAAGCTTACCGTAACCGAATCCTGACCGTTGCCCAATTGGGGGCCGAGGAATACGGTCTGATTCCCGAACTGCACCCCCATGCCGGCGGGTTTATGGATTTTAAACCGGAGGTTGAGCGTATCCT
>JAAEUI010000566.1 GCA_024227475.1 Paracoccaceae bacterium | reverse complement strand
TGGTTTTCAGCCACCGAAATGCCGCGAGTGCACACAGCAAAATCTTGATAGGTCTGGATCGGGCTTATTCTGTTGAAAAACCCCGATTTCAGCCAAAATCGGAAAATTTTTCCCCGCACAGAGCTAGAGGAGAGTTTTGGCGAGGGGCTCGGCCAAAATCGGCTTCAGGCGCTGTTGCGGCTCCTTGGAACCTTTGGCGGCAATCCTCAATGGATTTGTGCAGAGCTGTGCTTTTGGCGGAATTTTTGGAAATCCAAATATTGGAGTTTTTCAACAGAATAGGCTCCAAGCCGCCGTTGCCGCCCACCGTCAAATGGGCGCTCCGGCTTCACTGACCCAATGGCCGTTTAGAGCCTATTCTGTTGAAAAACTCTTGTTGATTTGAGTTCATATGGCTGATTCAGTTCCATTGTCAGTATTGGAGTTTGAATGCGATGATGGGACCACGGCAGGAAGCACAAACCGCTCTGTTTTATGATTTCTCGATAGAGGCGCATGTCCCTGCCGATCACGTGTTGCGCGCGATTGACGGCGTTATCGATCTGTCCAGCGTTCGGGGACATTTGACAGAGTTCTACAGTTCCACAGGCCGTCCGTCGATTGATCCTGAGTTAATGATGCGCATGCTTTTGGTCGGGTATGTGATGGGCATTCGCTCAGAACGACGGCTCTGTGAAGAAGTTCACCTGAACCTTGCATATCGATGGTTTTGCAAGCTTGATCTGAGCGATCCCATTCCAGATCATTCAACGTTCTCCAAGAACAGACATGGCCGTTTCCGCGACAGCGATGTGCTGCGGCATGTGTTCGAGGCGGTCGTTGGGCAATGCATTGAAATAGGTTTGGCGAGCGGTCAACGATACGCCGCTGATGCGAGCATTATTGCCGCTGATGCCAACCGTCAGCAATCGACACCGAAGGCAGATTGGAACCCAGAGGCAATCGATCCAGTTGAAGCACCACGTGCGGTTCAGGAGTATTTGGATACTCTTGACGATGCCGCTTTTGGTGCAGCCAGTACCGTCACACCTAAGTTCATCTCACATTCAGATCCAGCATCCCAGTGGACTGGTGCCCGTGGTGGTCCAGCCTATTTTGCTTATTCTACGAACTATCTGATCGATACAGACAACGCCGTGATCCTGGATGTTGAGCCCACGCGGTCCATTCGGCAGGCCGAGGTTCGGGCTGTTCGCACCATGATTGATCGGGTGTACCAAACACATAATCTTAAACCAGAACGCCTTATAGCGGACACGGCTTATGGCTCGGGTCCTATGCTGGACTGGTTAGTCGAGAAACGCGGGATCGCGCCGCATATTCCTGTGATTGATAAATCGGGCCGCAAAGATGGGACATTCGAGCGAGCTGACTTTACCTTTGATGCCCAAAACGATCTTTACATCTGCCCTGCTGGCAAAGAGCTCAAGCAACATCGTCGTGCGTTTAAAACACCGCGAACAGGCGCAAACAAAGATGAGACACTCCGTTATCGCGCCTGCAAGCCAGATTGTGATGCCTGTCCATTAAAGCCGCGTTGTTGCCCAAAAGAACCGCAGCGCAAAGTGACCAGAACAGTCTATGAAAGTTCACGCGATGTAGCCCGCCAGTTGGCCCAGACAAAGCAATATGCCAATTCTCGAAAGCTCCGAAAAAAGGTTGAGATGTCCTTTGCACACCTAAAACGTATCCACGGCCTAGACAGGCTACGATTACGGGGTCCATGCGGCGCACATGACGAATTTGTCCTCGCTGCAACCGCTCAGAACCTCAAAAAGCTCGCGAAACTAGCGCCAAACCACAATCCCCTCAAGAAAGCCGCGTGACGCAGACACTTGGCAACTTTTTGCAGTGATCCTGAACGTGAATATCTTCGGGTTTTTCAACAGAATAGGCCCACAGGAGACATTCACCTAGTCAACTCGCGCTGCGGTGCAGCTTACCCATTCCTGCCATTCGTGCACGGTGCAGCATGTTCGCCAAACCACTTCACGCAATGCGGGACTTCCCGGACCTTTGCCAACGCAGCGGATGCAAGTGCCGCATGCCCAAATTGTCGTTTGCGCCTTCAGTATCAATTACTCGGAAAAGCGGCATAGTTCGGCGTGGGCTGCTGCCGTTTGTTCGGTCTTGTAGGCCTGATGGTTTTTTCGATTGCGGTGCAGGATGTCGCTAAGAAAACTTCTCTGGTCCGTGGGAGTCTTCCTACCCCATCAAAGGTGGGTGACAACCGGGTCGACCGGCCCCAGTGGACCGCCAACGGCAACTTCAACGGAACGCGCCGCTGCCAGCAGCTTCGCCTCTCCGCGTGGTGGCCCAATCAACTGCAATCCGACCGGTAAGCCACGCGGACCAATGCCAACCGGCACCGAGATCGCTGGCAATCCGGTCACCGTTGCCAGAAAGGCAAAGCGCAGCCAGTCCATATAACCAGCCAGTCGCTGACCGCCGACTTCTCGCACCCATTCTTCCTCGATCGGATGTGGCATGCACCCCACGGTTGGGCAGGCCAGAACGTCAAACGTTTCGAACAGGTCCAGCATACTGTTGAAAATCGTTGTGCGGTTCAAGTTTGCGTCGGCAATATCATCCATCGTCAATGCCTGACCAAAGGCCATGTTTTCTGCCAGTGTGGCCTTGAAATGCCGTGATATCTCGTCAGGCATCCGGCGGGCAACCGTCGCCCACATCATACCCCGAAGCGTGTGATAAGTGGGTTCCAGACCACCCAGATCGGGGCAGAACTCTTCGATCACTGCACCGCCGCCTTCAATCTGCGCCATCGCGGCACGCAAATGCACCTCCATCTCGGCATCAATCGGCGAAAGCCCATTCAAATCGGGTGAAAACGCTATTCGCAGTGCACCATCAGCCTGTGCCACCGCCTCCTGAAACGGCGTATCGGGAGCCGGGTAGGAGATTGGCAGGCGCGGCTCGAATCCGGCCATTGCATCCAGAAACAGCGCGCAATCACGGACCGACCGAGCCATTGGGCCCTGCGCACCTTCGATGAAGTAACCGGCTTCTCCCGGCCCGCTTGCAACTCTCCCTGGACTCGGCCGCAGGCCCACAATCCCGCAATAAGCCGCAGGCGTACGCAGCGAACCGCCGTGATCAGAGCCGTGGCTGAGCCAGACTTCCCCCGTCGCCAACGAAGCCGCAGCGCCGCCCGATGAACCCGCTGCGTTCAACGACGTATCCCAGGGATTGCGGGTGCGGCCAAAAACATCGTTGAAAGTGTTGCCGCCGGCACCGAATTCCGGCGTGTTTGTCTTTCCAACGACGACCCCACCGCGTTCCTCGAGCCGTTCGACCAGCGGATCACTGGCATTGGGCACAAAATCCGCCAGCCCCTTGGAGCCAAACGTGGTTCGCACACCTTTAACCGCTGTCAAATCCTTGATGCCGATTGGCAGACCGGCCAGCCACCCGTGGTGATTGATGTGGTGATCGCCAATCAACTCAACCGCCTGTGCAGCCCGCTCACGGCAGGTGACCGGCATCGCGTTGATCATAGGCTCGACGGCCTCAATCCGTTCGAATGCAGCACTCAGAAGCTCACGTGGCGAGACGTCTCTCGCACGCAGCAACGCCACCACTTCATGGGCCTCCAGGCGGCAAAGCTCCGGACCAGTAAACGTCGTTGATTGGGTGTCTGGCATCATGTTCCCGGAATTCTAGGCGACCGGAGCACGGTATCGCTCTCCGGTCTGGTTCGATTCAGCCGAAGTACTTCGCCCGCTCGCGCGCGAATGGTTCGTCAAACGCTTGCTTGTAGTTTGACGCCTTGGCCACATAGTCATAATAGCTGTTGGTCAGCCGCCCGACGAATTCGTTAGACGATGCGACCTCATCCATGACCTCTTTCGAGGCGGTGCGGAGGGCGTCCCACACATCAGACGGAAATTCGCCGATGGTCACTGTGTCAATGCCCTGCAGCTTCTCGAGCCCCAACACGTTGGAATGCAGCGCATCTGCCATCGCCCGATTGGCTTCCGCCTCGGTAGCGACCTCGACAATAGTTTTCAGCTCATCGGACAGCGCGTTCCACGCCTCCAAATTTATGCCGAACTCGATGCCACCATAAATGTCGGCAAAACTGGGCGTGTACATGTGAGACATGATCTTTTGAAAGCCAAAGGCCATATCGAATGCCGGACCTACCCATTCAGCGCCATCCAGCGCACCCGACTGCAGTGACGGGAAAATCTCGCCCGGCGGCATCGAGACCGCGTTCATGCCGATCTTGTTCAGCACTTTGGCGCCGAACCCGGTGATGCGGAAGTTCACGCCCTGCAGATCATCCAGCGAGTTGATTGGTTTCTTGAACCAGCCGCCGGTCTGAATGCCACTGCCACCACTGACAAAGATCTGCAGCCCGCGTGGGTTTGTAAACTCGTTCAGCAGCTCCTGACCGCCGCCATAATACATCCATGCGTGCATTTCGTCAGGTGTCGCACCCATCGGGGCGGAGGTAAAAAACGCATGCGCTATGTCACGTCCAGCGAACCATGAACCGGAGCCATGATAGACTTGCGCAGTGCCACCTTCGACCGCTTCCTGTGTGCCAAAGGGTGGCACCAACTCGCCGCCTCCAAAAACACTGATGTTCAGTTCGCCGCCTGACATCTTACCGATCCGCTCGGCCCAGCGGAGCGATGAAGTGCCGACAACCGGCAGGGTTTTGGGCAGGCTGGTCACCAGCTTCCACTCGTGTTTTGCCTGCGCTTTGGCAACCAAAGGTGCGGCAACCACCGGAGCGGCCGCGCCTGCGACTAGGAATTTTCTTCTGTCCATTTTGTATCCTCCCTGGAGTTATGAACGTTAGTTGTAGATGACATGAGGCAACCAGGTGGCAATCGCCGGAAAGGCGGCGACCAGACCAAGTGCCAGCATTTGAATCAGGATGAACGGAATTATTGAGGCATAGACTTCACGGGTTGTCACCGATGGCGGCGCCACCGAGCGGAAATAGAACAGGGCGTATCCGAAGGGTGGCGTCAGAAAGCTCATCTGCAGGTTCATGCTGATCAGGATAGCGAGCCAAACCGGATCAACCCCGGCGGCCATCAATGGCGGACCGGCCACTGGCACCACGATGAAGATAATTTCAACATACTCGATCACGAAACCGAGGAAGAAGATCACAACCATGACGGCCAGTAGCGCCGTCGGCGTGCCACCAGGCAAACCGCTCAGAAACTCGGTCACCATCTCGTCGCCACCAAGACCCCTGAAAACCAGCGACAACATAACCGCGCCCAGAACGATCAACACCAGCATCGACACCATCGACGCCGTTTCTTTTGCAACAGATTCAAGGTGGCCGTTCATGACTTCCTGCCACATCGCCAGCAGCACACCGCCAACAAACACAGAGAGAGCAACTGAGCCAAGAACCATCAACAACGGCGAAGCATTGGCTCCGCCGAAAGCTTTGACCACCACCAGAAGAAAGGCTGCCGGCAATACCGCAGTGAACAGTTTACGACGCCAGGGCGGCGTTTCATCACCGCCCATCGCAACCATGATCAGCGCACCTGCCGCCCCCAGGCCAGCGCTTTCCGTCGGTGTTGCGATACCTCCCAGGATCGAACCCAGAACCAGGAGAATCAACACCAGCGGAACAAACAACGAGTGAACCACCTCACTCCAATTCAGCGTCACCGCCTCACCGTCGGCGGCGGTGCGCCTGACCGGCGGGCAGGTCTCGGGCCTCACCTTGGATAGGATGAAAACATAAGTCAGAAATAGCCCAACAAGCATCAATCCGGGCAGCAGCGCACCCGCGAACAGATCACCTACCGAAACAGGATCTGGTGCGAAATCACCGGCTGCACGGCGCCCTGCTTGATAAGCAGCGGATATCTGATCGGCCAGCAGGATCAAAAGGATCGACGGGGGTATGATCTGGCCAAGCGATCCCGCAGAACAAATAACGCCCGTCGCCAGTCGGGGAGAATAGTTGGCTTCGAGCATGGCCGGCAGCGCGATCATACCCAGCATGAAGATCGTGGCTGCGATGACACCGGTTGAGGCTGCCAGCAGCGCGCCGACAATGATCACCGCATAGGCCAGGCCACCACGCGCCTCTCCAAACAATGCGCCTGCCGTCAGCATCATCCGTTTGGCGATGTCGGATTTCTCCAACAGCCCGCCCATGACCACAAAAAGTGGTACGGACAGAAGAATCGGGTTGGTCAGCAGGCCAAAGGCACGCGACGGAAATGCGTCAATAAAGGCCAGGTCGAAACCGCCCGTAGCCGCGCCCAGAAAAGCAATCAGCGTT
>JAAEUI010000565.1 GCA_024227475.1 Paracoccaceae bacterium | reverse complement strand
CGATCTCTCCCACGCCAGCAAGTTAGCTTGATCGTTAGCCATCTCCGGGAAAAGGTATTCAATGGATAAATGTTTTGGAATGCACGGATGGAAGGAATTTCATCGCAATAGGAAAAACATATTAGATGAATTTGATCGATTGTCTGAAATTAGGCGGTCTTCACGAGCGTGCGGAAAAGCTTCGACGCGGTGACATTCATGATCTGCTACCGGTTATACACGCAGTTGAAAAGAAACAGCTTAGTTGGGTGTCCGAGGCTCCAGACGAACGTCAATTTGGTCCGCCATCTGCATTTCGTAAGGTATGAATTGCACCTCGTGAGAACGCCGGTGCGAAAATGATCCACAGGAACGGCGGGGATATTCTCGTTGTAGCGGCGTAAAAGTACGCCGACCTTTTTAGTCTCTGAAGCCAGTTGGAACTGGCGGGAGGCTTGGGGATGTACACTGTGGATCTATATCGGCGGGTGCGGCTTGCGTGCCATCATGAGGGCTTGAGCCAACGTGAAGCGGCGAAGGTTTTCGGGATTGACCGGCGGACGGTATCGAAGATTTTGTTGCACTCTGTGCCTCCTGGCTACCGTCGCACAAAGCCGATCCGCAGGCCAAAGCTGGGGCCGTTCACGGCAATTATCGACCAGATCCTGGAGGAAGACCGGACGCGTCCGAAGAAGCAGCGTCACACGGCCAAACGCATCTTTGAACGGCTTCGCGCCGAGTATGGGTTTGAGGGCGGCTACACTATTGTTAAAGATTACATCTGCGAGGTACGCCGGCACACCCGTGAGGTGTTTGTGCCGCTGCACCATACACCAGGCCATGCCCAGGCGGACTTTGGCGAAGCTCTGGCAGTGATTGGCGGGGTGGAGCGCAAGATCCACTTTCTGGTTGTCGATCTGCCCCACAGTGATGCGGTCTTTGTGAAGGCCTATCCTCGCGAGACCTCCGAAGCGTTCAGTGACGGGCATGTTGCAGCGTTCGCGTTCTTCAGTGGGGTGCCGCAATCGATCCTGTACGACAACACCAAACTGGCCGTTGCCCGCATTCTCAGCGATGGCACACGGCAACGAACACAGATGTTCTGTGCCCTGCAATCTCACTATCTGTTCAAGGACCGGTTTGGCCGCCCTGCCAAAGGTAACGACAAAGGCAAGGTCGAAGGGATGGTGGGGTATGCCAGGCGCAACTTCATGGTGCCGATGCCCCGGTTTGAAAGCTTCGATGCATTGAATGCCGAT
Source organism: Paracoccaceae bacterium (assembly GCA_024227475.1). Taxonomy (GTDB): domain Bacteria; phylum Pseudomonadota; class Alphaproteobacteria; order Rhodobacterales; family Rhodobacteraceae; genus Amylibacter. The sequence continues at coordinate 1,373 of JAAEUI010000565.1, read as the reverse complement.
CTGGCGAACCAATGTCTGCAACGCCAAACGGCGATTCTACGCGGGCACAAACGGACCATTGCCGAACGGTTTGCCGATGACGTGGCAGCTCTGTCCGCATTACCCCAATATCCCTTCGAGGCCTGCGAGACACAGAGCACGCGGGTGAGTTCTCTGTCCATGGTGCGCTACCGGGGCAATGACTACTCGGTGCCGGTGGCTTATGGGCATCGTGAGATTGTCGTTCGCGGTTATGTGGAGACGGTGGTGATCTGTGCTGGCAGTGAGGAGATAGCCCGGCACCAACGTTCCTATGAGCGCGAGGATATGATCTTCGATCCGATCCATTATCTGCCGTTGCTGGAGAAGAAGATCGGAGCCTTCGATCAGGCTGCACCGCTGCAGGGATGGGTTCTGCCGGATGACTTTGCCACTCTGCGCCGATTGCTGGAAGTCCGCATGGGCAAGGCTGGCAAACGTGAGTATGTCCAGGTCTTGAGACTGTTTGAGACCTTCGAGGTTGAAGTGGTGCACAGGGCTGTCCGGGATGCTCTGTATCTGGGCGCAATCGGCTATGATGCCGTCAAACATCTGGTGCTGTGCCGGATAGAAAGGCGCCCGCCAAAGCTCGATCTGGATGTCTATCCTTACCTGCCCAGGGCCACGGTCCACACCACACGGCCAAGTGCTTACATGAGCCTGTTAGGGAGCACCGGGCCATGAGTGACGCCCCGCAAGTCCTGCTTGGCCATCATCTCAAGAAGCTGCGATTGCCAACTTTCCTGGCGGAATACGATAAACTTGCCCAGCAATGTGCCGCCCGCAATGAGACCCATGTACAATACCTGCTGCGCCTGTCGGAACTGGAACTGATCGAACGTGAACGGCGCATGATCGAGCGCCGGATCAAGGCGGCCAAGTTCCCTGCCGTCAAAAGCTTGGACAGTTTCGACTTCACCGTCATCCCGTCACTCAACAAGCCCCTGGTCATGGACCTGGCCCGCTCAGAGTATATTGACCGGCGCGAGAACATTATTGCCCTCGGGCCCAGCGGAACCGGCAAAACGCACGTTGCATTGGGCCTTGGTCTTGCCGCCTGTCAGAAGGGGTTGAAGGTTCGCTTCATCACCGCCGCCAGCCTGGTGCATGAACTCATTGAGGCTCGCGATGACAAGCGCCTGCTGCGATTGCAAAAGCAGCTCACCGGCCAGAATCTGCTGATCATTGATGAGTTGGGCTTCGTGCCCCTCTCAAAGACCGGCGCCGAGTTGCTCTTCGAGGTCATCAGCCAATGTTATGAGTGTGGTTCCATCATCATCACATCCAACCTGCCGTTCGACGAATGGACCGACACCTTCGGTTCCGAGCGCCTCACCGGCGCATTGCTCGACAGG
>JAAEUI010000564.1 GCA_024227475.1 Paracoccaceae bacterium | reverse complement strand
CCTGTCGATCAGCGGCGCAAAGATGCTGCCCAGAAAGACGGCTGCGACCAGAGGTTGGATCGCGATTCCGACTGCATCCCCTGGAGAGAATACCCAGACTAGGGCCCCGCTCAACAGTCCATTCAACCATCGCCCAATATTGGTGGCGGCGGAACTTACCGGATCACAAGCCAGAAAAACCGTGACGAAAAGCAAACTCCCTTGAAACAACCCGCTCACGTCAAAGCCAGTCTGCAAATAATACCCTGTGGCAATCAAACCCAGGAAAAAACCAGATAACATGCGCCAGGATATCAAGCGTGAATAAAGCAGGAAAACAGCACTAGGCAGACTGGCAAGGCTTAACCAGGCACCCGGGTCTGAGAAAGTAACGGCCGGGAACGAAAAAGTCAGGAATACTAATGCCACAGCAACCGGGTTCACGAAACTGAAACCTCGCCCGCCAAAAACCAGTTCACCAACAACCAACCCAAAAGAAAGTCCAAGTGCTGCTGGCCAAAGTGGAAAGTCACCACCGACGATCAACGAAAAAACCAAAACATAAACCAGTACATGGTGTCTCTGAGAGCGATTTCTGCGGGCTGCGAAAATCGCCTGGCAGACAATTACCAATATCAGCGAGAGGGCAATGATCGGTAAAATGGTACTGCCGGTCTCCCAAAATGTAACTGCCAGCGGTGGCGCGAGGCAAAACAGAGTTACCCAGGAAATTCGGTCCAGAGTCCAGAAGCCCGTCAGGAACGGTCCATCAAGCTCGGATGAAAGAGAATATTGCCAAAGTGGGCTCATCTTGGGAACCCCGAGACATCGTCCAGAGCGCGCCTGAGCAGGGCACCATAATTAGTTCCGCTGGTACACAGTACAGACAACAGCGCCACATCTTCTTCCAGCAAATCCGCCGCACCCAATCGGTACGCCATTTCCCAGTCACCGACGCAAAGAGCGCGCATCAGCGGAATGGGCAGGATATTCCGAGGTAGAACGTTTTCAAAAGTTTCGGTCGGATACATGGGTGTCGGCGCATTCCGGTTTTCGTGTCGAGAGTAAGGGCGCTGAAGACTGCTCGGTTTGCTCGGCATGAGGCAAACCTGAACATGCAGGTGGCCCAAAAAGCCCGCCGGCCTGCCGGATATTACGGGGCCCGAAATAACGGTCATTTCGCCGTTCAGGGCTTCACCCTTCAACAAGTCAGTTAGATTTGCGCCACGGCGGGTTCGCAATAGACGGGGATTGCGGGCCATTGGCCCTGCAACGGCAACAACTCGATCGGGTGACAGTTGGTGATTCAGGTACAGATGGCCAATAGCAATCACGTCCTGATACCCGATTTGCCAAACTGGCTGCCCGCCAAGCCCAAGCTGATGAAGATGTATCCCTGGCAATCCAGTGGGATGCTTTCCCCGGAACTTTGTTATATGGATGGCTTCATTCACCGTTTCAGCAATCGGATCCCCCGGCGCTTGGCAAATGAACGTTGGCCCATCTGTCAGCAAAGCGATTTTTTCCAACCCCAGTTCGAACTCTGCCCGGGCGGCTTCAGTAATCACCCTTGGATCAGGCGCCAATGGATTTGTATCCATCGCTGTCACCAGAATTGCCTTTGCTTTGGCTTTTGTACCTGGGATATTGCCAAATGGGCGGCAGGTAAACGATGTCCAGAGTCCCGCTTTTTGCAGGACTTCTGGTAAATCGCCGACAACGTCAATTGGAAAGGATTGAGCACCATCGCACAAGATTTTCATCGTTTCGAATCGATTTCTTCGACTCAGGACGATCTGTTGGACAATTCCTGCAACGGGTGAAGTAAACACCAATTCCGGATCGTTCCAATCGCAAAACAATGGCTGTCCGAGAGCGACCTTCTGCTCAGGCTGAACTAGTATCCTCGGTCGCATTCTGCGAAGGTCTTTGCCGGAAAAAGCAACGGAAGAAATCTTTGCCCCGTCTTCGATGATCTGTTTGGGACTGCCTTTTATGGGTATTTTCAGACCATTCCGGACGGTAAAATGCATCAAACGCCTTTCGATAATGGTCGGACATGAGCACTTGGGGAACAATGCGCAGTCGACTCACCGGGTGTTATCCCACGCCTGATTACTAGGTAACCCCGGCGAAACGGTTCGGGTCAAGAACTATGCCGTCATGGTGGTGTAAGAAGAAGAAACCGGCTTGAGGCGGGAGAGCGCCTGCACCTGTTCTGTGAATCCGTTCTCTCGCGGCCAGATCTACGCGCTGATGCGCAACCCGATCTACATCGGCAAAATCCGACATAAGGCCAAAGTCTGGGATGGTCAGCATGACGCTGTCATCGACATTGAGCTGTGGGTTCGAATTCAAGACAAATTGCAGACCGCCAGTGTACGGCTAAGATCAAGGGGTCGGCCTGAGAACAGTCGTGTCAAGAACGGGACGGCGCTACTAACAGGAAAACTTCTAGACGATGCCGGCGATCGATTGACCCCAACGCATGGCGATCGTCTCCCTGGCAAATAACACAGTCCAAGCCCCGGGAAAAACGGGAGAAAACAGGGAAACAGCTAGTTTGCTGACAGAGACTGGGGTGGGTGGCGGTGCTGTCAGACAGATTCGAACCAGTCTCTACTGGGCCGCGTTTAGGCAAAGTTTCGCCGGAAAATTGCGCTCCGGCTGGCCCGAACCGGCCTTTCAAGTTAAGCCCTCAAGTGCGAGCGCAACGAGATGAGGGACACAATGAAACAGGTCGCATTCGCCGCGTGCCTTCTTGCATTCATCGGGATTGGCCAAGCCGGCCCGGTCAAAGCGGCCGGCGAGGCACGGATGCCGGATACCTGTACACTGGATCTGCTCGACCCGGTGCCGCAGCGGAGCGCCTACGCCCGCACTGGTAGCGCCTTTGTCGAAGAAATTCTCCGCCTGGCAGGCCCGGCACGCAATGTGGTGGTGGCCGAGCAAGTCCTCGCCGGCAACATCCCGGATTTCCTTCGGCGGTTGATCCCGGTGACACTCCGCTGGACTCCCCTTGGCGGCGCGCCGGTCGAAGTAACCATTTGCGTTACGTCCGATTACCTGGCGGTGGGCCGCGACAGTGATTTTGTACGCGTTCCAATGGGACTGCCCGCCGCAGCCGATGTCGCCGCACGGCTGGGTTTCATCCTACCAACAACCAAGATGGTCGATGCAATCTACACCCAGGCTCAGGTGCGACTACCACCCGCACCAATGCCGCCTACCTCCGCGATGCAGTCGACGGACTATTTCTGGCGCCACAACCGAACGGTGGAGGAGCAGATCAGCGGTGCGGCGCAGGCGCGCTCAGCCCTGACTGCCGGGCAAAAGAAAGACCTCGTGCTGTCGAACCGGCTGCACTCAAAGCCGGGTCGCGTAGCGATCTATGGCTGGCACCGGCCGAATGGTAAGCCGATCCAGCCGTTGAGTACGGTGCATGGCAAGAACTATGCTGACTACAGCCACGGCGTGCGCCTGGTCAGCATGACCGCCTATGTCAATGGCCAGCCCAGGCGTCTGAGCGACATCCTGCAGGACCCACGCCTGGCGCACAGCGTCAACAGTGAAGGCCCGATCACGCGACTTGATCGGTTACTCAACTCTTTGCGTTAGGTCTGCGACTAGTCCCGCGATTTGCAGCACCGGAACCCAAGGTGGTAATTGGAATGACTGTTGGCGGCCATCACCCGGCTGCCGTGCCAATATGGCGCGCGCCAGCGACACCAGTCCTGGTGTGCGTAGTAGCGATCAAAGATGAACCAACTGCCTTTCATTTCGGTCACGCCCAGCCTGGTGCTGCCATTGCTAGCCATTTGATCGGGCGTAAGCGGCAGGTTCATATGCTCAGCTGCGTTGCCGTGCTGGTCATAGACACCCAGCCCGCTGCGGCACCTCGGGAAGGCGCCTGTGGGATAAGTGTTTGACCCGCAGCGGTTCCAGCCACCACCGGAGCAGCCGGGGCTTTTTTGACTGGCCGCCGCGCAAATGCCCTTTTGGTAAGCGGCACCATAGGCCCAGTTCTTCATCGCCGCATTCTCCCTGTTGAATGCCTTGGCCATGCCGGAGACCGAGCCAGCACCGATCCCGAAGCGGTAATTCGGCTGTTCGAGCGCGCCAGCACAGGCACCCTCCCATTCGTGGGCATCACAGAGGCGCTTACCCATTACTGTGCAGATTTCGGCCGCTTCACGCGCGCGGACCCAGACCACAGGATAGGTGCAGGGAATGTTCGGAAACTCGAACTGATCGATGCAGGCCGGGGCGTCCTGCGGTCGCTCGGAACGCGGGTCATAGAGCGGCGCCATGTATTTTGCGCCGCAAATCCTCTCAAACGATCGATTGCCGTAGCCCGCACCGCCGTTCGGAGCACGGGCGCGGCATTCTTTTTCGCTCATCGGGTGGCGCGCCAGGGAGGGATTGCCCTGGCCGGCAAATCCAGACTTTGCAAAGATCGCTTTGATCTTCCTGAGTTGGGCAGCCGACAGATTATGCACCTGCTTAAGCTGTTGGAACATCTGCGCGTTTTGCTGCTCAAAGGCTGACTGGCCGTGGCCGGGCGGCGCCGACCACAAGGCCACCAGCAGGAGCGCCGCAATCCGTTTCATTGCGTCGCTTCCCGGCTATAGATGAAGAACAGGTCTCGGTTGTCCGGATACCCCAGAAACCGGGGGATCACAGAGCCGTCGCCTGCCAGTATGTCGAACTGCGACATAGCAGAGATCAGGTGCTCAACATGTACTTGGCCGCCCTGACGCGGATAGAGTGCCAAATAGGTGTGCTCCAGCGCATTCATGTCCAGAAGCATCGCGTAGCTGCAATCATAAGCTTGGAAGGAACGCGCCATGGCCGAGGGCGTGGCGGAGGAGAAATACCCGTAAATCAGATAACGGCGGCCCTCGAATTCCTGCAGACAGCCGCCTGCGCGAAGGGTGCGCAGTTCCGCCTTGGCACTGCCTGACCAGTTCCCGGGACCCCATTTGTTGACCAGGCCGCCTGGCACCGGTGCACCGGTCTCGGGATTTGTCTCGACCAGCGGCACTCCGTTCTGCCGCGCGAACAGGATTCGAGGCAGAAGGGCGTTGTTAGCCTCGGTCCAGGTTTTCATTTTCGTCGTGCCGTCCTCGAGTACGAATAGCGTCGCCAAGTCGGCCTTCAGCTTGCTGTAAATTACACCCTTCTCGATGAGGCCGTAGTGCTTACCAGTGTCAATCGTGGCATAGTCGCCGAATTTGAACGCCCCGTGGCGCCGTTTGAAACCCGCGGTGAACGTAGCGACGGTGCGGCCGGCATACTGTGGGCTGACCATGCCGCTGCGCACCAATGGCTTGGCGTTTCCGATGCCGTCGGGGCCTGGAAGTCCCGCGATGCGCGCCAGCGCTCGGGGCCGCGGCGACCAATCAAGCCGTGGGTGATCGGTTCCGAGCGCAAAGCCAATACCAAATCGTTCGATGTCAAAAGCGACCATATAGGCCACAGCCTTGCCTTCGATGCTATCCAGCCGGTTCGCGTTGCCGCCGCTTTTCAGGATTTCGGTGCTGATCGTCCGTGGTTGGATGGCACTGGCATACACGCCTTTGATCCCAGCGATGGGATACCAGACGCCGGGGATCATGCTGGTCTGCTCCGGATCAGCTAGGGCGATACCGAATCCGATCGGCGCAATCGCGCTCTTGGCATATTTAGGCTCGATCTTTGCCGGACAAGGCCCATCCTGCGCGCAAGCGTTTGCATCTGCTTCGACAAGTTCTGAGGTTTCGGCATGGCTGTCCGTGTATAGTGTGTCACGCACCACGCGCACGATTTCTTCGCCACCCCAGACATGGTCACGCAGGAAATCCGTCACCGTCTCCAAGCTGCTGCGTGACCCTTTGATGGCGTTGCGTAAGTAAAGCCGCCCGTTGCACATCGGTGCAAAGGGAAGTCCTCCCTCGCGTGCGGCCCGAAGTTCGCTCGGCTCGCCCGACCAAAGCTCGCAGCGTGTGATTTCGGTCGGTCCGGTGATCAGCACGGCGGCATTCGATTCAGCTACAAGGGCTATTTGCTGGCCAATTGGGTCGGGGTTTTCCAAATGAAATACAGCATCGCCCAGCGTTAGCAGAAACGTGGCATTGGTGTTCGGATTCAGATTGATCAGTCTGATAGCCTGGCCTGAGGCAAGAACAGCGGTCTCTGATCGCCGGTAGGGTTGAAGCTCGACGATGGTCTTTTTGACCGGTTCCTCGTATAGCACCATCTGCTCGGGCGGAGCCGGGTAGGATTGTGCCAGACCGATGGCGCCCCACGCGCCGGCAAACCCCGCCACCAATGCGCCAGATGCAACTTTTCTCAAGATCCGTTTCATTCCGCTCCCCTCCTTCAGAACAGATGCTTGGCCAGTTCCAGCGCCCCGCGTTTCCACGGCGTGCGATGCGTCACACCTGGCGCTGCCTTCAACTCGCCGCAGTGCGCGACATACCAATCGTAGTTGCGGATCAGCGCGTCGCGGTTTGAAAACCGGGGCGTGAAGCCCAACCGATCCTGG
>JAAEUI010000563.1 GCA_024227475.1 Paracoccaceae bacterium | reverse complement strand
TGCAATCCGCGCTGGCTTCGGGCGCGACGCAGCAGGATATTATCGAAACCATCATGACAACCGGCATGTACGGCGGGGTTCCCGCCAGCACGGCAGCGGTGCAGGCAGCACAAGAGGTGTTTGCTGCCAAGGAGGACGCGGAATGATAACGGCATTGGCCTTCTATGTGTTTGCTATCACGGCGGTCGGCGCTGGCCTGCTGGTGGTGCTGTCACGCAACCCGGTGCACTCAGTCCTGTGGCTGATCCTGGCGTTTTTCTCGGCTGCCGGGTTGTTCATCCTGATGGGCGCGGAATACATCGCCATGCTGCTGGCTATTGTCTATGTCGGGGCTGTGGCGGTGCTGTTCCTGTTTGTCGTCATGAAGCTGGACGTTGATTTCACCGAGCTAAAGGGCGGCATGGCGAAGCATATGCCGATGGGCCTGCTGATCGGGGTGATCCTGTTGATGGAACTTGGCATGGTGTTCGGCCACTGGACCTTTGCCGGTGACGCACAGGCGCTGCGCCAATCACCCACGCCGAGCTTGGAAGACGCGCATAACACGCAGGCCTTGGGGGCGCTGATCTATACCGATTACATCTACCTGTTCCAGGCAGCTGGCCTGATCCTGCTGGTGGCGATGATCGGGGCGATTGTGCTGACCCTGCGCCATCGCGTCGATATCAAACGCCAGAACGTCATGGCCCAGATGCACCGCGATCCGGCAACGGCGATGGAGGTTGTCGACGTGAAACCGGGGCAGGGGTTGTGATGTTCGATACGCTTAAATCCGACGCCCAGCCCGGCTGCAAGCCGGGCCGCGCCTCCCTCTCCCCCGGGAGGCGCATTCGCGCCACCCGAGGTCGGCGCTGCCCTTCGTGGTTGATGGCGGCGTTGGTGGCAACTGCAGCGATGTTCATAGGCTCGCCAATGCCGGTAAACGCAATGACCCTCGACATACCGTCCTGCAAATCACAGGACAGCAGAACTAGTGCCACGCTCTCCAAAATATATCCGGGAAATTTGGCCTGGTTCTATCAAAGCAAAAGAACTGTTTTTGGAGAATTTGAGCGTAGCGTTTTGTTGCATTGCCAGACCGGACGGGCGGTCGTTTACAAAGAAAAGTATGTTTCTGAGCGAGGAAATGTCGCAGCCCAAATTGTTCATAAGGCACTTGTTGGATCGACGCCTTTTCCGATGAAAGAACTGTCGCGAGAGCTAAGAGCTGCCGGAGTTACCGCTAGTGCTAAAAATGTTGGCACATCGCATTGTATTTGTAGTCTTGCGAAATCTCGAATCCCATCGGTTTGGCGCTACGAGGAGAAAAAACAATGATCACCCTCGAACACTACCTGACGGTCGCCGCCATTCTCTTTGTGATCGGCATTTTCGGCATCTTTCTCAACCGCAAGAACGTCATCATCATCCTGATGTCGATCGAGCTGATGCTTTTGGCGGTGAATATCAATCTGGTGGCCTTCTCGGTGCATCTGGGTGATCTGGTTGGCCAGATTTTCACCCTGTTTGTGCTGACCGTGGCCGCTGCCGAGGCGGCCATCGGGCTTGCCATACTGGTCTGTTTCTTCCGTAACCGCGGCACGATCGCGGTGGAAGATGTGAATATGATGAAGGGCTAAGGGACACCCATGGAAACACTACTCCTCTTTGGCCCGCTGGCCGGTGCGCTGATCTGCGGCTTTGGCTGGCGGTTGCTGGGTGAAACCCCGGCGACCTGGGTTTCGACCGGGTTTTTGTTCCTGTCGGCTGCGCTGTCCTGGGTGATCTTTTTGACCTATCACGGGCCGGAAGCTGAGGTGATCTCGTTGTTCCGCTGGGTTGAGAGCGGCTCGCTGTCCACCGACTGGGCGATCCGCATCGACCGGCTGACCGCGATTATGCTGGTGGTGATCACCACAGTGTCGTCGCTGGTGCACCTATACTCCATCGGCTACATGGCGCATGACGAGAATTTCAAAGAGGGCGAAAGTTACCGCCCCCGTTTCTTTGCCTATCTGTCATTCTTCACCTTTGCCATGCTGATGCTGGTGACATCCGACAACCTGCTGCAGCTGTTCTTCGGCTGGGAGGGCGTCGGCGTCGCATCCTATCTGCTGATCGGGTTTTACTATCGCAAACCGAGCGCCAATGCCGCCGCGATCAAGGCGTTCATTGTCAACCGGGTGGGCGATTTCGGCTTTGCGCTTGGGATTTTTGCGCTGTTCATGCTGACTGACAGCATCAATTTTGCCGAAGTGCTGGACCCGCATAACGCCGAGCATCTGAGCCATGAGACCATCCAGTTCCTGAGCTGGGAGTTGAACGCGCTCGAGACCGTGACCTTCCTACTGTTCGTCGGCGCGATGGGTAAATCAGCACAACTGCTGCTGCACACCTGGCTGCCCGATGCGATGGAGGGCCCGACACCGGTCAGCGCCCTGATCCACGCTGCGACAATGGTGACAGCAGGTGTGTTCATGGTCTGCCGTCTGGCGCCGCTGATGGAATACGCCACCTTCACGCCGAATTTCATCGTCTTTATCGGGGCCTCGACCGCGTTCTTCGCCGCCACCATCGGCCTGGTGCAGAACGACATCAAACGCGTCATCGCCTATTCGACCTGTTCCCAGCTTGGCTATATGTTCGTGGCCGCAGGTGTTGGGGCCTATCCGGTCGCCATGTTCCACCTGTTCACCCACGCCTTCTTTAAGGCGATGCTGTTTCTTGGTGCCGGTTCGGTAATCACCGCGATGCACCACGAGCAGGACATGCGGAACTACGGCAACCTGCGCAAGAAAATACCACTGACCTTCTGGGCGATGATGATAGGCACGCTGGCGATCACCGGGGTTGGCATTCCGCTGACAGCGATCGGTTTTGCCGGGTACATATCCAAAGACGCCATCATCGAGAGCGCCTTTGCCGGGGGTACCGGGGTTGCGATGTATGGTTACATCATGCTGGTCATCGCCGCCTGTTTCACCAGCTTTTACTCTTGGCGGCTGATGTTCATGACCTTTTACGGCACCGAAAAAGGCGACAAGCACGCCCATGAACACGCCCATGAAAGCCCCTGGACCATGACAGTTCCACTCGGGGTTCTGACACTGGGGGCGGTATTTGCCGGTGTGATCTGGCGTACCAGCTTCTTTGGCCATGTTGAACATGTTGAAGAGTGGTTCGGTGTCGGCACATACATGAGCCACGCCACAAACCACGTGATCCACAACGCGCATGATGTGCCTAACTGGGTTAAGGTTTCGCCTTTCATTGCGATGCTGATCGGGTTTGTGATCAGCTGGTATTTCTACATCAAGAACCCGGAGGCGCCCAAGGCGCTGGCGGCGAACCAGAAGCATCTTCACGCCTTCCTTCTGAACAAGTGGTACTTTGATGAGATTTACGACTTTATTTTTGTCCGCCCGGCAAAGTGGCTGGGCCGCTTCCTGTGGAAGAAAGGCGACGGCTCGGTGATCGATGGGTTCCTCAACGGGGTTGCCATGGGGCTGGTGCCTTGGGTGACGCGGCTGGCCGGTAAGGCGCAGTCGGGATACCTGTTCCACTACGCATTCTGGATGTTTGTCGGCATGGCCGCGATCATCACCTGGTTTGCGGTCGGAGGAGGCCACTGATGGAAAATGTTCTGACCATCGTCACCTTCCTGCCGCTCCTGGCAGCGATCATCCTGATGGTGTTCCTGCGTGGTGATGATGCCGCGGCGCAGCGTAACGCAAAAATTCTGGCGCTGGTGGCGACATTGGCGACCTTCCTGGTATCGATTGCAATTTATACCGAGTTCAACCCGGCGGTGACTGATTTCCAATTGGTCGAAGAATATGAGTGGTTCGGCGGCCTGACCTACAAGATGGGGGTCGACGGGATTTCGGTGCTGTTTGTACTCCTGACTACCTTTCTGATGCCGATTGTGATCGGTTCCTGCTGGGCAGTAACGGAGCGGGTCAAGGAATACATGATCATGTTCCTGCTCCTGGAAACCCTGATGATCGCGGTGTTCTGTGCGCTTGATCTGGTGCTGTTCTATGTGGTGTTTGAGGCCGGGTTGATCCCGATGTTCCTGATTGTCGGTATCTGGGGCGGCAAGGACCGGATTTATGCGGCCTTTAAGTTCTTCCTCTACACGCTCCTGGGTTCGGTGCTGATGCTGGTTGCCATGCTGATGATGTGGTTTGACGCGGGCACCACCGATATTCCGACGCTGCTGAACCACGAGTTCAGCTACGAAACCATGACCATCATGGGCATTTCCATAGTTGGCGGCTTGCAGACCCTGATGTTCCTGGCGTTCTTCGCCAGCTTTGCGGTGAAACTGCCGATGTGGCCGGTGCATACCTGGCTGCCGGACGCGCACGTGCAGGCCCCGACCGCGGGGTCGGTGGTGCTGGCGGCGATCCTGTTGAAAATGGGTGGCTACGGCTTCCTGCGGTTCAGTCTGCCGATGTTCCCGGTGGCGACTGAACTGCTGGCCGATTTCGTGATGACCCTGTCAGTGATTGCCATCATCTACACCTCGCTGGTGGCGATGATGCAGGAGGACATGAAAAAGCTGATCGCCTATTCCTCGGTGGCGCATATGGGATTTGTCACCATCGGGATATTTGCAGTGAACCAGCAGGGGCTGGACGGGGCGATTTTCCAGATGCTGAGCCACGGGTTCATTTCTGGCGCACTGTTCCTTGGGGTTGGTGTGATCTATGACCGGATGCACACTCGCGATATTGATGCCTACGGCGGATTGGTGGTGCGGATGCCCGCCTACGCGCTGGTGTTCATGCTGTTCACCATGGCCAACGTGGGCCTGCCGGGAACTTCCGGCTTTGTTGGCGAGTTCCTGACCCTGACCGCGGCGTTTCAGGCCAACACCTGGGTGGCCTTTGGTGCCACTACCGGGGTGATCCTGTCGGCTGGATACGCACTGTGGCTTTACCGCCGGGTGATTTTCGGCGACATGATCAAGGCCAGCCTGATGACCATCACGGATATGAACACGCGCGAGAGGATGATGATGGCACCCCTGGTGATCATGACCGTCCTGCTGGGCATTTATCCTAGCCTTGTTCTAGATGTTATTGGGCCGAGCGTTTCCGCGCTGGTCGAACAGGTTGAAACCGCAACCATGCACCTTGGCACGGAAACTGTGACCAAAGTGGCAAGTCATTAAGGAGAGGCAGAGATGATTTCGAACGATCTGAACACCGTCCTGCCGGAAATTATCCTCGCGGTTTACGCGATGGTGGCGCTGATGTTTGCAGTTTACACCGGCAAGGACCGCACCGCGTCAATGCTAACCTGGTTGACGGCTGCGGTACTGGCCGGGCTGGGCGCATGGATTGCGACCCGCCCTGAAGGGGCCGCGACTGCGTTTAACGGGGCTTTTATCGACGACGGGTTTTCGCGCTATGCCAAGGTAGTGATGCTCTGGGCCAGTGCCATCATGTTGCTCTTGAGCCAGGATTACCTGCGCCGCAACAATATGCACAAATTCGAGTATCCGATCCTGATATCACTGGCTGTGGTCGGCATGATGATGATGGTCAGTGCAGGCGATCTGATGGCTCTCTATATGGGGCTGGAACTGCAATCCCTGTCGCTTTACGTCATTGCCGCCTTCCGCCGGGACAGCCTGAAATCGACCGAAGCCGGCTTGAAATACTTCGTGCTGGGCGCATTGTCCTCGGGCATGCTGCTTTACGGTGCAAGCTTTGTGTACGGCTACACCGGCACCACAAATTTCGCTGGTATCGCTTCGACTGTCGGCGAAGAGGGGCTGGGCCTTGGCATGTTGTTTGGCCTGGTTTTCCTGTGCGTTGGCATGGCGTTCAAGATTTCTGCCGCACCGTTCCATATGTGGACGCCGGATGTGTATGAAGGCTCGCCAACTCCGGTGACCGCCTTCTTTGCCACAGCTCCGAAAATGGCGGCGGCGGGGTTGTTCGCCCGTGTCATGCATGATGCCTTTGGTGGGGCCGGTGCAGACTGGACCCAGATCATCGCCTTCCTGTCTCTGGTCTCGATGTTCCTGGGCGCTGTTGCCGCGATTGGACAGACCAATATCAAGCGGCTGATGGCTTATTCTTCGATCGCGCATATGGGGTTTGCCCTTATGGGGCTGGCCGCTGGCACCAAAGAAGGCGTAACGGCATTGCTGATCTATATGGCGATCTATGTGGTGATGAATATCGGCACGTTCGCCTTCATCCTGAATATGGAAAAGGATGGCCGTGCGGTGACCGATATCCGTTCGCTGGGCCTTTATTCCAAGATTGCACCCGGTCGCGCGGCGGCGCTGGCGGTGCTGATGTTCTCGCTGGCCGGTATTCCGCCGTTGGTGGGCTTTATCGGTAAGCTGTACGTGCTGAAAGCCGCCGTGGCTGCGGATATGGCGTGGCTGGCGATTGCCGGGGTGATCGCCTCGGTGATTGGCGCGTTCTATTACCTGCGGATCATCTACTACATGTACTTTGGCGAAGAGACCGAAGGCCTGGATGGCGCGATGCCGACACTGCATTACGCGGCCTTGGCAATTTCTGCTGCGATCATGGTTGTGGGTATCGTCAATCCGTTTGGCATTGAGGGCTACGCTGCCATGGCTGCGGAAGCCTTGCTGAGATAATGCAAACATGGCCCGAGGGGGTTGACCGGATCGTCCTGAATTCGGTCGACAGCACCATGTCTGAAGTTCGCCGCCGGGCTGGGGAGTTGTCGGCGCCAACTTGGGTTTTGTCCCATCAACAGACCAAAGGAACCGGACGGCGCGGTCGTGCTTGGGATACTGGCAAGGGCAATTTTTCTGCCAGTCTGTTGCTGCGGCCCAATGCCGGGCCACAGGCGCTGGCGTTGCGCAGTTTCGTGGCTGCCCTGGCGCTGTTTGACGCCTTGGTGGGCGTCACGGGACGTGAAGACCTCTTCGCTTTGAAATGGCCTAATGATGTGCTTCTGCGCGGCGGCAAGCTGGCGGGTATTCTGCTGGAAACCCTGCCGCAGCCCGGTAACAGGCTGGACCTGATTGTCGGGATCGGGATCAATCTGAAATCCCTGCCACCTTCGCAGGTTTTGCAGCCAGGCGCGATTGCGGCCAAATCTCTGAAAGCGGAAACCGGGTTGGAAGTAACGCCCCTGGATTTTCTTGCTGCGCTGGCTCCGACCTTTGATCGTTACGAGACGCAGATGCAGACCTATGGGTTTGAACCAATCCGAAACGCATGGCTGAATCGTGCAGCGAACCTTGGTGCTGTGGTCACAGCGCGGATCGGAAACGAGGAAATCACCGGCACGTTCGAGACTGTGGACGAAACCGGCGCACTTGTAATACAAACGGCGCAAGGGCGTCGCTGCATTGCAGCAGGGGACGTATTTTTCAACGAGGGGACAGCCCATGCTGCTGGCCATTGATGTAGGCAACACCAATACGGTATTCGTCGTGCACAACGGAGAGAATACACTGGCGGAATGGCGCTGTGCCACGGAGCATGAGCGCACGGCGGATCAGTATTATGTCTGGCTGAACAACCTGATGAAACTGAACGGAATCGTCGCCCACATCAACCGGGTTATCGTCTCGGCGGTTGTGCCCAAGGTGGTGTTCAACATACGGGTGCTGTGTGACAGATACTATGACTGCCGCCCGGTTGTGGTGGGCAAGCCGGAGTGTGATCTGGGCGTGGACGTGCGGGTGGACGAAGGTACGCTTGTGGGTGCAGACCGGCTGGTGAATACGGTTGGGGCCTATGACCGCTACGGTGGTGACTTGATTGTGGTGGATTTCGGCACCGCAACGACGTTTGATGTGGTGGATCGGGACGGCGCCTATATCGGAGGGGTAATCTCGCCCGGTGTGAACCTGTCGATCAAAGCGCTGCACGAGGCTGCTGCCGCGCTGCCCCATATTGACGTGACCATGCCAGATCAGGTGATCGGCACTAACACGGTGGCCTGTATGCAGGCAGGTGTGTTCTGGGGCTATATCGGGCTGATCGAGGGCGTTTGCGCCAAAATCCGTGAAGAACACCCCCGCCCGATGAAGGTGATCGGTACCGGTGGGTTGGCCGGGCTGTTTGAACGCGGTACCGAACTGTTTGATGCAACTGATGGCGATCTGACAATGCACGGGCTGGTGCTGATCGCAGACAAAAATCGAGACGACTGATGGCAAGTAAGAACCGGCTGATTTACCTGCCCCTGGGCGGGGCAGGCGAAATTGGCATGAATATGTACCTTTACGGCTATGGCCCGGAAGGAAAAGAGCGGTTCATTTTGGTTGATGCCGGGGTCACGTTTCCATCGATGGATGGCACTCCCGGAGTTGATCTGATCATGCCGGACACGGCCTGGATTGAAGCCCGGGCGGACAGACTGGAAGCAATTTTCATCACCCACGCGCACGAGGATCATATTGGTGCTCTTGGGCATTTGTACGGGCGGATTCCAGCCCCGATCTTTACCCGCGCTTTCACCGGCGTTGTGGCCCGGGCCAAGCTCGAAGATCATGGACAGGATGTGGATCGGGTGCATGTGATGGAAGGTTGGCCCGAGCAGGTGGAGGTCGGGCCGTTCAAGGTTGGCTTCATGCCTGTGGCGCATTCCATTCCCGAGGCCTCGGGACTGGTGGTCGACACACCGAAGGGGCGGATTGTGCACAGCGGGGATTTCAAGCTTGATCCGGATCCGATAGTTGGCGAGCCGCACAACCCGGCGATGTTGCGAGAAATCGCCAAAGGCGGTGTTCATGCGCTGATGTGTGACAGCACCAACGTGTTTTCGCCGCTGCCGGGCCGGTCAGAGGCAACCCTGAAGGCGGATATTACCGCGCTGGTCAAAGATGCTTCGGGCATGATGGTGGCAACCACCTTTGCCTCCAACGTTGCGAGGCTGAGGACATTGGCGCAGGCTGGGGTGGATGCCGGCAGGTCGGTTGTAGTGCTGGGCCGCGCCATGCAGCGAATGCTGGGCTATGCCAATTTTGCGAAAGTTCTCGACAATTTCCCGCCAACAGTCGAACTGGAAGACGCACAGGATATTCCGCGCGAAAACCTGATGCTTCTGGTGACGGGATCGCAAGGCGAGGGGCGGGCGGCCTCGGCCCAACTGGCGAGGGGCAAATATCGCGGTATGGAAATGCGCGAGGGCGACA
This sequence comes from Paracoccaceae bacterium, assembly GCA_024227475.1. Taxonomy (GTDB): domain Bacteria; phylum Pseudomonadota; class Alphaproteobacteria; order Rhodobacterales; family Rhodobacteraceae; genus Amylibacter. The sequence goes on along the minus strand of JAAEUI010000563.1, from coordinate 16,175 downwards.
CGTTTTTGTTTTCGTCCAAAACAATTCCGGGAAACGAAGTTTCGGTCGGCAATATCATGAACAGTTTCAGTGAGATGGGTGTTCATGTGGTCGATGAAACCGCTGGCAATTATCACGTCTCGGGCCACGCTAACCGGCCTGACCTGGAGGAAATTCATGCGTTGATGCGGCCGAAAATACTGATCCCAATGCATGGCGAACACCGGCACTTGCGGGCGCATGCGGAACTGGCGGAAAGCAAGCAGATCGCGGCGGCAATTGCCCCCAACGGCACTATGCTGGACCTGAGCGGGGATGCGCCGGAGGTGGTGGATAACATCGAAACCGGGCGGATTTACCTCGATGGATCGCGGCTGATCGGGGCCTTTGACGGAGTTGTGCTTGAACGGATTCGCATGGCAACGCGCGGGGCTGTGGTAGTGAGCGTGCTGCTGGAGGACAACCGGTTACTGGGCGAAAGCTGGGCCGAGATCATGGGGCTGCCGGATACCTCTGCGATGCAGACAGGGCTTCAGGAAGCGGTGGAAACGGCTGTGGATAAGGAACTTCTGGGAGCCAAGAAAAACCGCCTTTCCAACGACGAAGAGGTCGAAAGCCTGGTGGCCAAAGCCGTGTCGCGGACCTGCCGGGATCTGGTGGGCAAGAAGCCGGTTTGCAAAGTGCTGATCAACCGGCTGGTGGATGGGTAGAATACTTCGCGTTCACCCTGTGATTCAAGACAAACGCAAAACGCTCACGAACAACGTCCTCACCGAATAGGTCGGAGTCGAACATGTTTTCCTGGAAAACTACATAACCTTTCAAAAGGCCTTCAACTGAGCGGAACCGGCTCAGGCCGCGTCGTTGTTTGTTTCTGAAACCCCGGCCTCTACCGGTTTTTTTGCGGTTTCGGTTTTGGTGGTTTTGGCAATCCGGAATTCGCGCAGGATAAAGGCAGGGACGTGGTCGCCCATTCCGACCACCTTGTTTCCACCCTCCCGTCGCTCGCCAGATTTGATCGAACGGGAACGCGAGTTGTCCCTTTTTACCGGGGCTTCTGCCTTTTTTGCGGGGGCTTCTTCAACTGGTTTTTCGATCTTCTCCGAAGTCTTTCGCGGCTTTTCGCTGCGCCGGTCACCCTCAATCTTCGGGGCTTCCATCCGGTCAATTTTTTTCTTCACCAGATCTTCGATCTTGGTAAGATATTTCTCCTCAAACGGCAGGCAGAGCGTGATCGCCTTGCCGTCGCGGCCAGCGCGGCCGGTGCGCCCGATGCGGTGGACGTAGTCTTCGGAGTGGATCGGTACGTCGTAGTTAAAAACATGACTGGTATTTGGGATGTCGAGGCCACGGGCAGCCACATCCGAGGCGACCAGCAGTAAAATCGTGCCGTCACGGAAACCCGACAGAGTGGCTGTGCGCACGCTCTGGTCCAGATCACCGTGAATCGCTGCCGCATTAAAACCGTGTTTTTTCAGCGATTTCATCACGATATCCACATCCGTTTTGCGGTTGCAGAAGATGATGCCATTGGTGATGGTTTCGCCCTCGGCCTTGAGGATTTCACGCAGAACGGCGCGTTTTTCCTTGGCCTCGTGGGACCGGTGCGAAGCTTTGAAGGCGCAGACGAACTGCTTAATGTTTTCCCCGGTGGTGGCCTGTCGGGCAACCTCAACTCGTTCCGGATTTTGCAGGAATTCCTGGGTGATCCGGGTGATCTCGGGTGCCATGGTGGCAGAGAAAAACAGGGTCTGGCGGGTGAAGGGTGTAAGTTTGAAAATGCGTTCGATATCGGGGATGAACCCCATGTCAAGCATCCGGTCGGCCTCGTCCACCACCATAATCTGCACGCCGGTCAGCAGCAGCTTGCCGCGCTCAAAATGATCCAGCAATCGGCCCGGTGTGGCGATAAGCACGTCCACGCCGCGGTCGATCAACCGGTCCTGATCCTTGAAGCTGACCCCTCCGATCAGAAGCGCCATGGCCAGTTTGTGGTGTTTGCCGTAGATTTCGAAGTTCTCGGCAACCTGTGCTGCCAGTTCGCGGGTCGGGCACAGTATCAGGCTGCGTGGCATACGCGCACGGGCGCGGCCCTTGGCCAGCGCTGTGATCATCGGCAGCACGAACCCGGCGGTTTTCCCGGTGCCGGTCTGGGCGATACCAAGGACATCGCGGCCCTGAAGGGCGTGGGGAATAGCAGCTGCTTGGATGGGGGTTGGGGTTTCGTACCCGGCTTCTTCGATGGCTTTCAGGACCTTGGGGTCCAGTTCCAGATCGGTGAATTTTGTCATATGGGCCTGTGAGTTACGGCGTTACAAGGTGCCGCAATTTCACTGCGGCGGGATGCCCGGATTGGCATCTGTCATCTGGAAACGCGTCATATAGGGTTTTGAGCGGATGTCAACGCTGGCTGGGCTGTTGGCCAACGATCCGGCGGGATTCTGTGCATTGTTTCCCGATTGGCGACAAAACCGTCGGATGGGTGCTTGAGCAAGTGGAATTGTTCTTACACCTTCGAAGCAATTCACCCAGAAAGAACTTGTTGCGTTAAAGAATTAGTATGTGCTGTTTTACCCCAATCTATGACAAGTTGGGTAAAGCTGCCAGGTTCGACCTGCGGCTGAACCGCGCTTTGCACAAACCCTGCGTTTCAGAGTTTACCAAGCGCATCCGAAAAGAATCAGCCGAAGTTTGAAAGATAGCCCAATTCGGGTAGGGTAGTGTTATTCGATTGATCTACTTTGAGGAGATTAGGCTATGCCAAATTCAATTCCTAATTCTTGGATGCCAAACGCAGATATGTCGCGCATTCACCTGCACTGGACGGCCGGAGGCCACAAAGCAAACTCCACTGACATTAAATCTTATCACATACTGGTAGAAGCCGATGGCAAACTGGTACGCGGCATTCACTCAATTGCTGCCAACGCGCCGGGCGCCAGCGGCCCCCGCGCCAGCCACACCAAGAACGCCAATACCGGCGCGATTGGAGTGTCACTTTGCTGTATGCGGCAGGCCAGAGAACGCCCCTTTAACCCGGGGCCGTCACCGATGACGGAACCCCAATGGAAGCAGGGTTTAGCGGTGCTGGCCCAATTAGCGGACCGTTACGACATTTTGGTTACTCCTACGACCATTCTGAGTCATGCCGAAGTCGAACCAAACCTGAACATCGCGCAAAATAACAAATGGGATATCGTACGGCTAGCTTTTGACGACCGGTTTCAGGGTCCTCGCGGAGTTGGCGACCAGATGCGAGCGCAGGTAGCAACTCTGACTGGCGGCGGGGCTGCTCCCGCTGGAACCGGCGGTGACGATGAGGATTTCATACCCAACGACACCAAACTGCCTCGTTTTCGTGTGGTTGACGTGTCGCCTTCACGGCTCAATTTCCGGCGAAGCCCAGGTGGCGAAAAGGTAGGTTCATTGCCTGAACGCACAGTGGTTGAGCGGATAGGCGTTTTTGGCGAATGGTGGCAGGTGCGCACGCGGCTCGGTTTTGTTGGCTTTGTACACTCGGGATTCTTACGCCCGGTTTGAGTCCGGGCATCTAACCCCCCGAGACCTCCTTCGTCGCACTCAGCTTCAATTCCGGGAAATCTCGTTCCACCCGGTCGATATCCCATTGTAATCGTGTCATATAAACGGGAGCGCCATCGTGGTCGGCGGCCATGTGGCCTTTGTTGGCAGCCGTGAAGGCATCCACTTTGTCACTGGGGCCGGTAAGCCAGCGGGCAGAGGTAAACTGGGTGGCTTCAAAGCGCACGGGGATACCGTATTCAAGCTCGATGCGGCTGGCCAGCACCTCAAATTGCAGCGCACCGACGACTCCGATAATCCAGCCTGCGCCGATCATCGGTTTGAACAGTTTTGCGGCACCTTCTTCGGCAAACTGGTTTAACGCCTTGTCCAGATGTTTGGCTTTCATCGGGTCGGTGGCGCGCACGGATTGAAGCAGTTCCGGCGCGAAGGATGGGATGCCGGAAAAATGCAGGGATTCCCCTTCGGTAAGGGCGTCACCGATGCGCAATTGGCCGTGGTTGGGGATGCCGATGATGTCGCCGGCCCAGGCCCGTTCCGCCAATTCGCGGTCGGATGCTAGGAACAGCATCGGGCTGGCAATTGCCATCACTTTTTTGCTGCGCACATGGGTCAGTTTCATGCCACGTTTGAAGTGGCCGGAGCAGAGCCGGACAAAGGCGATACGGTCGCGGTGTTTGGGGTCCATGTTGGCCTGGACCTTGAAGACGAAACCGGAAACCTTTGATTCATCAGGGGAAATCTGACGTTCAACGGCGGGGCGGATTTGTGGTTTGGGGCCGTATGTGCCGATGCCCTCCATCAGTTCCTGCACCCCGAAAGAGTTGATGGCTGAGCCGAACCAGATCGGCGTGAGCGTGCCGTCAAGAAAGGCCTGATGGTCCATTGCGGGCAGCAGCTCGCGGGCCATTTCGACCTCCTCGAGGAATTTCTCCAACAAGTCGGCGGGGACGTGCTCGGCCAGTTTGGGATCGTCCAAGCCTTTGATTTCAATGGAATCAGCAATAACATTACGGTCTGCCCGGTCCATCAGTTCGAGCCGGTCATTTAACAGATCATAGCAGCCGAGAAACTCACGCCCGACGCCGATGGGCCAGCTGGCCGGGGTCACGTCGATGGCCAGGTTTTCCTGAATTTCGTCTATGATATCAAAGGTGTCGCGGCTTTCGCGGTCCATCTTGTTACAGAAGGTCAGGATTGGCATGTCGCGCAGGCGGCAGACCTCGAACAGCTTTTGTGTCTGGCTCTCCACGCCTTTGGCGCCGTCGATCACCATGATGGCGGCGTCCACAGCGGTGAGGGTGCGATAGGTGTCCTCAGAGAAATCGGAGTGGCCCGGAGTATCCACCAGATTGAACCAGAAGTTCTTGAATTCAAACGACATTGCCGAGGCGGAAACGGAAATGCCGCGGTCCTTTTCCATCTGCATGAAGTCTGAGCGGGTGCGCCGTGCCTCACCTTTGGCCCGTACCTGACCGGCCATCTGAATGGCGCCGCCGTAAAGCAGAAACTTCTCGGTCAGCGTGGTCTTGCCCGCATCCGGATGCGAGATGATGGCAAAAGTCCGCCGCCGGTCGATTTCCGGGGGCAGGACGGGCTGATTTGAGGCGCGATCTAACATGAGCGTGCGTATAGTTTACGAATGCCAGGAGGGCAAGAAAGGGAGGTATGGAAAGCGTATGGAATCCGTATGGAATGCGTATGGCAGTGGAGGCCATACGGGATGTTAACCAAATTCAGCTATTTTGAGGTGAATTGATAACGATTTTGATTGGGAATTTCATGGCGCGGAAAAAAGAAGAATATTACAGCAATGGCATTCAAAAGGGTGACTATGCGTTTCGCAATAAAACCGAGTCAGAAGCGATGGCTTGCTTGTTTAACGAGTTGGAGGAGTTTCAGGAGTACATGAAGGAGAAATGGGTGGAAAACAGCCTTCCGTTCGATTGGCACGATTTGAACGAAACTGACCCGGTTGTGCCAAAAAGAACCAAGGTAACCCTGCGGCTAGATTCTGACCTGCTGGCTTGGTTTCGCAAGCTGGGTCCGGGGTATCAGGCACGGATCAATCAGGTGCTGCGGATTTACTGGCTGGCGCTGAGGGCGGGGAAGATCTATTTGCATTACGAGGAACCGGAGGCAGGGCCGTTGCTGCCAGAGGTTCTGAGCGGGATTATCAAACAGGGGCGTAGGCCGGTTGAGGGGTAGGTGCCGAAGAAACTGGTTGATTTGTTGAGCAAGTGATCCGGATAGAAGTCAGGCTAACCGCCCGAAAAACCTCTGTTCCGAGCTCTGATGGCCCTACGGGGTTACGGTTTTCCCTGAGACCCTGCGGCTCCGCCGCTTATGGGCGAGTGGATCGTGGGGGCCTGCGTCGGGTGGGGAAAGACAAATGCTGAGAAAGGGCAGGCGCGGTTTTGGTGTGGCGTTCGAATTGCGTTGCTTGAAAACCCGGAGCCGTTGCTTATGTGTAAGCGGCAGAAGGAGACAGCTATGCTGGCGCAAGTAAAGATTTATACCACGGGTCTGGCGGGCGCCATTTTCCTGACCGCCTGCATGCCCATTCCAGAGGACCCGGTTTTGTCCGAACCCACCCCGATTGCTGACGACTGCGGCGCTGCTGGCTTACAATGGCTTGTTGGTGAGTCGTCGGATGTTCTGGACGGTCGGCGGTTTGCCAAGCGGGTGCGAGTTATCAAGCCGGGCATGGCGATCACCATGGATTATCTGCCGAACCGGCTGAACATCGCGATTGGCGAGGATGGGCGGATTGTTCGGGTGTATTGCGGTTAAAGCGCGACGGCTTTAGAGCAACCCGCGCTGTTTCAGGCCGGGTTTGCGCGATCTGGATATCGGGGCGACAAAACCATCCGACATCTCAAACCCGGTTTTACCGGTGTTTTTGACCACGCCTTTGATTTCATCGTAATTCACCCAGTGCGAGCGGTGAATCTGGCCGCCGTTGACTCCGTTCAGCTCCTTGATCGCATCGGAAAACCGCATGTGCAGCGTTTGCTGGCCGCGTTCGGTGTAGGCCTCGACATAATGGTCGCGCATGGCCAGGCGGATCAGGCGTTTCCCGGCGCCAGGACTAAGGCGGTGCATGAAAGAGTTCCCGTTTGTCAGCATTGGTTCCGGGTCCGGTTCCTGATGCTGGGGGGGTGTTTCCGCTTGCGGGTGTTTTGCTTTCATCTGATCAGGCGACACCAGATAGACAATAGCGAAAATTGCTGTGGCCACAAATGCGATTACCGCAAATAAAACAGCCGGATGGGGAAGGTCACCGGCTTCATAGATCTGGTTGATTGCGATCCAGACAAAGGCCCCGTAAATTGTGGAAAAGGAGCCCACCGCAACGATCAGATACTGATGGAACTGCCATTTGGGCCGATAGTGCAGAAGAAACACAATAACTGCGTTTCCCAGGACCATCGAAACAAAGAGAATGCTGGTCCAGAAAACCACGCGGAATCCGAAACTGTCGACCTCATAAGTGCTGAACGGGCCGGTCAGGGAACAAACAACAGAGCCGATTATCCAACTTATAATTGAGACTGGTGAGAGGAGCCTCACCTTCAAGTCGTATAGAATCGTTTGCATGCGTCCAGACTGCTGTAATTCACGTAACCACAATGTATTTCACGAAAAACTGTTTGAGGAAAGACCCCTGATAAGGGAGTCTGGCTTACCTTTTATCTTTGGGTGAAAGGGAGGCGCGGGTTTGAGCATGTATTTGGTTAATTTGGGTAGCTGGTATCTTAGACCTGCGCCTCGCTGTTTTCCGGGCTGGTAACCAAAAGCACATCGCGACGCCATTATTTAATCCGTTTCAGTGTGACCTAAGGCGAAGAAATCACTCAGATTGCAGAACCCAGTGTCCGGTGCTGACTTCAGTGTATTTTGAAGGTGCCGGGTCGTGACCTACCGGGAAAATCGGGCTGGGGATCGGTTTGAAATTCAGTTCCCGGTCGATCTGCCGGTTGCGCGGGTCAGGGCGCGGAACGGCAGAGAGCAGGGTCTGGGTGTAATCATGCTGCGGGTCTTCGAAGATCGCCGCCCGGGGGCCAAGTTCGACGATCCGCCCGAGATACATCACCGCGACCTGATGCGAGATACGCTCGACCACGGCCATATCGTGGCTGATGAACAGGAAGGAAATGCCAAGGTCCGCCTGCAGTTCCAGAAGCAGGTTCAGAACCTGGGCCTGAACCGAGACGTCCAAAGCCGAAACCGCCTCGTCCGCGACGATCAGTTTGGGGTTGAGGGCCAGGGCGCGGGCGATGGCGACACGCTGGCGCTGACCGCCGGAGAATTCATGCGGATAGCGATCCAAGAAGCTGTTTGGCAGGCCGCAGCGTTCAAATAGACCAGCGGCGCGCGCGCGCATTTCACTGGCCGGGCAGATATTGTAGTTTATCAGCGGTTCAATGACCTGATCGACCACCTTGCGGGTCGGGTTAAGCGAGGCATAGGGATCCTGAAAAATCATCTGCATATCGCGGCGGGCTTCGTGCAGATCGGATTGTGACAGCTTCAGGATGTCCCTGCCTTCCAGCAGAACCTGCCCAGACATCGGTTCCTCCAGCCGAAGGACCGAACGTCCGGCGCTGGATTTGCCACAGCCGCTTTCGCCGACAAGGGAAACGGTTTCACCGCGGCACAGGGTGAAGGAGATGCCTTCGACGGCGTGGACATTGGCGACTGTGTGGCGCAGAAAGCCGCCCTTGACCGGATAGCGGGTGGTCAGGTTTTTGACCTCAAGCAGGGTTTCGGTTCCGGCAAAGACCGGTTTGGCCGGTTCACTGTTGTCCTCGCCCATGATGGACATGGGTTCGGGTGCCGCCTTGCCGCGCATTTCGCCAAGTTTGGGAACGGCTGCGAGAAGGGCGCGGGTGTAATCCTGTTGCGGGTTTTCGAAAATCTGTTCGACCGGGCCTTCCTCGACCAGATTGCCCCGGTACATGACCACCACCCGGTCGGCCATCTGCGCCACCACTGCCATGTCGTGGGTGATGAACAGCACGGCGGTGCCGGTTTCATTCTTTAACCTGTTAATCAAGGCGAGGATCTCGGCCTGAATGGTGACGTCAAGCGCGGTTGTCGGCTCATCTGCGATCAGCAGGCGCGGCTCGCAGGCCAGCGCCATGGCGATCATCACCCGCTGGCGCATACCGCCGGACAGTTCGTGAGGGTATTGTTTCAACCGGCGTTCCGGCTCCGGGATGCGGACGATCCTGAGCAATTCTATGGCGCGTTCTTCCGCTTTGGCCTTGTTCATGCCTTTGTGGACGCGCAGGCCTTCGGTCAACTGACGGCCGACGGTGAACACCGGGTTGAGCGAGGTCATCGGCTCCTGAAAAATCATGCCGATCTGATTGCCCCGAATGGTGCGCATCAGATCATCTTCGGCGTGGGCAAGGTCTGTGACCTTGCCGTCAGTGTGGCGAAAATTCAGCTTGCCACCGGCGATTTCTCCGCCACCGAATTCGACAAGCCGCATCAGCGACAGCGAGGAGACGGACTTACCAGAACCGCTTTCGCCCACAACGCAGACGGTTTCGCCGGGGTCGATGTGAAAGGAGACGTCCTCGACCCCGATAACAGCGCCGGCGTTGGTCTGAAATTCGACCCGGAGGTTTTCGAAGGAGACAAGGGGGGGTGTATCAAGCATGGGGGCGAGTGTGGGGGCGAAGGGGTGCTTGAGTCAATTGGTTTGGACAGGGCGCGGAACCAAACCAGGAGTACGATGACAAAGGAACGGGTAAAAACGGGAATTCGCCTCAAGACATCCGACAGCCGGGCGACCGTTACCCGGTGTCAAACTTCATCCGCTGGCCTAGTGTGGGGGGCTGAGGCCGTATTCCGGGTTGGTGTAGGGGATATTCTGGTGCATCAGCCGCTGCGCCATGAGATCGCGTGCCTGTTGCGTCAGAACGGTGCTTGAAAAGGTTCCCTGGTGCAAGCCGGCCCCGGCTATGTCGTGAACGTTTGCGATTGCCTGATCGCTGGGATCAGCCTCCAGCTTGTAGTGCAGAAGCTCGTGCATCACCAGCGCGGCAACCATCAAACCCGTCATCGAAGAGGTTTGATCGACATAGACCTCGGCCATCATCCCACGCGGGCTTTTGAAGCAGGCGCCGCCGCTTTCCATGGTTGCGGCGCCACCGTGGTTGGCAATGATGCTTTCGGCGCGTTGGTTCACAAAAAACACGGCGACCTCGTCCTGCCGCATTGAGCCCGGAGAAAAGCTTGCGCTTGCGGTTTGAAAAGGACACCCCGCAGGAAGGTCAGGAGAGGCGAGGATTTGGGCGTAATAGGTATTCAGGCTCTGGACAACCAGATTTCGTTTGCCTTCGCTCCACCGCGTGAGCCTTGAGTCACGGGCGCGGTTTACAAGGTAAATGTTGTAAATCATATTTTGCCCCACTCCAGTGCCACAAAGGGCGGTTTTAAAGGCGATCCGCAGTGAGATTAGGGTATTTGGGGCTTCCGATCAACGACAGGGCCGAAAGCGCGGGAATGGCTGGCAGAGTTTTCGGCTGAGTATCAACCCCCGTAACGCCGCAAAAACAGCGGGATCAGAAAGGTCAGGAATAGCAGCCGCCCCATATGGCAGGCGGCCACCAGCCCCGGATTGGCCCCCAGAATCGCGCCCATGGCGACCATGGTTTCCAAGCCGCCCGGCGCAAAGGCAACGATGATATGGGGGATCGGCACGCCAAGCCACAGTGCCACCGGCCAGGCGGCCAGCGTCGCGGCACCGATTGCAATCGCGGTGGTGCTGAGCCCGGCGGCCAATGCGCCGCGCAACTGGGCCAGCGTGACGCCCGAAAACCGGGTGCCGATGAGGGCACCAAGCAGCACGAAACCCGGCAGGATGATAAACGGCGACAACCGCCCCGGTGTGAGGCCGGTGCCTTGCGTTACTGCAGAAACCACCATGCCGGCGATCAGCAGGGCGGCAGGGATGTTCAGGCGTTTGAAGACAAGGCCAAGGAGGGTGGCGATAACGAACAGCAGTGCGGTCTGCAGTGGCGGGATGATTTGGCTTGGGCCGGTAAAATCGGGCCTCGTGTCATAGCCGAATGCGCTGGCGACCAGCGGCACGCAGATGGTCAGCACCAGCAGGCGGATGGACTGAACCAGCGAGACGTTCACCAGGTTGAGGTTGTGTTCCGCTGCATAGCTCAAAACGAAGGTCAGATGGCCCGGAGAGGCGGCGATCACCGCGCTTTTGGCGTCAAAATTGAAGTGGCCGGCGAGCAGATGGCGGCTGGTGGCAAGGATGATGACCACGGTGATCGCAAGCGCGCCAAAGGCCAGCGGCCAGCGCAAGAGCGAGGCGGTGGCCTCGGGCGTGAAGCCAGAGCCGATGGCGATGCCAAGCAGCACAAAGACCGGATCGCGCAGTTGGTTGGGGATGGTAAAGCGCTGGCCGGTCAGCCCCAGAAGCGCGACGGCGATGGCCGGGCCGGTGAGCACCCACAGGGGGAAGTTGAGGACATAGCCCAGAGCCGCACCAGCGCCGCCGACGGCGAGGGTTTTGAGGGTTGTGGTGAGGGCGGAAGGGTCCGGTATGCGGATCATTGGTGATGGGTAGCAGGAATGGGTGTGGGGGGCAATGTGGGGTTAGAGCGTGGTGGTCGGCGGCAGGGTTTGGGGAGGCGCAGCAGGTGCCGTGCCAAGGCCGAGGAAATCGGAAAGGGCGGAAAGTGCGTCTGCGCCGCCCGGGGCCGATGAGATAGGCCAGCCCGGCTGCGATGCCCGTAGCTGAAGCGACGCCCAACGTGCCGCCGAATTTCTTGGCGAATTCCTCGCGAGCAAGGGCGAGATCGCCTTTGGAGGTGTCGGCGGTTTCTTTCAGTTTTGCCAGTTCTTCTTCAAGTTCGGCGACGCGTGCTGTCAGTTGGGCGATTTTGTCGTCGTCTGATGTTTCGGGAGACAAGGTGGCGGGCAACAGGCGCAGGGTGTGGGCGAGGTTTTCGAACAGGATGACTTCGTCAGGGAGGTCGTTGCCGGTGAAATCACTGCGGAATTCCTGAACCGCTGTTTCGATCTGGATGGCAACGCTGTCCGCGGTTTGGGCAGCGAGCGGGGCTGTTTTGAGGATGAGGTTGATTTGGGCTGAGAGCGCTATTGAGGGCGAAGGAGGCTTGGTTGTCGAAGTGGTTTCTGTGGTTTGCGCAGCCGGTATTGCCCCCGTTTCTTCTTGCGGATTGGGCTGTTTGTTTTCCAGTTCCGGCCAGTGCTCCAGGCGGGTCAGGTCGTCCGGGATCAGGGTGCCGCTGTCGCCACGCATAGAGTTGAGCTGGTCTTGCATAATATCTCTTGCAGTGCGAAGGCCCGTATACCCGGGGGTGCTTTTATTGTTTATACCCAACCCCGGGTATACGGTTTGAACATTCGTCCCCGTGAGGCCGGGCCCCCCGAGGTCTGCTTCTGACAAGTCAAAGCGTCCGTTTTCCTGTAGCTTCCCCACCGCCTCAAACGCCCCGTGAATATCCACCCCCTCAAAATCCGGCATAAAATCATCCTGTCCCCGCCGCGTGTTCCACGCCTCGACGCCTTCCAGCAGCCATTTGATGTGTTGGGGGTTTGCCATTTCTTCGCGTGTTATCCCATTGATCTATGGCCTTAAGCTGAGCGCTCCGGCGCTGGGTTTCAATCGTTCTGCGGGATGGGCGGCTGCGGCGTGTCGAGCCCCCGCGTTGACGGGTTTTGCACCGGGGCGTAAGCTTGAGGCTGTGCCGGTGTGGATTTCATCTGGGCGCAATCAATGTGACTGATTTTCTGAGCGAATTTTTTTCGGAGGCGTTTTGAACATGCGCAGGATCTGGGTTTTTGCAGCGGTTATCTGTGCCGTTTTGATGGCCGGGGCAGCACCATCGAGTGTTGCCGCGCTTGGCTCGCTCAAAGGTCTGTTTGTGGCCGAAGCCTCGCTTGATGACATCCCGGAGCTGCGCAAGCTGGCGGCCAAAGAAGATGCAGAGGCGCAGTATCTGCTTTATGTCGCCTACCGGCAGTTTCCCCGCGATGGCGCCGGGCCGGGGGTGGCCACGGAGCAGCTGATCTCGCGCAGTGAGGCGGAGGCGGGTTTGCGCGCGGCGGCGGAGCAGGGGCACGACAAGGCGGTGGCGCAGCTGGGGCTGGCGCTGTTGCAGGGGCAGTCGGTTCGGCGGGACGCACGCGGGGCGGTGCCCTGGCTGGAGGCGGCCTATGCCCGGACTACAGATCAGAAACCGGGGGCGGCCTATCTGCTGGGCGATGCGCTGTTGTTGGCCAAGGATCGCACGGATGAGGAGCGGCAGCGCGGGCTGGAGCTGATCGAGGAGGCGCTTGCGGGGGGTATTGAGATTGCGGTGCGCCCAAAGGCGCGCCAGATGCAGCGCAGCGGTGATGCGGTGGGCGCGCGGGCGCTGCTTGAAGCCGCCGTTTCTGCCGACAATCCAGCCGCGAATGCGCCCCTGGCTCGGATGCTGATTGACGGCACCGGCGGGGAGGCGGATGTGGCGCGCGGGCTTGATCTGCTGCGCCAGGCGGAGCAGGCCGGGGATACCCTTGCGGCTGCCGAACTTGGGCGCGAACATCTGAAAGGCGGGCATTTGTTGCGCAAACCGCGGGTGGCCATCGGGCTGTTGGCGCGGCACGGCGAGAAGGAATTCGGTGTTAGACAAGCCATAGCGCAGTTGCTGGTGGTCTTTCGCGCCAGCCCAAAGAATGCGGCGGGGCTGTTTTTTCGCCTGAAAGAAGACGAGCAGGTGGGCGAGCCGGAGGCGGCGTGGAACCTGCTGCAACTACTGGATCGCAAGCGCGACCATTTCCGCGACGACGGCTATGTGTTTGATCTGGTGGGGCGGCACAAGGCCTCGGATGTGCGCATCGAGGTCTGGAATGCCAAGATCAACGCCCGGTTTGCGCGGCTCAGTGATACGCCGGAAGTGTTAACCAAACAGGTGAAGGTGACGCTGGGCCGGATGATAGAGCAGCAGGTGCCGCAAGCCCTGACGCTCAAAGGGCATTTGCTGCGGGCCGGGCATATCTATCCGCGTGATGATCGTGTCGCCAGCCTGACATTTCTGGAGGCGGCCAAGCTTGGCGATGTGGAGGCAATTGTCCAGGTGGCCAAAGCCTATGACGAAGGGCTGGGTGCGCCCAAGGACCGGGCGAAATACATTGCGTGGCTGCGCGAAGCAGTGGCGCACGGATCGGTGGAGGCGAAACTCGATCTGATCTGGGAGTATAAATTTGGCCCGCCGGTGACGGTGCGCGAAGGGGTGACCGAGGCGATTGCGGCATATGGCAATGAGGTCGGGCCTATTGTCATCCCGATGACCCTTGGCGGGCTGTTTTCCCGCGCCCGGATCGGGGGGCCTTCGGACGCCGAGCTTGTCAGCGCCTTCATGGACGGGTTCCGGGCTGGGCCAGCGGCGGCTGAAGGAAACAAGATACTGGCACTGCAGCGGGCCGTGCCGCAGAGGGTTTGGGCGCAGGTTGAGGCGGCGCTGGTGGCCGAGGGGCTGTTTGACGGCCCAGCCGAGGGGCATTTCGGGCCGGATGCGCGGACGGCTTTGATGGATTGGGTCCTGGCGAAAGGGCCGTTGCCTTAACAGAAGCGCTTCCGGGAGGTGTAGGTGGCACTGATACTGTGGATCAGCCCGGTTCGAATTCCAGCGAATTCTGATAGCCAAACAGCGCTGGCAGCCCGCCGGTGTGCAGGAAGATGACGGTCTCGCCCCGTGCGATTACGCCGGTGCGGATCAGGTCGATCAGCCCGGCGAAGGCGCGCCCGGAATAGACCGGATCAAGCAGCAGGCCTTCGGTATGGGCTGCCATCTGCAAAGCCTCGGCCACCATCGGGTTCATCTGGCCGTATCCGGGGGGCAACACGGTGTCGGAGATGTGGATGTCCTGCGGGGCTGTTATCTGGCTTAGACTGAGCAGGGTGTCGATTTCGCCGGTGCGGCGGATGATGCGGGCGGTTTGCTGCTGTGCATCGCGGCGCACGCAGATGCCGTGAATTTCGGGTGTCCAGCCAAGGGCGCGGCAGCCTGAGAGAAAGCCGCCATGGGTGAGGCCGCTGCCGGAGGGAACTGCGATGTGATCCGGGGTCAGGCCCGCCGCGTCGCATTGGGCGAAAGTTTCGGCAGCGGCCCGGGCGTACCCTAGCCCGCCAAACGGCGGGTGGTCGATGCCAAGATGGATGACGTAAGGGTTGCGACCCTGCTGCCGGTGTATGTCGGCCAGACGGTCGAGATTGGCGTCTGCCGCGGCCTCGTCTTCGCCTTCGGCGAAGTGGTGGATTTCGGCGCCAAACATCTGGTTCAAAAGGACATTTCCGGATGTGTTGTACAATGGATCGTCATTGGGCACGCGGTGTTCCAGCTGGACCACCGGATGCCAGCCGAGTTTGCGGGCGGCAGCGGCGCACAGACGGACAAAATTGGACTGGATCGCGCCGGTGATCAGCACGGTATCGGCACCCTGTTCCTGGGCCGGGCCGAGGTAGTATTCCAACTGGCGGACCTTGTTGCCGCCCATGCCAAGCGGCAGGCCATCGTCGCGTTTGACCCAAAGGTTGATTCCCAGTTTTTCACTGAGGCGTGGCAGGGCGTGCAGGTCGGTGGCTGTTTCAAACAGGGTTACGCTGGGGTGGGCGGCGAGGCCGGGGATCAGGGACTTGATACTGTCTGGTGAAGTTTCTGTGATCATGGCGGCGGACTGTTGGTTGACTCGCGCAAGTCTTGCAGGTCTGAGTGTTGGCAACAATCGAAAAAGGAGCATGGCGAATGGATTTGGGCATCAGGGGAAAGAAAGCGATTGTCTGTGCAGGATCAAAGGGCTTGGGGTTTGGCTGTGCCGAGGCGCTGGCTGAGGCCGGGGTTGATCTGATTTTGAACGCCCGCACCGAAGGGCCGCTGGAGGATGCTGCCGCGCGGTTGCGCGAACTTGGGGTTTCGGTGACTCCGGTGGCTTGCGATATCACCACCCAGAACGGGCAGGCGCAGGTGCTGGCGGCTGCCGGATCACCGGATATTCTGGTGAACAATGCGGGCGGACCGCCACCGGGCATGTGGACCGACTGGGACCGGGAAGATTTCATCAAGGCGCTGGATGCCAATATGCTGACCCCGATCGCGCTGATGAAAGCAGTGATGCCTTCGATGATGGAGCGGGGCTGGGGCCGGGTGGTGAACATTACATCGCAATCGGTGAAAGCGCCGATCGCTGTTCTGGGCCTTTCCAATTCCGCCCGCGCCGGGCTGACCGGCTATGTCGCCGGAACCTCGCGGCAGGTGGCGGAAAACGGTGTGACGATCAACAATTTGCAGCCCGGCATCCATGCAACTGACCGGGCAGTTTCGCTGGATGGCGGTGTTGCTAAAGCGCAGGGTATTTCGCTGGAAGAGGCCAAGGCGCAGCGCTGTGCCATGATCCCGGCGCGGCGCTATGGAACACCCCAGGAATTTGGTGCCACGTGTGCGTTTTTGTGTTCTCAGCACGCCGGGTTCATCGTCGGGCAGAATATCTTACTGGATGGTGGCGCGGTGAATTCAACAATGTGAGGTACGTGCTGAGGCGTTGGATGCCTCCGGCGGAAGTATTTAAAGCTCAAAAGAAGCCGGGAGTGGCGAATGGGCGAGACGCGTGGGTTTAGT
>JAAEUI010000562.1 GCA_024227475.1 Paracoccaceae bacterium | reverse complement strand
GGGTTGCCGTGTAGGTCACGATGCCGGGACTATCATTGGCAGGCAACCGGTTGAAAACATCAGTTTCGGCACCCCGGTGGGCAGCGTTGTAACGCACATGAAACAAGTTAAACCGCAAATCGTCCGCCAATTGTGCGAACATGGGGCGCTGGTGGCCCGATACGGCCAGAAACCGAAACATGCCCTTGTCGCGCAAGGCAAGCGCCCGGTCTAAGATGCGGTTTGATGGCGGCTGATTGTGCCAGCCCAGTAACAGGATATCTGCACTGTCGATTTGCAACTTCTTGAGCGCCTGTTTAAAAAAATGCTCCATCAATATTGCCGAACGAGAGTAACTCTGAACAACAATGACCAACTCATCTCGTTTGCCGCTGCCGATAATATTTCGTATGGCCCGGGCCATGGACTCCTTGCGCATTGAGCCCCAGTAAAAATAGTTAATACCCTGTTCGAATGCCTCTTCAAAGGCAGCTGTCGGTGCTCCGTAGCTGCAGGCCACCCCAAGCCGCCCCACCTTGAGCCCGGTG
>JAAEUI010000561.1 GCA_024227475.1 Paracoccaceae bacterium | reverse complement strand
TGTTCCTTCAAATAGGGTGAGCAGTTTCCGGGCGTAATCGGGAGTAACGTTTTGGCTGGCGGTCACGTGTAGCAGGGGAATCAGGCGTTTCCCTTTGTCTAGGAAAATGCGAGTAAAACCTTCGGGCTGGGCCAATGTCAAGGCATCGGCCAGTAAGGTAAGGGCATCATTTGAATCGGTTGCGGCCAGGGTTTGCAGCAGGCGGATTTCAATTTGCCCATAACGCCAGCCTGACTGGACGGCCTTGTCGAATTCAGCCGCCAGGTGGGAAGCAGCGGCCGTTTTGTTCTCTTGCGCCAGGTGCAGGCGAGCCGGAGCCAGGAAAAGCGGCGCAAAGAAAAGGGAAGCGGAAGCGGCCGTTTGCATTTGCTCTGTCCGGCGCCGAGCCGTTTCCAGATTATTCTGAGCCAGGGCAATGAACACGGCAGTAGCGCTGTTGCGGGCGCGTGTGAGCGCAGGCGCATCGTCACCGGCAGCGCTCTCTGCCTGAGCCAGAGCCGTCAAGGCAGCAGCAAGATTGCCCTCTGTCTGTTTGAGCAGTGCCCAATGGCGGTAAGCGCTGCTTTCCAGTTCGCTGTTGCCGCTGTGTTGAGCCAGGGCAATCGCTTTTTGCAAATGTGTACTGGCTTCGTCTAACCGGTTCCATTCGTAAAAGAGTGCGCCCAACACCAGATGGGGCAGCCCACTCGCCGGTAAGTCTGCACCCCACTCAAGCGCTGAATGCAGCAGATTAGCCGCTTTTTGCAGATGTCCCTGCGCTGCCTGTACCATGCTCAGGAATCCGATTGCCAGCAGCCTGACATGATGATTTTGTGCCAGTTGAGCCATTTCCTGGGCTGCGGAAAGTGCTGATTCCGCTTTCACAATCTGCCCACTTTGCCAATGGGCAATGCCGAGATTGAGAGAAAGCGCGCTGCGGGGATCGTAAGCAGCGGTCGGAATCAGAGAAAGGGCACGGTGAGACAGGCTGATGGTTCGAGGTAGATCATGCCGGATACGGGCCACGTGTATCTGCACCGACAGCACGGTGCCGTAATGTTCGGGGTCATCTCGCATTGCTTCTTCTGCAAACTCAAGATAGTTGTCTGCTTCATCTGGATGGCCGCTGAGCGCCAGCGCCCAGGCATATTGGAGGCACAAATTAGGATTAGACTGTATGACAGTGTCGGGTAATGTCTGCATCCAGCGCAGGAAGGTTGTGTTTTCACCTCGTTTCTGCAGGTCGCCGCTTTGCACCAGGATGAGCGCGGCTGCCGATTCCCAGGCGGCGGCAGCTAGATAATGGTTGATGGCTCTACGGGGAAAGCTGTTGGCTGCGTGCCAGGCGGCAGCCCGCTGGTGTAAAACGGCCGTATCTCCCATTTCCAGGCGCAGTCGCTGGTGTAGTAAATCGGCAAAAAGGTGATGGTAACGAAACCATTGCCGCGATTCATCTAAGGGAATGATGAAGAGATTGGCCTGTTCCAGCCGCTCCAGCATGGCTTGGGCATCGGAAACGGCCGTTTCTCCATCCGCAATAACGGCAGCACACAACGGGGCGGTCAATTGTTCCAGAACGGCCGTTTGCAGCAAAAATTCCCGCACATCGGGGGGCTGCTGCCGGAACACCTCTTCAATCAGATAATCCAGGATAAACCGGTTGCTGCCGGCAAAAGAGCGCACAAAACGATCCACATCCGACTGGTCGCGCATAGAAAGCGCCGCCAATTGCAGACCCGAAATCCAACCTTCCGTTTTACTGCTAAGTATCTCGATCTGTTCTGGCGTTAAATTTAACCCCATGATGTTGTTGAGGAGTGATGTCGTTTCGCCAATGGTAAATCGCAGATCGACCTCACGAATTTCAGTCAATTTGCCGCGCGCACGCCAGCGAGGTAGGGGAATCGGCGGGTCTTCACGGGTTGTGATCACCAGGTGCAACTGCGGCGGTTGGTGTTCCAGTAAAAAAGCGAGCGCATCGTGGATGGCCTCAGCCTTGATTAGATGGTAATCATCGAGAACCAAAATAATGTGATTGGGAATAGCGCTAATTTCGTTGATCAGGGCGGTAACGGCCGTTTTCAGCGGTGGTGGCTGCGGGGTTTGAAATGCGCTCAATATCTCTTTCCCCGTGTCCGCGTGGATTGTCTGCAAACTGGCAACGAGATATGTCAGGAACCGTGCCGGATCGCTGTCCTCTTCATCCAACGAGAGCCAGCACAATTTCGGAATGCGGATTTCGGAATGCGGAGTAGTTGATTCCGAAATCTGCATTCCCCATTCCGAAATCAAAGTCGTTTTACCGAAACCGGCGGGAGCGGAGATGAGGGTGAGTTTGCAGCCTCGTTGCAGCCCCTGGTTGAGTTGCTTGATGAGGTGGGGACGGGGGACGAGTAACGGCCGTAACCGAGGAATATACAATTTCGTTTG
>JAAEUI010000560.1 GCA_024227475.1 Paracoccaceae bacterium | reverse complement strand
TACCGGGCTGAAAATAAATACCTGTACGCCGGTGTGAACACCTGCCGCGCCCAGGTCGCCCTCTTCGGCGGTCAGCGGGATTGCAGTGTCGGTTGTCTGGGATTCGGCGATTGCGTAAGGGCCTGCCAGTTTGGTGCCTTAAAGATGGGTCCCCTGGGATACCCGGTGGTGGACAAGGAAAAATGTGTCGGCTGCGGCATTTGTGAACAGATCTGTCCCAAGGCTGTCATGGAAGTCAGGACGGCCTCCCAGCGCATTCTGCATTTCAACCAGCGTGATGATCGTCTGGCTCCCTGCCGGCAAACCTGCCCCGCGGAAATCGACATTCCCAAATACATCGCCCAAATCAGCGAGGGAGACTATACCGGCGCCGTCGACACCATCCGGGAACGCAATCCTTTTCTACTGGCCTGCGGCCGGGTCTGCCCGCATCCATGCGAAGTTAATTGCAGACGGGGCATTGAAGACGATCCCGTATCCATCAACCAGCTGAAACGCTTTGCCGCTGATTTT
>JAAEUI010000559.1 GCA_024227475.1 Paracoccaceae bacterium | reverse complement strand
CTACCAACCTCGACGGCAAAGCGCACGGTAACATACCCTCCCGATTCACTCTGCCGCACCCGGTTTGCGCACGCGCCGCGCCATAACCCGTCGCCAATCCAGTCCTTCAAACAAAGCCTCAAACTGTGCCTTCGACAGCCGCATTACCCCGTCTTGAATACGCGGCCAGGCAAACTTGCCGCTCTCCAGCCGTTTGTAGCACATGACCAGGCCTGACCCGTCCCACAAAAGCACCTTGATGCGATCCCCGCGTTTGGCCCGAAACACAACAATCACTCCCGAATGCGGATCAAGACCCAGTTGCCGCTCGGCCACCGCTGCCAAGCCATCATGGCCCTTGCGGAAGTCTACCGGCCTGGTCGCGATCACAATCCGTATCGCCTGCGACGGGAAAATCACTGGCTGCCCGACAAGCGCTGCGCGATATCTGCAATCCGCCTGGACGTTGTACTCCTGGGCAGACGGATCACAACCGCGCCAACAACAACCTCAATACTGTCACCTAACGCAGCAACAGCTGCCAGTGGCTCTGGCACTATCGAAACAGCAGCAAACTGCAACCCACGATCCGTTTCAGTTGCTTTGGCCCGTGCCGCACTGCGCCAACTCGAAAGTTGAGAAGGCACAATACCGTGACGACGCGCAACTCCGGCAACCGTCTTGCCAGGCTCATAACTCTCCGCAACAATCCGCGCCCGCTCCTCTGCTGAACGCCGTACAGGCGATTTGCGCAACGGCGCCTCCACGCCAACTCTGCCATCAACCATCCAAATCCTCCTGAAAATGCTGGAGGTTAGAATCTCACATCATGACGAAACGCGAAACCATGGGGCGTACGCAGCGCTTACTCACAGACATCCATAAAGCCAATTTCTATGGGTTTTCCTTGCCCAATTCCTTAGCCATTAATTATCAATCCAATTAGTTGCTGTTTTGAGGGAAGCCGGTGTTTGCAACACCAGCTATCCAAAGCCTGGCCTGTTTGTCATGTATTTGTCTTCGCCAAACCCATGCACAAACAACCTGCTTTGGTTTTACCAATCTAAATTGATTAGCAGAGCGAAGTGGTGTTTCCGGCGGAAACCAACTTTCTATTCCCCCCGCTGAGAAAAGAACCAAGATGTG
>JAAEUI010000558.1 GCA_024227475.1 Paracoccaceae bacterium | reverse complement strand
TTCAGGTTTGAAAGCCATTTTCATTGTTACGGGCGAGCGTAAGCTCATGATCACTCCTTTGAAAATAAACCTGAAAGGTTTTCCGAAACCTTTCAGGTTTGGAAGCCATTTTCATTGTGACGGGTGAGCACACGCGCATGACATCTCCTATGAAACTATAGTTTTTCAGAAATTTCGTTGCACCAGGCTCGAGGAAGAACGGCGAGTAAAGCGTACTGTTTCGTACGTTGTCGAGCAGTTCGGCCGATAACGCCGTGCAAGTATATTTATGAAAAACTATACATCACATTGTGATGTCAAGTAAAAAAGATGTGTGCATATTTTCCGCGCCACATTCGGACAGTCCAAACATTAAAACCACTGTTCAGCGTCTGACGGAGTCTGGATTCGCTGGCGTTGATGGATTGAGGAACATTCGAGGCACGGGTAACCGTGAACTGTACGCCCTTGCGTTCGGCACGGATACGTATCAGCGCTTCGAGATGTTTCAGGGTGTGCCAGAGGTCAAAGCCGGTGATCTTCAAGGTCATTCGTCCCGCCTCAATTTTGGACATACCCAGGACGTCATTGATCAGCACCAACACATGCTCCCCACCTGAAACCCATCCTCCGCCAGATAATCAACCACGAGCGCCAGATTCGCGGGGGCGTCAACGACCACGATCACCTTGTGTTGAGCAGCAAGATGGTTGCCGGAATGTTCCTCACTCGCGCTCATCCTGTGCCGCCTCCATGTACTGTTCGACAAGGGCCGTGAGGGTGTCGAGTTCAAATCCCTTGAGCAGTGCTTGCAGGGTGTCGGAAAACGGGCGATAGACCGCGTCCATCTCTGCCAACCGGAGTGCGTGTTCCTGCAGAGCCAGAACCCGCCCCGACAGCGCTAACTCGTACAACGCCGCCAGTTCTTCCAGGGGCGGCGGAACCAGGGGCGCGGCGTCCTCGTCCTCCGGTTCGGCGTAGATCCAGTTCAACGGCAGGTGGCTTGCCAGCGCGTCTAACAGCTCATCCGTCTGTACCGGTTTGGGCAGAAAGGCATTACATCCGGCCATCAGGCTCTTTTCCCGGTCCGCGTCAAGCACGCTGGCCGAGATCGCGACGATCACCAACTCGGTGAATTCCGGCCGCTGCCGGAGTTCCTGAGTCGCCTCGAAGCCGGTCTTCACCGGCATCACCAGATCCATCAAGATGACATCGGGG
>JAAEUI010000557.1 GCA_024227475.1 Paracoccaceae bacterium | reverse complement strand
GTAAGCGGTATCTGGGTCGGCTGTCACGTTGCTTTCTGGAAGTTCCAGGGCATGAGTTCGTCGATTTTGGCGGCAGGATGCCCGGCGGCGATGGCCTGTAAGGTTGCTTTGAGATAGGCATATGGCTCGACGTTGTTGAGCTTGCAGGTCTCGATCAGCGATGCGATGCGGCCCCAGTTTCGGCCGCCTTCGTCATGGCCCGCAAAGAGCGCATTTTTCCTGTTCAAAGCAATCGGACGGATCGATCGCTCAACGATGTTGCTATCCATTTCGACGGTGCCATCGGATAGGAAAACCTGAAGCCCATCCCAATGGTTGGCGATGTAGCTGAGTTTTTCTCCCAACCGTGATTTGGCGGAGATGCGAGAACGGGCGGTTTTGAGCCACCTCTCGAAGTCATCCACCAGCGGTTTTGTCAGTTCCTGACGGGCCGCTTTGCGTTCTGCGACGGATTGCCCCCTGATCCCGGCCTCGATTTTGTAGAACTCAGCAATCTGGCGCAGGCCCTCGGCGGCAATAGGCGAGCCGTCCTTGTCGTGGATCTCCTTGAGCTTGCGGCGGGCATGAGCCCAGCAGTACGCCAGTGTGACTGGGCCGTCCTTTCGTGTTGGTTTGGTCAGGCGATTGTAGCCCGGATAGCCATCGACCTGCAGCGTGCCGCTGAAGCCCGCCAGAAACTCTTCGGCATGTTTGCCGCCATGTCCGTCCGCGTAACAGAACACCACGCCTGGCGGCGCGGTGCCACCGAAGGCACGCTCATCCCGGGCGATGGCCCAGAGAAAGCCGGTTTTGGTTTTGCCGCGCCCCGGGTCAAGCACCGGGCAGCGGGTCTCGTCCATGAAGAGCTTTTCGGAGGTCTTCAGTTCCTTGAGCATGTGATCCACCACTGGCCTGAGGTGGAACGACGTCTTGCCGATCCAACCCGCTAGGGTCGATCTGTGCAAGTCTAGGCCAGAGCGGGCGTATATCTGGGATTGTCGAAACAGCGGGCAATGATCGCCATACTTTGATGTGGCCACATGCGCCAGAGTGCCCTCGGTGGGCAAGCCGCCCTCAATCAGATGCACCGGCGCAGGTGCCTGAACAATCCCTCCCTCTTTCTTGCGACAGGCGTACTTTGGTCGGATCGTGACGATCACCCGTGCTGTCGCAGGCACGATATCCAGCCGCTCGGTGCGATCCTCGCCGATCCGCACCATCTGGCCACACCCACAGGGGCAGGTGATGCTGTTTGGCTCGATCACGACTTCGATCCGGTCCAGATGCTCAGGCAGATTGCCCAGATTGCGTTGCGGCGGTTTGCGCTTTTTGCGTGGCGTGGTCATTTCCACCGCGTCGGATTGCGCCTGAGCCTCCGCGACTGCAATCTCCAGATCCTCAAACGCCAACTGCCGCTCATCAGGGCTGAGCTTCTCGCTGCGTTTGCCATAGACCAGCTGGTTCAATTCCCTGACCATATGTTCCAGCCGGGCATTCACCGCCGAAAGTTCGGCGTTCTGCGTGGACAGGCAGGCGTTGTGCTCGGCCATCTCCGCGTTGCTGGACCTCAGCGCTGAGTTGTCCTTCAGAAGCACGCAAACCAAGCCACGCAGTTCCTCTGGAAAGGCCGTCAGATCAGGGGATTTGGGGCCCGCAAACATGATCGCTCTATAGCCAAAATTGGCAGGGAACGCACGGGGACATGACGTGCCGATTCACTCTGTCGCACCCGGTTTGCGGGCGCGTCGCGCCATGACCCGTCGCCAGTCCAGACCCTCGAACAACGCTTCAAACTGGGCCTTCGATAGCCGCATCACGCCGTCCTGGATTTTGGGCCAGGCGAAGGTGCCATGCTCAAGCCGTTTATACGACATCACCAAGCCGGACCCATCCCAAAGCAGCACCTTGATCCGATCCCCGCGTTTGGCCCGAAACACAACGATGATGCCCGAATGCGGATCAAACCCCAGCTCGCGCTCGGAAACCGCCGCTAGCCCGTCATGGCCCTTGCGGAAATCTACCGGTTTGGTCGCGATCACAATCCGAACCGCCTGCGATGGAATAATCACCCCTGCCGCGCCAGTCGCTGTGCGATATCCACAATCCGCGTGGCCGGTGTGCTCTTGGGCAGGCGAACCACCAAGCGTTCAGCGTTGGCAAGGGGGATATCATGACCCCCACAGAACAAAATGACCAACGCTGGTTCGAGCAACACCCAAAACGAACCTACAGATTACGCCGTGCCATTGGCGATGAAGCGCTAGACGGGCCAAGCCGCGCCGTCCATTTCTCTGCAAATTTCACCAACAGCCGCGCAGTGCAGACATTGGCGATTTTCGATACCGAAGCCAACGCCAAAGAAGCTTTTCACAGCAAGGGGGCCAAATAATGAAGCATACCGAACTTACCCTGACACAGCCCGATTGGACGCGATTTCTTTCCCCGGATGGCTTGGCCGAAAAAGCGGGCACCAGCCGGGCCAACTTTCCGAAGATGATCCTGAAGGATCTGGCGGACAATGCCGCTGATGCCGGTGGGGCAACACTGTGGGTCATCGACGCGGACACCGTGGAAATTGCGGACGATGGGTCGGGCATTGCCCCTGAGGGCTTGGCCGAAGTGTTCTCGATTAAGCGCCCTTTGGTTTCAACAAAGCATTGGCGCATGGGCAAACGCGGGGCATTGGGGAACGGGTTGCGCGCCGTCATGGGCGGACTTTACGTGCTGGGCGGTCAGTTGCAGGTTTCATCGCAGGGAACAACGTCAGCCATCCACCTTAATGAACAGGGCGACACTGTGGTTGAACGCTTAGGCCCGGCAGACAATACCGGAACCGAAATCACTGTGTTTTGCCCCGATATCGCCGCCGACGCGGCTTTCGCCCGAACGGCTGTGCAATTAGCAGGCCGGGTCATTAATGCTGCGCGTCCAGCGCCTTTCTGGTTTGACGTCGAGGCGATCCGCGACCTTCAGCGTTCCGCGCCCGGCGTAACTACCAGAAAATTCGTCAGCCAGTTCGCCACAAACTACAAACCCGGCAAGTCTGAACTGGTATCAGAAGCGTCTGCGCGTTCGTTGCTTTCTAATCTATGTTATTCTGCCAAACGGGCACCGAAAATCAATCCAATCGGGCCAGAAGCTTTTCAAGGCTCTTATGCAAAATGCTCGACAACAGCATTTGTTGGCGATGCTGAAATCCCCGCCTGCGTCGAAGTTTGGGCGTCCATTGCCGCAAGGAACGCGGACCAACCGGCAATCCTGATACTAAACCGCACGCGGGCGTTGGCAGATGCAACGGTGCAAGTCGCTGCAAAGGGTCGCATCAAGGTCACTTTTGGAACAACTACCTGGTCCTTCTCCGCAAATGAACGTGACAGGAAAACCCTAAAGCAATCGGTGCCGCTTGCGTTTACCATCGCAATATCAGCGCCCTTCTTTCCCATTGTGTCCAGCGGCAAGGCCCCGGATATGGAGCCCTTTGCCCTGGCGGTGTTGGACACTGTGGTCAAGGCTGGACGGGCGGCCCAGAGGAATGCAAAACGTGCCCGCCGCTGTGATCGGCCCACCATCAAGGATACTGTGTTCAAGTTGTTGCCGGAGGCCTATGAACGCGTGTCAGATGGTGGCCGGTATCATGCCAACGCCCGCCAGCTGATGTATGAAATGCGCCCCGATATCTTGCGTATTTGTGGAATAGACAGATTTTCCGACAGCACTGTGACACAAGTGGCAATACCGGAGTTTTGCGAGGAAAACCCGGACCTGACCGCAGGCTGGAAGGTGGCCTATGATGCGCGTGGCACGATGTATGAACCACACACAGGGCAAAAGGTGGCCCTGGGTACAGTTGCAGTAGGTGCGTACACCGCAACCAGCCGTATCGCCTTTGAACATACAGTGGATTCCAGCACAACGGTTCACACCCGCCCAGAGGAGAGATTTGCCGGGCTGCTGTTTGTCGAGAAGGAGGGTTTTACCGAACTTATCCGGGACAGTGGCATTCTGGAGAGATTTGACCTGGCCTTGGCGTCCACCAAGGGAATGAGCACCACGGCAGCCCGTGCACTGATTGATGAAATGGCAGGGCGTGTTCCTGATTTTGCGGTGTTCGTCGCGGCTGACTTTGACATTACCGGGCAAACAATCCGGCGCACCCTGACCAGTGACACAGCCCGCTTTAAGTTCCGAAACCGGGTCGTAGCGCACCATATCGCAGTCACATGGGAACAGTCACGTAGGCTGGACAGCGAAGGCCGCTCCGAGCCAGTGAATCTAACCGGAGATTTGGAAAAGACATCGGCTACGTTGGAGCGTAGCGGGTTGGATGAAGAAGCAATCGGTTTCTTGGTCGAAGATGCTCGGCGCGTGGAGCTAAACGCTCTGCGCCCTGCGGAATTCCTCGAAACGCTGGAAACCGGCATTGCTGCCCAGTCCCCGCCCAAGGTTATCCCGCCGGAAGATACTCTGCACCGGGCCTATGCCGAGCTAACCCTGCGCAAAAGACTGAAAGCAGAAGAAGAACGGTTAAGGGCTGAGCCCGCGCCAACGCTGACCCCAGCAATTATGGACCGGTTGCGCGATAAGATGCGCTGTCAACCAATCCTGTCCTGGGACCGGGCACTGTTTGAACTGATAGGTGGGGAAACAGAATGAGCAAGCGTAATTTGTTTCCCCACATTCCCCAAGGTGCCTCTGAACCCAGCGAAAAGGCGTTCCGGATCACTATTCATCGCCAGTGGCGGTGGTGTTATGTTATAACATATACTTAAAGGCGATAGGCGCACTCATGACCAAGCGAAAACCACGTAATAACGTGGGCAAAACGTACACTGACAAGGGTGGCAAGTTCGTCGCCGGTAATCCCGGCAGGCCTAAGGGTGCACGCCATAAGACCACATTGGCGATTGAAACTCTTTTGCATGGTCAGGCTGAAGTGTTGACCCAAAAAGCCATAGATATCGCCCTTGGAGGCGACACTACGGCCCTGCGTTTCTGTCTGGAGCGCATTGCGCCGCCCCGGAAAGACGTTCCTGTTCAGTTTGACCTACCAGACATCGAAACCGCTGATGACGCCGCAAAAGCCGCAAGGGCAATCTTGAGGGCGGTTTCGG
>JAAEUI010000556.1 GCA_024227475.1 Paracoccaceae bacterium | reverse complement strand
CAGGATAACCTGGACAAACCCGTTAATGGGAACACCAAACAGATAGTTCAGCCCCGCATTGACCTGTTGACAGCCGAGCCCGAGCGAAGTGGCCACACCGAACAGGGTGCAGGCCGTGGCAAAGATATCGATGATATGGCCGGTCCAGCCATAAATACGGTCGCCGATCAGCGGGTAAAAAACCGTGCGGACCGACAGGGGCAGGCCCCGGTTGAAGGTCGCAAACGCCAGGGACAAACCGACCAGGGCGTAAACTGCCCAGCCGTGAAAGCCCCAGTGTAAAAAAACGAAGGCCATGGCCATCTTGCCCGATTCGGCAGTGCCGGCTTCCACGCCACCCATGGGCGGCGCGACCAAATGGTACATGGGTTCGCCAACGCCGTAGAACAGCAGGCCGATCCCGAGACCCGCGCTGAACAACATGGCAACCCAGGCCGCATTGGAAAACTCGGGTTTTGCATCGGGCCCGCCGATTCTCACGTCCGAATATTTGCTGAAGATCAGGTAAATGCAATAGAATAAAACGGCATTCACCGTCAGTACCAGAAACCAGCCGAAGTATTCCATCGCACCGCCGAACAGCATCTTAAAAACACCTGCGAAGACCGACTGCAAGGGGATTGTGATAGCCACGAATCCAAGTATAAACACAGTCGATATCCAGAAAACCTGGGGTTGAATGTGATATTGAAATTTTCCGGTTTTTTTCTCCTTTACAGCACACTT
>JAAEUI010000555.1 GCA_024227475.1 Paracoccaceae bacterium | reverse complement strand
TTCGTCATTGTGCCAACCTGACGTCTTCAATCCATCGACTACCGGATATGCGGTAACAACTGTTTCGCCCTTGATTACGACAATTGCGCAGTCTGTCTGCACCGGAGACTGCGAGCCTCGCAAATACCCTTGGCCTATTTCCCTGTCAAATTTGAAGCGGAATACCCCATTCACCGGCCTGGCGCCGTTCATCCAGTGCTCCCGCGCCGAATTGACCGCGAGGAGCAAGTCCTGGTGTCTGACCCACCGGCCGGACGCAACCGGCTTGCCGGAAAACCCTGCTGCTGGCAGGTTCCCAGACTGCACCCGTTCCCAGATTTCGTCGATCTTCAGCATCGGACCATGGCGCTCAAGAAAGTGCGAACGCCTTCGGGACAACCTTACCAGTTCACAGAAGGCGTCTGGCTCCAGCAGGGCTGGGGCGAGCCGGTCAATGGTCTTGGCAACCAGCTTTGCATCCCGCCATATCTGCCATGCCCAGAGCCCACCTGCGCAAAGGATCGCTACAACCACGCACCCGGCTATGAGGCCATTGCTCATGACAGAGTTCCATTCATCTTCTCGACAAGGTCGGTACTGGCTCCCCTGCCCATTCAAAGATCCATGTTTCGCCCTGTCTCACATTCTGGACCAAATACGGGCGAAGCGCGACCAGGCATTGACCGCCACCGTATCGTGCGGAAGGGTAAAGGAGCCCGTTCCCGTCTGAGCCGAGCACATCGCGTGCGAGCGTTTGGCCGACCGGGTAAGCCATTGCCGGATCAGGATTCAACGCCTCCTCCCCTGCCCTCCCGTTCAGGTCGTGAAACCGCGTCGTAAATCCGGCAATCAGTTCTCGATACGACGTGATGTTCTCAAACACCCCGGCTGCCTCAAGCTCCCGCGTGAGATGCCAGGCGACCTCCGTTTGCGCGGATTCGACAGCGGTTTCACCGTAGGAAGCGTACCAGGCACCCCTCTCCGGTCCGTTAAAACGGTTCCCGGTCACGCGCGTGTAGCAGAAGGCGGCATTCACATAGGTCCACCCATACCCATGCGCTTCGGTCAGCAATTCGGCCGGGTCCAATCCACCAGGTATCGGAAGGGAAACCGCCAGCCGAGCCGAAGTGAGCCCCTCAATCTCCTGCAGGATTGCGAGATCGTCCTCGTCATCGGCCAGCGGTGCCATCGCTGGCTCATCGATATAGGCTGTCGAAATCAACCTGATAGTTGAGGGATCGGTAAACTCGACCTCTTCAAGATCAGATGCCCTGATCACACCCCGCCCCGGAGAGCGTCGATATGCTGGCGCACCTTCATCATCGCAGGAATGCCGCCTTCGCACATGACCTGAACCGGGGTTTTGCTGTTGAATCCCGGACCGGCATTTGCGGTTTTCGGCCAGCCATAGGTCAACGGGCCGTTGAACAGAAGTCGCAACCCCTTGAAGAGCCCAATCAGCAAGCTGGCGCGCGTGACCTTGTCCTGATCGAGCACACCTTTGTAGTTGTCCGCTTTCATACGGCTCCAGGTGGCTGTCGGAACATCAAAGAGTGCCGCGGCTTCCGCATTGGACAAGCCCCAGGCATCGGCTGTACGCACGACGGCCTTCACAATTGCCGTAATCTTGTCGCGCTCGGCTACAGGTTGCACGGCGGCCTGCTCAGGGGCGTATTGGATAGGTTCTAACATGATCTTTTCTTCATATGATGCTCACTAGCTAATCATATGATAGGTAAATGTCAAGAATTCGTTGTATGACCGCGCGTCCAGCTAGAAGAACTATTGCGAAACCACTACCGTACTTTGTCTGATAGGGTCTGCTCATGGAACCCAGACAACTCCCATAACACCGCATGCTATCGCGGAAATATTTATTCGCTGCGGTCCCATGGCTTTCAGTCGTTATTCCCCAAGTAGCGGGGCCTACAAGCAAGGTTACGGTTCCAGCGGGCTGCTACAACGGTTTTTGCGTTTGTCACTGTCATGAAGGCCGTTCTGCATCTCGGGTTTTGGCGTGTCATCGGTTTGCAGCACCGCATTAGGAGAATGGACCGATTTCCGAACAGACCAGTCGAGCCGTTTTCCTGCCAGTTTGACACCCGGCGATGATGAGCAGCAATGGCGTGGCAGCACAAATAGGCTGGCATTGAAGAGCAAAGTCCGCAACAATCTTAGTTGATTCGTTAACCGTAAATCGACGTCACCAACGGGGCAAGAATTTCTCCAAAGACGACGCAGACATTAAACAATGGGGAATGTGGGATGCATCGTTCAAAACTGATAGTAGCTGCGCTATTTTGGTCAGTTAGTCTGGTCACCGCCTTTGCGGAAGGGCTTGATGACGCCAGCCCTGAAACTTTGGTGCACAACTGGATTGAAGCTGTGGTGTAAGGAGACAAGGAAGCTATAAAGGACATTTTGGCGCC
>JAAEUI010000554.1 GCA_024227475.1 Paracoccaceae bacterium | reverse complement strand
GTCTTTGCCAAGCCCGGTCAGAAAAAGGTGAACACAGCTGCCTTGCTGGGAGGCTTTCTCCCGGATTTTTCCTTGTATTTCATGGTTTTCTGGCACCGGTTTGTCCTGGATCTGTCAGAAAACGAGATTTTCGGGCGGCTGTATTTCTCGGAACGCTGGCAATATATCTTTGCCATCGACAATTCGTTCTTTGTCTGGGGGGCGATTCTGGGGCTGGCACTGGCGGTGAAACGCGACTGGCTGGTGGTGCTGGCAGGGGCGGCGCTGTTGCATCTGGCGTTTGATTTTCCGCTACATCACGATGACGGACGGGCGCATTTCTGGCCGTTCAGCATGTGGCGGTTTGAAAGCCCGTTCAGTTACTGGGATCCAAGGCATTACGGCACCATTCTGGCGCCACTGGAATATGCCTTTGCCCTGATCCTGCTGGCGATCCTGTGGCGACGGTTTGACAATCGCGGCGTGCGCGGCGTGCTGGCAGTCACCGCGTTGCTGCCGCTGGCACCGCTGTTGATCTTTGGCTGGATGTTTTCCGGCCAGTGACGTTTGCGCCTTGCAAGGGAAAAGTCCGGTTGCTATAGCCTGCAGGCACCATAGCGCGGCGAGTTGGCGGAGTGGTGACGCAGCGGATTGCAAATCCGTGTACACCGGTTCGATTCCGGTACTCGCCTCCAAATAAAATCAATTAGTTAGAT
>JAAEUI010000553.1 GCA_024227475.1 Paracoccaceae bacterium | reverse complement strand
TTAATCACCAAAAAGCCCATCGCACCCAAAAGCAAGCCCGCACCGATGAGTAAGGTGAGGTTTTGAGCAGCCAAAACTGGATCGGGAATATGGACAGATGTCCAGACGGCGGGATCGGTGAGGAAGGAAACGGCCGTTTGTGCAATACGTTCCTGGTCAAAATTAGAGTAGCTAGTGCTGACTGTCGCTTCAACCTGATCGCCATTCGGCTGGGGTGGGAACTGAATGTCGGTGGTCAGCAAAAAGGGCAGTCCCGCTTCATCCAGCCACAGTTCCCCCTGTCCGCTCATATTTTTGTACTCAGCGGACATTTCCAAGCTCATGCCCTGCGGCAGTGGCCCGTATTTTTGCATCGCTTCTGCCATCTGTTGGCGCATGTGGGCGGCAAAGGCGTTGCCGTCAAGGTCGAATGTGTAGCGGGTGAGCGTAAGTGTGAGGTCGCCAATGTGGCGTACTTCTGTGCCAGCATCCTGGATGTTGGCCGCACCAGCCAAAAAGCCGAGCGGGTCGCCGCCGGGGGCAAAGCTGTCGGCTACATTGTCTATCTCTTGCCATTCTGATTGGCCTAAACGGCCGTATGTCACCCCATCTTCCACGCGAATGGCAACCCCTTTGTTGGGGTCGCCGCTGCTGTCGTTCCACAGCGTCATTGCCATCGTTTCGTCGCTTAGATTGACGGAGCCTTCGAGCAAGAGTTGTGTGGTTTGTAACGGCCGTCCTGCATTGGCCAGCGAAGGCGCGGGGATAGTGGTTTGCTCCATATCGGCGCGATAATTGTATGTGCCGCTGACTTGAGCCAGCTCCCATGCTTGTTGTACAATTTGTTCAGGGGTTGGGGT
>JAAEUI010000552.1 GCA_024227475.1 Paracoccaceae bacterium | reverse complement strand
CCCCGCGATCCGGCGACGCTCCGGGTTCGCCGGGCGGGTCGTAAGCGGCGGCCGTTGCGTAGGCGTGAACCGAGCCGGGGGGGCCGCGTCCGGAAACCTGGGCCGCGCAAATGACGGCACCGCGATCATTGAAGACTTTCACCAAATCGTTGTGGCCGATTCCCCGGGCGATGGCGTCTTGCGAGTTGATCCGTACAATCCAGTAGTAATATCCGTCTATCAGCACCCGGTGATCTTTCACATCGTTGACGATACTGTCCTTGCCATCGCCCATGGTATGAAAGCTGAACCGCGGATGCGGCGATATCAACTGCAATGGATATTTTTCATAAAGCGCCGTGGTATGGTGGCCTTCCCAGGCCGGAATATATTTGCTGATCGGCGGCCGCTCCGGGTCATGGGGGTCAAACCGTTTCAGGCTGGAACACTCAAATTCGAGTTTGCCGGATTGGGTTTGGAGCCCCTGGCCGAATTGCTCGGTATAATCCGCGGGCAAGGGTGCCAGCTCGGGAGTATCCTTGGGCCGATCCTCGGCAAACCATCGAAAGGATACCGGGTCCCTGAGATTCTCCGGCGGAGGCGGAATGACAAAGTATCCCTTTTTGAGGAAGTCTTTCCAGGAAATGTGGTTGGGCAGGTCCGTGGCATCAAACAGTCGCCGGCACCAGTCCAATTCGCTCATGCCCTCGGAAAACGGGGCCGAGAGCCCCAACCGCGTGGTCAAATCCCAGAAGATCTGGTAATCGGACT
>JAAEUI010000551.1 GCA_024227475.1 Paracoccaceae bacterium | reverse complement strand
TCTGTCGTACTGTGGGTTTGATCTCTAATTAGAGTATTTAAAGGGAAGTGAAACAAAATGCTGAATACGCTGAAAAACAGGTTTGAGCAGGGCTGCCGGACCAGCGCTTACCCCAAAACCAATATCGAATTGCCGGAGCGCTATCGGGGCCAGCCGCAGGTTCATGCAGAGGCATCATCCGAACTTGCAGCCCAATGCGCGGCAGCCTGTCCCCAAGAAGCCATAGATGCCGAGCGCAGATTAATTGATTTGGGACGCTGTGTGTTCTGCGGCACCTGCGAACGCCTGTCTGAAGGCCGGTTTGTCTCTTTCAGCCGAAATTTCGAGTTAGCGGTGGCCGAAAAAGAACATCTTCTGACTGGCGGTGAAATCCCATCCCTGGCCGAACATGCGAAAAAGCATTTCAAAAAACTGTTCGGCCGCTCCCTGCAGCTACGCCAGGTATCGGCCGCCGGCTGCAATGCCTGTGAGGCCGATTTGAACGTGCTGGCAACCCCGTTTTTCGATCTGGCCCGCTTCGGCATCAACTTTGTGGCATCACCGCGCCATGCCGATGGTATCGTCGTGACCGGCCCGGTTTCCAAAAATATGAAAACAGCCCTGATGCAGACCTATGAGGCCACGCCGGCCCCCAAAGTAGTGATCGCCGTGGGCAGCTGCGCACTGTCCGGCGGACCGTTTCGCGGCAGCCCCGAGATTACCGAGGGCCTGGACA
Organism: Paracoccaceae bacterium; assembly: GCA_024227475.1. Classification (GTDB taxonomy): domain Bacteria; phylum Pseudomonadota; class Alphaproteobacteria; order Rhodobacterales; family Rhodobacteraceae; genus Amylibacter. Next base: position 13 of record JAAEUI010000551.1, on the reverse strand, counting down.
ACCTGTTGCCGGT
>JAAEUI010000550.1 GCA_024227475.1 Paracoccaceae bacterium | reverse complement strand
CTGCGACCCCTGCCTCACTATGGTGGTCAGAGCTACGTCTTGTTCGAAGCCGGCCGCGCGCTGAGTCGGGGAATCTGGCCTATTGCGCGTGGAGCATTGTTCCGTGATCTGAACCCCTAGCTCTGGGCCGCCTGTAACTTGCGCGCGACCCATTGGTGAAAGTGATGGGTCGGATTGTCCATCACCGGTGAAAATACCCCGCCATCGTAACCCGGAGGCTGCCGTCCGCGCTGCATGCCTTCGACCGCGTCGATATCTTCGCTAAAAACCACGCGCCAGGATTCGAGGGTGGCGTTGCGGCTTGCCGCGTGTTCATCGGAAAGCGCTTCGTCGCCAACATAGAACAGGCGCAGGTGTTCCACGGACCTGTCACAGGCCCTGGGTTCGGCTGGCTTGACATAACCCTTCTTAGGCAGGTCGCTGGCAAACCAGAGCCCGGCCCAGCTTTTGCCGAGCACATGGTCACGTTCCTGTGCCAGGAAATCGTTGCTGGTGTATGCCTGGTTGGGCAATCCATTCGCATTTTCAATCGGCTGCAGGATGGCGTCCAGGGCAATACTCGGGGCTGAAGCCTGGCTCATAGGTATTATCCTCAATATCAAGCCCAATACTGGCTGGGCGGTTCGGAAACGTAAACATTGCGCTGAATCAACCGATTTGGCAATATTAAAAAACTTCCTATTGACTTTACTTTAAGTAAACTCTGCTAAACACTATGGCACGTCGCTATTACCAACTACCCAGTCTCACAGGACTAAATACATTCGATGCCTGTGCTCGGCATGGCAGCTTTACCGCCGCGGCAGCTGAACTCGGTGTTACGCTGGGTGCGGTAAGCCGCCAGGTAAAGGCACTGGAAACCGAGTTGGATTGCGCATTATTCCAGCGCTTGCACCGCGGTGTCGAACTCACCGCTGAAGGAATCGACCTGTTCCAGGTTTTGAGTTCGAGCTTTCAACAAATCGGCAGGCTATGCCAGGAATTCAGAAACCGGTCGCAAAGCCTGGACGTTACCATTGCGGCGACTACTGCTTTTGCGTCGCTATGGTTAATGCCGCGCCTGGGTGGTTTCTGGCAGCAGTACCGTGATATCAATTTGAACCATGCAATTTCGGACAATCCGGGCGACAGCGGCTTTGTCAACGCCGATATACGAATTCGCTATGGCGATGGCAGCTGGCGCGGTGAGCAGGCAGTGAAATTGTTTGATGATCGCATCTACCCGGTTTGTGGTTCCGGATTTGCCGCACATCACGAATGCTTGCAGCCCCTGGAGCTATTGCAGTTTCCGTTGCTTCAGCTGGATAGCGTCGATCCGGCCTGGACCGGCTGGGATGCCTGGATGGCAGAGTGGGACTGCGATATATCAAAGGCAAACTTTCGTCGCTTCAATAACTATGTGGTTGCGCTGCAGGCTGCCGAGGAAAACCAGGGGATTGTGCTGGGATGGCATTCGCAGGTCGAGGCACTGATTCAAAGCGGTAAACTGGTTTGCATCAGCGAGATGGAAATCTTGGCACCGGGTTCTT
>JAAEUI010000549.1 GCA_024227475.1 Paracoccaceae bacterium | reverse complement strand
CGCTCTGCGCAGGAAGTCTCTTACATCAGAAAACCTAAAAATTTCTGATTCGTTGACTGCCAGAATACGGGCCACGCTCTGCGTGTACTTGCGACGCATTGCTTCGGGGTCTCGGTTTCTATCTTCCAAATACGCGCTTCGGATTTCTTTCTCCAAGGTGAGGATGGCCTGTTGCTGCGGGACAGTCATGGTGAGATGAGTAGGCTGAATGGGCGGCCCCTTGTCCAGCGCGTCATATATTGGACTTTGGACATTAGCTGGCCATAGAATATAAGAAATAACTAGTGCCTGGCAGGAAACTCGCTTTTTCCGCAAAAACTGTCACCCCGAGTAAATGAGCGCGGGTGATTTTCATACTGAATTGGACAATAAGGTGTGAGCAGTCTTAATTAATAAGAATGATTCTTATTATTTATGAATTACATGAATACCCGCCCCTGCCGTTGACTGGCCGGTAGCATTTTGGTTCGCCTGGTGGTCAGGCGGCCTTTTTATACGGCCCACGTTTTCGCGCTTCTTCCTGTCGACGCAACACCGCGCCGAGTTGCTGGATGTTGCGCGCCACCACCGCCAGCGAGACATAGCGCTTGAAGCCATCAATGCCGTGATCCGGGCATTTGTCCAGCCCGTGGACCTCAAGGGCATTGATGGCCGACTCTACCGCCGAGTGGCTGCGCCGCAAGCCGATAAACTCCGGATCGTACTCGCGCAGCTTATCCGCCTTTGACAACTTGCCCTTCTTGGGCAATACCACCCGATCCAGGATTTTCGCCAGCTCGGTTTGGTTTTGCGGGCTGTGGAACCCCTTGTCGAAGCTGGCGCTGGACAGTTCCGGGAAACGCGCCTTGGTCTCTTCGATGATGGACACGGCAATCCGGTCGTCCGTGGTCTTCTCCATGACCTGATGGTGCACAATGAACCCGTGCTGATCTTCGACCACGCACACCCGCAGGCCCAGCTCCATCGGGACGCCGGCCTTGCCTTTGACGATCCATTCGGTGTGGGGTT
>JAAEUI010000548.1 GCA_024227475.1 Paracoccaceae bacterium | reverse complement strand
GGACCGGTTTGACGCGCTTCGCCACGCTGACGGGCCGCTGCCAACGGCTGATTTGCGTCTGGAAATGCAGAAAACCATGCAAGCGGATGCTGCAGTTTTCCGCACCGACAAAACGTTGGGTGAAGGTGTTGAGAAAATGACCGCGGTTGCTGCTAAATTGAGTGATCTGAAGGTCACCGACCGCTCCATGGTGTGGAATTCAGACCTGATGGAAACACTGGAACTGGCGAACCTGATGCCCAATGCTCTGGCCACCATTGTCGGGGCTGAGGCACGCAAGGAAAGCCGGGGTGCGCATGCGCATGAGGATTACCCGGACCGTGACGATAAGAAGTGGCGTAAGCATACTCTTGCCACCGTGACTGGAAAAAAAGTGAAACTGAGCTATCGTAATGTTCATATTGATCCACTGATCAAACCGGAGGACGGCGGCATAGATGTGAAGAAAATCGCGCCAAAAGCCCGGGTTTATTAAGGAGATAGGGATGCGTTTGGTATTGTCCTCATTGCTGCTCGCGCTGGCTGTTTCTGTCAGCGGCGGTGCAGGAGCAGGGGTGAAAATTCCTCTGAGTGCGGCCATAGCGCAATGCGGACTTGCATCTGGCACCTATTCGGACACCATTCGCGGGAATGGCGCAGAGCCACCCGAGCAAGAACTGGTCGACCGAAGGTTCCGGAGCTGCGTTTACGCCAAATCTGGCTCTTATCCGCCTAAGAAACCAACCAAAAAGGGTCTGAGTATTTCGGGTTCCGCCCATATTGGCCTGGTGTACGAGTTTTGAGTTGAGCGTAGCTTTTCACACCCAAAGGAGGCAAAAAATGCGAATTCTTTTGGCTGCATTACTTTTTGCCGCACCTTTTCAAACTGCCGAGGCCGAACCTGCCGGAGGGTTTATTTCCCTGTCTGCGGCTGAAAAAAAATGCGGCGTGCGGGCCCAGAAATTTGCTGATTCATCATTTGGGCGTTATGCCGAACATCCTGAACCATACCTTATCTGGCAGCGTTATCGCGCCTGTGTTTATGCGAATTCGCGGCAGTACCCGTCCTATAAACCTGATTTTCGGGGCCGCACATTATTTCGCCTTAACAAGGTGATTGAGTAAGAAATGCGGGGATTTGCAGTGGCATCCATTTTGGCCTTAAGTGGCTGCGAAGCCGGGCAGGCAGTGGTAGATGAGGCCGCAAGGTCCGCCGCGAAATCCGTTGTAACCCCGATTGTTGAAACGAACTTTCCGGGTTTGCCAGCGAGCCTGATCAGTGATTGTGTGATCGACAACGCCTCAGCGGGTGAAATATTCACTTTGGCTAAAGCCACGCAACTGGGTGTTACACCGCAGACAACGCAAACAGTGGTTGATATTGCCTCCAGACCAGAAACGCTAAAGTGTATTTCGGCAGTAACCCTATCGGAGTTGGGATGATGAAACGTTATGCTGCATTGCTCGGATTGGCTTGCTGCGTCGGGATTGCGGGGTGTGTTCCGGCTCAACCAACAATGACACTGGCTGAAGCGGAAGCTTTCTGCGGACCAGAAGCTGAAAGATATGCCCGTCGGCCAATTCCGACCGTCGTAGGTGGGACAATTCAGGTTGGCTTGCTGGCAGAATACCCGGATGACTTTATGGTTCAGGATTATTACAAACGCTGTGTCTATGCGAATTCCGGTCAGCGCGCATCTGGCAGGCTGAAATGGAGGCTCTAGCCGGAAAAACCGCGCAGGGCATATGAAACGAGGGATCAATGGTTGAACTAACACTACCAAAAAACTCACGCGTGACTGTGGGCAAGACCTGGCCGAAACCGGCCGGAGCCACCAACGTGCGGGCATTCAAGATTTACCGGTTTGACCCGGAAGCAGGTGAAAATCCACGTTTAGACACCTATTACCTCGACATGGACACATGCGGGCCGATGATCCTGGACGCACTGATCAAGATTAAGAACGAGATCGATCCAACCCTGACTTTCCGGCGCTCCTGCCGTGAAGGCATCTGTGGCTCCTGCGCCATGAACATCGACGGAATCAACACGCTGGCCTGTATCTACGGGCTGGATGAGGTGAAGGGCGAGGTGAAAATCTATCCGCTGCCCCACATGCCGGTGGTGAAGGATCTGATCCCGGACCTGACCCATTTCTATGCCCAGCATGCCAGCATCATGCCGTGGCTCGAAACCAAAACCAACCGGCCGCAAAAAGAGTGGAAACAGTCGATAGAGGACCGCAGGAAGCTTGATGGGCTGTATGAATGCGTGATGTGTACCTCCTGCTCCACCAGTTGCCCCAGCTATTGGTGGAACGGCGACCGTTATCTCGGCCCGGCAGCGCTTCTGCACGCCTACCGCTGGATCATTGATAGCCGGGATGAAGCAACCGGCGAGAGGCTTGATGAGTTGCAGGACCCGTTCAAGCTCTACCGTTGTCACACCATCATGAACTGCACCAAGACCTGCCCCAAGGGCCTGAACCCGGCCAAGGCGATTGCCGAGATCAAGAAAATGATGGTGGAACGGGTGATTTAGGGCCGGATTGCCAACTACCAAATTGAGGCGCGTTCCGCGACGCGCCTGCCGCAACCGTTTCAGCGCGACATGCTCTAACCCAAGCATTTGTGAGTCGGCGCAGGTGTAAAGGACAAGCCGCGCAAGCGCGGTGGCTGCGCCATCCTTGACACCTGCATCGACTCACGGTTGGGATGGCTGCAGGGCCAACCGACGAAAGCATCGCGATGAAGTACCCACCGCAAAACAGCGAACCAACCGACGCCGAAACCCGGCGTGAAATAGCGCCTGTGGTTTGCTATCCGGTTACGACGTTGCCAGAACCCGATATGGCGCTTTATCGGGCGGCTCGCCAAAACCTGACGCTGATTGATACAATCATCATGCCGCCCCGTGCCGCCAAATGCTTCCGCGTGCCTGCCGGTCATTTCTTTCGCATTGTCAGTGTCGATGGTCCGCAGGTCGGCGATCTGAACCTGTGGAACGCGCATGATCTGAACGAGAGGTTCTATTCCGGCAAGACCCGCGCCCTGCACGGTACGCATGTCAGCACCGGGGACCGGATGTGGTCGTCTTTTCCGGCGATGCGGCCCATGGCGACCATCACGCATGATACGCTGGACTGGTATGGCTGGGACGCGGACGGCGGCTCGGTGCATGACGTGATCGGAACCCGCTGTGATCCTTACACCAATGATGTGCTGAACGGTTCGGACTATCACTATTGCTGCCATTCCAACCTGACCCGTGCCCTGGCCGAAGAAACCGGGATGTCGCTGCAGGAGGCCGAGCCGCTGGTGCATGACGTTTGCAATGTGTTCATGTGTACCGGCTTCACCCAGGACACCAAACAGTATTTCATGAAGGCCAGCCCGGTAAGGCCTGGTGATTATCTGGAGTTCTTTGCCGAGATTGATTTGCTTGGGGCCTGTTCCGCCTGTCCGGGCGGGGATTGTAGCACGACGCATTCCAGCGATACGGCGGCGTGTTACCCCTTAGCGGTCGAGGTATGGAAGCCTGCTGAGGGGGCTTTGGCGCATTGGCAAGGTCCGGCGGTCAACGGCTATTCAGGCGGCCACGGGGCTTAAAGCGCCTTTCACAAAAATTGTGTCAATTACCACTGTGTTTCAGCACTATTGGTCCTATGTGGATCACAGGGGAGAACAGAAACGAGCGAGACCAACATGCCAAAAGTAGTTATTTGGGTAGGTTTGATAGCCATTAGCGTGGCAACCCTGCCGCAATTGTCCGGAAAACTGTCCGCCACGCAACAAGATGAGATCATCGTAAGTGCGGACACCCCCAGCAAATCAATCGCGCTGGAAATATTGGCGCCGGTAAACTGATCTGGATGGTGCCCGAGCACTAATCAGGCGTTCGATTTACCTGCCTTGAGCGGAATTCGGCGCAGCCGGTTTACGGATTCTTCAATTGTGTGTTTTGTCACTTTAACCTGCGGCTTTAGCACCTACATGAGGCGAAACCAACCGGAGTTTACCTCATGCCCCGCCTAGAGAGTTTCGGGTTTACTTGAACCACAAGTGAAACCCGAAACTGCCACGTTTTCAGCATCATAACCCGGCGATTTCTATATTAACTTGGCTCAAGTTAATATAGAAACGCTTTAGTTCTTTGGACCTGCGCCATCGCCCTGACCGTATCATCCGTGGCCGCCCTGACCACAAATGAAACGCGCATTTTTGCTTCGCCAGTTACCGAAACGGTCAATCCCTAGATTCGGGTTCAGGTTCCCCGCCAGATTCGGGATTGGGTTCCCCACTGCTGCCATAGCGTTGATAAACCAGTGCTATTCCGGCCAGGATCAGGCCAAGAGCAACAAAGGATGTGGCCCGTGCCAATCCGGCCAGCCCGGCCATATCCCACAAGAATACCTTGGCTGCTGTAATGCCGACGAACACCAGCCCGAGCTTGCGCAGCGCGGCTGATCTTCTGACAAAAGCAAAGCCGATCAGCCCGACAGTGATGAGCAGCATAACAACGGTGTAGCTGTACAGTTCTTCTGAAATAACCCGGTGGTGGGACAGATCATCACCGTGCCAGAACCTGCGGATTTCCAGCCCGACATAGAGCGCGATCAGCGCCAGAGGCGCGACAATCCGGACAATTTGGGGGATGATGGAACTGACCTGTGGCAAACGCATCAGGGCGTACCCAAGTACCGCCGGCAACAGATAGGCAAAGGCCAGCGTGTCGAGCAGGAACGGGCCTTTCACGGTTCCCGTCAGAAGGGGGTTGAAGACGGTGATACTGGCCAGAACCGCCAGCGCAAAAGCACCACCATAGACGTAGCCGATCAGCACGCGCAGCTTCTGAAACCTATCGTCAATCCGCGCCCGGATCAGCTGTGCCCCGGCCAGCAGGCCCCAGATGGCACCGTAGAGCGCCATGCTCATCAGGTTTTGTTCGAATTTGGTGTCCAGAGCCCGGGCGATCAGGACGCATAGGAAAACTCCGGCAAGCGAGATTGCTGCGGTCTCAAAAACCAGTTGGTTGACCATGCGTCCCGCGCGCAACGTGATCCATGCGCCGGTTGCCAGCAGGGCGACGCTGAAGGCGAACACCTGGAACAGCTCAGCAGAACCGGCGTCAAGCGCCCAGGGCAGCCCTGGCACCAGAACCAGACGTCCGGTTGTCAGTGCAACCAGCGCCTTTGCCAGACGCCCGGTGTGGCCGAAATCAAACCGGCATTCCGTCGCTGTTGCGAGCAAAGCCAGGGCTGCGATGGCCACTGTCAACTGCCAGCCGGTCATATAGGCGGCGGCCATACACAACATCAGCAGTATCGCGGAGGTGGCAAAAGCGTCGGATGCGTTTGGTAGTCGATCCCGGATGCGGTGAAAAAACACTGCGTGACCAATCTGAACGGCGATCGCGACACCGGTCCCCATAATCCAGTAGCGGGCTGGCAGGGACACAACCTCGTTCCAGTCAAGCCAAAGCACCCCGATGCCGACAACAGGTGCACCGGCGGCGAGGTAGATCCAGAACATGGGCCGCACGCTGCGCTCTGCCCGCCAGATGGCACCGACGAGAAGGACGATGATACCAAGTGCCGTGAGCGTGGCGGTGAAGCCGAAATGAGGCAGCAGCGAGGAAGACGGGCGAAAGGTCAGATGGCTGAACGCAATCATCGACCCGATCAGCGCGGAGCCGAACATCGGGGCGAGTTGATCGAGGTTCTGACACCGGTGCAAGGCCAACACCGAAACCGCCAGGAATACCAGCAGCGCCAGCGCCGAGGTTTGATAGCTGAACACCGTGTCGACCGCCATCAGCATCAACAGGGTCGCTATCGCGCCGCCGGTAAGAACCGTCAGGATGGTTGGATAGTGCTGTGAAAGCTTTGCCAGCGTTTTGAAGCCGAGCATCCGGGTCTCGCTCCACTTCGGTGGGAAGCCAAAGGCCGGGACAAGCAAGGTCAGGCCCATGACCGCGCCAAGATAGGGCGCAAACCAGGGTTCGTTAGGCATGGAGACGAACAACAACACCGCCCAGACCAAAGAGGCGGTGACGGCGATAGACGACAGCCAGATCCACTTTTGATAACGCTCGACAGCCAGTGAAGCCGACAGAACCAGAGCGAAATAGGCGTACATGAGCGGTGACGCACTTTCGCTGTCGACAAGGAAAGGAGTGACGAAGGCGCCAAGCAGGCCGATCACAGCCAGCACCGGGCCAAAAAGAATCCCGGCCCCGAGCGCGAACCAGGCGACCAGCGCCATCGAAACGAACGCCGTGACACCGCTTGTCAGCCCGTAAAGCATATGGGCAGATATTGCGGCCGCGAACAGCGAAGCAATGCCCCCAGCCGCCAAGGCGGTATCGGCAGTAAACCAGCTGCTGGTGCGCTCAACTTCATGACGGCGCAGCCACTCGGCTGCAGCCATCAGCGCGATGCCGAGCCCGATTGCGCAGGCAACACGGGCTTTTGGTCCAAGAATGCCCTGCTCGAGCCCATATTGAACAAAGAATAATCCGCCGAGCGCCAAAGACAGCGCTCCGATCCAGATCACCCAGTTGGCTTTGAAGTTCTCAATACCTCGCGCAATTGCACCCGGACCTGCTGGTGTTGGCGGTTTTGGCGGTGGCTGGGGAGTGAAACCTTCGGGTTTCTCGGGTTCTGCCGGACTGTCAGAAACCGGCCCGTCGGAAACGACGGGGGTTTTTTCTTCGGCGATATCTTTGGTGGAAGTTTTTGTTTTGGCTGGGGTTTTTAAGGCTGCCTGAGCTTTGAACGCAGCCTTAGATGCTGCGGCAGGATCGGTAAGCGGGCCGGTCTCGGCAACATTGAGGGTCGCGCGGGCCAGTTTTTCCTCTAAGCCTCGTATTTTGCGCGAATTCCCGAGGGCTATGAAAAACCCGATTGCGCCAAGGATGATGGCACCCACCACCAACAGCCCCAATAAAACCAAACCGCCCATAAACTGCTCTTTCTCCAATATATTTGCAGCAGAGATTGGCACGCGTTTTGCGTGTTTGGCAAGAAATTAGAGAGTTTTTGACGTAACGGCGTGGAGCAACCGTTATTCGGCGGCTTTTATTGCGTCTGCATCCAGCAGAGCTACGATATCCAGCATGATCCGGTTCAGTTCAAAGTCCTTGGGAGTGTAAACTTTGGCCACCCCGAAACTCAGCAACCGGGCGGCGTCCTCCTCTGGGATGATGCCGCCGACAACAACCGGCACATCGCTAAGCCCGGCCTCGCGCATCCGCTCCATCATCTCCTTGATCAGCGGGATGTGGGAGCCCGACAGGATCGACAGGCCAACCACATGGGCCTGTTCCTCGAGCGCGGTTGCTACGATCTGTTCGGGCGTCAGGCGGATACCTTCATAGGTAATATCCATACCGCAATCCCGCGCCCGGACGGCGATCTGCTCGGCGCCGTTGGAATGGCCGTCAAGGCCGGGTTTGCCCACCAGGAATTTCAGGCGGCGGCCTAGTTTGTCTGATGCCGCGTCGACGGCATTGCGAATGTTATCAAGGCCCTGCGTCTGGTTAGACACGGCTTTGCCAACCCCTGTCGGAGCACGGTACTCGCCAAATACGGCGCGCATAACGCCGCCCCATTCACCGGTTGTCACGCCCGCTTTGGCAGCGGTGATGGAACTGGGCATGATGTTTTCGCCGGATTTGGCTGCGGCTCGCAGGTCTGCCAGCGCCGTGTTCACCGCATCGGCGTCCCGACTATCGCGCCAGGCGGTCAGCCGGTCGATCTGATCGGTTTCTGCAGCGGCATCGACCACCATGATCGCCTCTTCGCCCGAGGTCAGCGGGCTGTCGGCCCCTTCGGTAAAGCGGTTGACGCCGATCACCGTGGTTTCACCCTGTTCGATCCGCCCCAGTCGCGCCGAGTTGCTGTCGACCAGTCGACCTTTCATATATTCAATCGCAGCCACCGCACCGCCCATAGCGTCGATCTGGGCCAGTTCCTGACGGGCGCCGTCTTTCAGTTCTTCCACCTTGCGGTCCACAGCCGGGTTTTCGTCAAACAAATCGTCGAACTCAAGGAGGTCGGTTTCATAGGCCAGGATCTGCTGCATCCTAAGCGACCATTGCTGATCCCAGGGCCGGGGCAGGCCAAGCGCTTCGTTCCAGGCAGGCAGTTGAACCGCGCGGGCACGGGCCTTTTTACTGAGTGTCACGGCCAGCATTTCGATCAGAATCCGATAAACGTTGTGTTCCGGCTGCTGTTCGGTCAATCCCAGCGAATTAACCTGAACTCCATAGCGGAAGCGGCGCATTTTGGGATCTTCGACGCCGTAGCGAGTTGCACAAATCTCATCCCAGAGGTCTACAATCGCCCGCATGCTACCCCTTAGAGTCACACTCCGAACACCGGCGTCCCCCATGCGGGC
>JAAEUI010000547.1 GCA_024227475.1 Paracoccaceae bacterium | reverse complement strand
CCCATGATTTGACAGACCTTACCTGACCCGTGACCGTCGACCATTGACCGCCAAATTTGTCATATCCGCCTGGTTTTATAGCGGTCTGCCGTCATCGGTCTGCGGTCTGGCGGGGAAAAGGCCACGTTTCAAGCTCGACCTTTGTCAAATTGAAAGTGTGTCTGTTAGTAAGATAAGCTAATAACCTTTCGTCTTGTACCGCCAGCAAAAAGTTGTTCCCGGACAATGACCGGGGCAACCGGCAGCCGGCGGCGCAGGCGGAAAGCGTCCGGCTCGTACCCCGGCCACGTGATTAAAAGCGTGGTGAATGGCTGTATGTAACGCCCCATCAACACCGCCCTCAAACTTTTCCAGTTTGAGACTGCTGGCCTTGGCCGAACCGATGTGCCAGTAATAGCCGTCGGCGATGTCGCCCAGAGATAAGGCATCTCGGGCAGCCAGGGCATAAAGGGCAATTTGCAAACGCCGGCCCTCAACCATATCACGGGGCGCAATGGGCGTAGAGCCTGATTTGTAATCGATGATGCGCAGGCGGCCATTGGCATCCTGGTCAACCCGGTCAATAAACCCCCTCACGCGGAACTCATCCCCGTCACGTTGAACTACCAGGGGCGGCTGGTCTTTCATCCCAAAAACCTGTTCTTGGGCCAGGGGCGTGCTGCCGGCTGTGGCTTCGGCCAGGGCGGCCAGGGTTTCGGCCATAATCTGCTCTAATTCGCGCCGCTGCATTTCCCACAGCGCTGTCGGACGAAAGCCGTAGGCGACCGGCGCTTTATCAAAAACTTTTTTGGCGATGTCGGGCAGCAAGGCCAGTAAATTTTCGCTATTAGCCTCGGCGTTGATCTGGGTGTAAACCTCTTCCAAAATCTCGTGGTAGATTGTCCCCAGAATGAAAATGTCGAACCCTTCGCCCGGTGGCAGACGTGGCTCAAGGGCCAAATCTTGCCCCAGCCAGAAATGGTGCGGGCAGAGACCGTAAGCTTCCAAGCGGCTGGAACTCCAGATATGTTCCGGCCCGTACATTGCCGACAAATGGCTGGAGAGGTGAGTGAGGTCACCTTCAAAAAGTCCCTGGGCTTCGGGATCAAGTCGAGCCTGAAGGATGGCTGCGCCGTGCTGCACCCGGGCGGCATCCAGAGCTAACCGGCGCTCGGGTAAATCAAGATTTGAAAAATCCGAATGGATCAATAGCCCTGTTTCGATCAACTCTTGGGGCGAGGCGGTCTGGCTCAAAGGCAGAGGGTCTTCCGGGCGGATATGCTGAATCGGTCCGCCAACCAGACGGTGGGCCTGGTCCCAGTAAGGAGAAGGCTCCCACTTTTGGCCGTCATCGGCCAGATAGGGCCGGCACAGGAGCAGTTTCTCGCGGGCGCGGGTGACGGCCTGGTAAAACAGGGTGATTTCATCGCCGCTCAGCCGGGATTCCAGATCGACCAGGCCCGCTTTCCGCAAAGCCCGTCGATCTTCTTCTCGCAGCAAAATGTCTTCTCGTTCGGCCCGGGGAAACTCTCCCTCAGACAGGCCAATGAGGGCCACGGCTCTAAATGACAGGCCCCGGGCGTTTAAGGCCGACAGCACCGGCAGGGCTGCATCCAACGGTTCAGGCGGCGGCAAATAGTAAGTCGCTCCCTGAACCGCCCCCCGTAATTCTTCGTAAAACCGGTCATATGAGATGATTTCCGCGCTGGGGTTGAGCGACGCTTCGGCCAGCACCAAGCCACGCAGCACATCTTTAAAGGCACGCAGGGCGGCAATATCTCGGGGAGCAGTTGTTTCTACGGCCCAGGCCCGGTTGACGATACCCAAACCCTTCGATTTTGGATCCTTCACTTCGTTCGAGGACAAGTTTTGGATTTTGGATTTTAGATTGGGATCGAGTTTGGGGTCTTCGCCGATGAGATCTTCTATCAGGGCGGCGTACTCGTGTAGGGTGGCGCTAGGGGGTGGGGTTAGGCGGGCGACAAAGGCTTCAAAGATTTGCTGCAAGGCCAGGGTTTCTTTTTTTGTCAGCCGGTCGGGGCGAATGAGGTCCTCATCAATGAGGGCTGTTTCGCTTGCATCTTTGTCAGAAGCCTGGTTGACCTGACGAGTCAGGGCTTTCCGCCATTGGTCAAGCCCCCGGATCACCAAACCTTGGCGGGCTACAGCGTCGAGGCGGTCGGCGTCACGCGGCGCAATGTTCGGGGCCAGGTTTTCAAAGTAGGGGCTGCGCCAGGCATCGATGAGCGGACGGCGGGCCCAATTTCCTTCGGCGTTTTCGATGCTTGTTGGTAGCAGCAGCAGCGACAGCAGGGCAGCGATGGCCGGGTTAGTTGACAGGTTCAAACCCTCACGCAGGTGGAGGCTCAGGCCAAATTCGGCAGCGACTTCTTCGATGAAGGGGCGATAAGGAGCCACATCACGGGCAATCAGCGCCACTTGGGAGGGGGGCATCCTGTCGCGGATCAGGCGCTTTTTCAGCCAGCGCAGCGCAGCCCGGACTTCTCCGGCTCGATTTTGGGCTTCCAGAAATTCAATTTTGGATTTTTCGTTATTTCCTGTTTTCTCTTTGGAGGTGGACGGTTCAAATAGGTTAGCTTCCAGATAGGCCAAGGAAGGATCAAGAGTTGGAGGGGATTTTGCCGGTAGTGGTTGGGGGTCAATGCTTAATGCTTGAGTGACGGCTTGCAGGGCACGAGTGAAACGACGGAAAGCAGGACGATTGATTTTGGAATTTGGACCCTTCACTTCGTTCGAGGGCAGGTTTTGGAATTTGGATTTTTCCCCGCTCCCCTGCGCCTGTAAACGAAGTGACGCACCCCTGTGTCTCTGTTGCTCTCCGGTGAGGGTGATGATGGTTTCGGGGGCGCGTTCAGCCAGGAATTTGAGTACGTCCAACTGGGTGGGGTGGAATTCGTCAAACCCGTCAACAACCAGCAGGTGCAGGTGTTGGGCTAAATCGGGCTGGCGATTCAGGGCCAAAGCAGCCAGCCAGCCTTGACCTTCGGTGTCGGCCCAGCCGTTGGTGTACAGCCAGTCTTGATAGGCCGTATAAACTTCGGCCAGTTCAGAGAGGCGCGGCTCGGGATTGGGCAGGGTTTGGATGGCCTGCTTGAATTCATCGCGGCGAATACGGGTTCGTTTGAGTTCTTCCAGCATGGCCCGCAGCGCGACCGCAAAGCCGGGTTTGTCGCGCAGAGGGGCATAGTAAGGCAAGCTACCCTCGTCTATCAGGCGGACAATAATGCTGCGAATTAAACGATACTGAACCGGCTCCGGCAGGCGCGGTTCCGGTTTTCCGCCCCAGGCCAGGATTTCGGCGTAGAGCGTGTAAAAGGTGCCTATAGTAACACCCATTGCGCCGCCACCGGCGCTCAAACGGCGGCGAAAGGCGCTCACCTGGGCGTGATTGGGTAGAATAACGGTGATAGGTGTCAGAGGGTCAGATGTTCGAGCTTGGTGGATACGTTCCAGAACATACGCCGTTTTGCCATAGCCGGCGGGAGCGAGGTAAAGGTGAGTGGTCATAGTGGATTAGGGAATTGCTACAGCGTTAGCCGCACTTTTCGTTCGAACTCCGATCCACTGTCGTTCTCTAATATCAAGTGTTTCACGACTTGTATGAACAAAGTAGAACTCGCGTAGGGGATACTGCTGATGCAACTGACGATAACGTTGCATAGCAGTGGCTCCATCAGGACATAACTCTACAACAGCAATACGATCAAGCAGTCGCTGGTCATTTTCGGTTCGTGCTTCTAATGCTTCGATCACCAACCATTGGTCAGGATAAACTGTTTTTATTTCAGACCAACGCATTTTAGTCCCCCTTAACAAAGTTCATTCGTTTTAATAGATTATAACCCCGCTTCGGCCACCAACTCATAGCCTTTATTCGTCAAATCTTGAACGGTCTCGATTAGCGTCTCGGCGGTTTCAACCGATGGGGGTGGGGCTTCCTCTTCCTCGTCGTCGGGTGGGGCGGTTAGCTCACGGACGTGGGCCAGCCGGGCGGCCAGAGCAGCGTCGAGGCGTTGGGTTTCGACCAGTTCGGCCTGTACCAGCCGCGGCGAGGGCAGTTTGGGGCCGGCGTCGCGGTCTTTGACCAGGGCCAAATGTGCGCTGAGGGCCCAACCCAGAGCCTGGTTGATGGGGCGCATCACTTCTTCAGGGAAGCCGCCTTGCAGCACAACCCGGGCCAGTTGCAGGCGTTTATTGGCCGTGTCGAGACCCTCACGTGCCTTCTGCATACGTTTTGCTTGCCGTTTATCTTCACGGGCAGCCGCCGGAGCGGGCATCGAAGGCGCGCGGTAGAGATCGGTCTCGGCCTCCGGGCCGGCTTGCTCTACGGCTCCACCGGTAAGGGCTAGTAAAGCGCGGTAGCCTTCTTGCTCCATCAGGTGCAAGCCGGGAATTGCAGCATCTTCACCCACGTCAAAGTGTTCGGTCAGAAGTTTCTCAATCTGAGGCCGCAATTCCGCCGGCGATTGGTCGACAACAACCATAATGTTCCCGTCAGCGGAAACGCCGGGCAGTTGCGGGGCGCGGCGCACTAGCATAATCCGGCCCGGGAAGTGGCCGACCAACTGGTCGGCGAAAGCACGCAGGGTGGGGACCGGCGTGACTTTGGGCTCCGGTTCGGCCTTGGGGGCCAAATCCAGCTTGACTTCGGCGGGAGGCCCGCCCAGCATTTCATCCATTTTTTGGATTAAGCTCTGGCCGGTGTCGCGGAAGGTGATGTCGCTTGGGGCTTCTTCATTACCAAACACCCCGGCAAAAACATCTCGCTTGGCCGCCAACGTGTCGAGCATGCGCTCTTCGATGGTGCCCTTGGCTACCAGGTTGATGACGTTAACCGTGGAGGCCTGACCATGACGGTGGGCCCGGGCAATGCGCTGGTCCAGCACGGCCGGATTCCAGGGTAAATCCAGGTTTACCACCAGGCTGGCGGCTTGTAGATTCAGGCCGACCCCGCCGGCGTCGGTCGAGAGGAAGACTTTGCACTTGTCATCTTCAAAGAAACGCTCGATGAGCGCCCCGCGTTTGGTTGTGGGCACATCGCCGCTGAGGGTCACGTGGCCAATATTTAATTGGTCCAGTATCGGGTAGGTAAGGTGAAGCATTTTGGTCCACTGGCTAAAGAGAATGGCTTTGTGACCGTTATTGGCTACCTCGTCGTCCAGAATATCGGTCAATTCCTGCAACTTGGGCGACGTCTTCATCCGATCCTTGTCTGATAGATCAGGGTCATGCAGGGCCAGGGCGTTGCAGATGAGGCGCATTTTGACCAGCGCGCCCAAGAGGATCTGATGCTCTTTGGGGATCAAGGGCCGGCGGCGGGCTGTGGCAATGAGTCTGGCTACAGTACTACGAAATTCATCGTAAGCTTTCCACTGCGGATCGGTCATCGGCACAAAGAAGTTGTTATCAATGCGGTCGGGCAGGTCCTTGAGCACTTCATCACGCACGCGGCGCATAACATAAGGGGAAATTTGGCCGCGTAATTCGTCCAGATTCTTGTAGCCCAGCACCTTGTATGAGCCGGTGGGTCGTCGCTCGACCTGGAAGAAGCGCTGGTTAAAGCGCCACAGGGGGCCAAGGATGTCGGGATCGATAAATTGGAAGATGCTGTATAATTCATCCAGCCGGTTTTCCAGGGGCGTGCCGGTTAAGACAAAGGCGTAGGGGCTGCGCAGGCGCTTGACGGCGTCGGCGGTTTTGGTACGCCAATTTTTTATGCGCTGGGCTTCATCCAAAATGATGAGATCGGGGCGCAGGCGACGCAGGTCCTCTTCATCGCGCAGCACCAACTCGTAGTTGATAATGTTGAAGAAGCCCGGATCCTGATAAAGATTGCGGCGAGAGGTGAGATTGCCCTCGACGACGGTGGCGGAGAAGGAGGTAAACCGCTGAATCTCTCGGGCCCATTGGTGTTTGAGCGAGGCCGGGCAAACCACCAGCACCCGCTGGATGTCGCGCAGTTGGTGTAGCAGGCTGCTGGCGGCAATGGCCTGCACCGTTTTACCCAGGCCCATATCATCTGCCAGCAAGGTCCGGCGACCAAAGGCCAGGTGCATCGAGCCTTCTTCCTGATAGGGATAGAGTGGGGTAGAAAGCAAATTGAGTGAGCGATGGCCTTGCTCTATCTGCTCCATAAACCAATCTTTCTGGCGCTTAATCGCCTCCATGTCTTGCAGGCGCTCCAGATACTGCTCGACTCCGGGCGTTACTTGCAGGGCGGAGCGTTGCCGGACGCTTAAGCCGTCGAGGTCTTGTAGTAAAGCGGGCAATGTTTGGATGATTGAGCCGGTCAGGAGGCCATCGGCATCGAAATAACGGGTCAATATATCATGTAATGCCGACCGGCGGCCAGGTAGAGGCATGGTGACACGGACAGTTGTTTCTTCGGCGTGATGCAGGTATATTTGAGATGCCGGCGGTCTTTCCTCGGCCACCTTAGCCCACGTGTCTCCCAGGCTTTCTCTGAGGTGAAGTAACACCGCTTCAATATGTTTACAGGTGCCCAGCAGGTTGGTTTGGTAATCGGCGCAGGTGCAACTGTTTAGCAAGTCAGTTAGGGATCGAATTTGCACCCGGTATGTTTGCTTGGACTGAGAAGTAACGTCAAAGGGACTATAAACAGGGTGCCGCCCCCGGTTTTCGATAGCAGCAATATCTTCTGCGGCACGTTTGCGCCGGCGTTCAATTTGATTTTGTACCGCTTGATCTTGCACGTTAACCATAAT
>JAAEUI010000546.1 GCA_024227475.1 Paracoccaceae bacterium | reverse complement strand
TCTATGAGTTGGGTAAAGTACGCCGACGCTTGGAACAACAGGCTTATGCCGCCATTACCCGTGAGCAAGAGGTGACCCAAAAACTCAAGAAGACCCGGGCGAAACAGAAAACAAAACGACGGAGTCAGCGGCAAAAACTGGCTTGGGCACAACGCCAATGTCGCCAAGCCATCGCTCAATATGATGCCTTTGAACAAGCGATGCAGCAGGTGGAAGAAGCCCTGAGTTATGTCGATCTGAATACCGGCGCTCTACGTACCGCCCATGAGGTCCAAAATCTAATCGAACACGCGGCCACCACCATTACCGCCCTGGAAGAGGCAAAGTGCCGAAACGTGGCCACCTACTTGAGAAAACGTGCTCCGGGTTTGGTCCTCGCCACCGCAGGATTGCATCAACACCTCGATCCTTTGCGTACCCAATATGGTGAGGAGGCCGTTTCTCTCACTGCCGTTATCCGGTGCCTGACCCAGGAGCTACATCACCGGCGCCGACCTTGGCAACACTATCAGCAGACCCAACAACTCCTCGGCGCTTATGCGCTACTTCAACAGCAACTCGGCCCACAGACCGACGACCTCCTGGAAGCCTTTCAGGAGTGTTTAGACCAGCGCTATCGGGCCTCCAGTGCCATTGAGGGCTTTAACGCCACGCTACGGCCTTATCTCTATGTCCATAAAGGTGTCACCCAGGGTTTCCTGGACCTCTTCCAAGCCTATTTCAATCTACGCACTCGCCGCTGGGGACCTCGCCGAGGTACTTCCGCTTATCAGAGCTTGACCGGACAACCCGTCGACGATGGGCTCACCTTACTCGGCTTTCCGCCCTCCACTACCGTCCACTAAGACACATCCCTAGGAGTCTGTCTGACTTAGCCTTTGCATGAGTCTTTTTGTTTTAAACACCCATAAAAAAATGGGGTATTACGTTCCTTAAGGCTTCATTTTTGCATTTTTTCGACATCTGGGTAGTTATTTGTGTATTTTTCTCGCATTTTTTACTGAGTTAATGCATACATCCGCTTTAAATTGAACGCAATACAGACCAGATTCCACTCACCGCTGACGGCCTCCAGTCCCCGTAACATGAATTGCCGGAACCCCATGACGTGTTTGATGATCCCAAACACCGGTTCGACGGTGGACTTGCGTTTGGCGTAAAGCGCCTTTCCTGCCTCGGTTTTCATCCGATGGCGCATCGCCGTCACCCGCTCAGCGCCGTTCGGCGTTTCTGGGGTTTGCGGTGGTTCCATGGCTGGCGGCGGTTCCACGGCTGGCGGGATCTCCGGCATGGCCGAGGTTTCCACGGCTGGCGGGATTTCCATGGCTTCCTCAAGACGCTCGTCAAGCGCCCCGTAATGCGCTTGCCGGCCACTGGCGATGTACGGTGTGATGCCCGCTTGTTCGAACTGCTCGACATTGGCTTGGCTGAAATAGCCGGTGTCGGCGGCGGCCTTGTCGACCTTGCCAAGGGCCTCCGGCAACTGCTCTAATTCGTCCAGCGCGGGAACAATTTCTTGTTTATCATTCGGCTGTTGGCTGACGTGATGACCGATCACCAACAGACTCTCCATATCCACGCTGGCCTGCGCATTGTAGCTCTGTTCAAACCCACCCCCGGAGACCGGCATGATGCGCGATTCTTCATCCGTCAGGTTGATTTGGTCCTTATCCCGGGGCCCGGGTTCCGGTTCCTTGGGCTTTTTCCCTCCCAGCTTCCGGCCTCGGGCCGCTTCCTTGGCTTGTCGCTCCGCCAGTTTGGCCTCATACTCGGCCCGTTCCCGCTCATAACGTTCCTGCGCACGCCGTTCCAGTTCCGCCTTGGCTTGGGCGATGCGCGCCAACCGCTCCTGTCGCCGCTCCAGTTCCTCCGGGATATCAAGGTCGTTCACCGCGCGCCCCTCCGCGGAGCCCGCCAGGGCCAGCAATTTCTCCACTTCCGCTTGCAGTTGGGCTTCTATCTTGTTGGCGTGTCCCCAGCTCAGCGCTTTATGTTTGCCCGCATTCGCCTTCACCTTGGTTCCATCGATACTGATAGTGCCTACTTTCAGTACCCCCAGCAGATGCGCGACCAGCAGGATCTGTAAAAACATCCCCTCCATTTCCGCTAAAAACCGCTTCCGAAACGTGTTGATGCTGTTGTGGTCAGGGTGGGTGTTGCCGGTAATGAAGATCACCGGGATCAGTTCATACGTCGCCTGTTCGATCCCCCGGCTCGAAAAGTTTCCCGTGGCATAACAATAAAACAACAACGCCAACATCATCTTCGGCGGATATGGCAGGGTGTGCTCTCAATTTGATGTATAGATTCGCACACTGATAAAAACGCATTTCCAGAATGTAAGCCTCTGATCTAAGTAATATCTATGTCCGTTTATCAATTAAGCAGCGATGGGGAAGCCATATTGATTCACTTTAGCCCAAAATTGTTCCCATCGTGCTGCCGTCAACACCAAGGCGCGCAAACTCAGCACGGTGGCGGCACCCGTTTCTTTCCACTTCATCCCGGAACCGCACAGGCGCTGCTTCACTAAGGTTTTGCAGGCGGCCTCGGTGACCCCGGAGCCAATCGGTAGATGCTGGGCTTGGAAGCGGACGTAATCCATTTGGTGGTGATGGTTATCATAATAGGTCATGGCACTGGCTAGTTTATCTTGGGTGGTGGCGGCCAAGGAGGTTTTTTGGGCTAATGATTGCATTTCCACCAACAACTGTTCAGCGCTGCCCGATTCATGTTTGAGCTGATGGCACGCGGTGTTTAGCCAAGTGCTGCGCTTGGCCTTACTGCGCGGGTGGACGGCTGTGGCAACATCAGCGAGGTAACCGCTGGCGTGATAGAAGTCGAGGATTTGAACGCTGGTGTGGTGTTCTAAAAAACGC
>JAAEUI010000545.1 GCA_024227475.1 Paracoccaceae bacterium | reverse complement strand
TGTTTTGTAACCCAGTCGACACTCAGCACCGGCATACAGGAGCTTGAAGCGTTGCTTGGCGCACCGCTGGCCGAACGTACACGCCGCACCGTAATGCTGACACCGCTTGGCCTGCGCATGGCCGGGCATGCCCGAAAGATTCTTCAGATGGCCGAGGACATGGTGGATCTGGCCCAGGCGGAAGTGGGGATATTTGCCAGCGAGATCCAGCTGGGGGTCATCCCGACCATTGCGCCGTTTGTTCTACCCAGGGCATTGCCAAAAATTCAGCAAAACTATCCGGAGCTGAAACTCTATGTAACTGAAGACCAGACCGCCCGATTGCTGGACCGGTTGCGCAAGGGTGAGCTGGACGCGGTTTTGCTGGCCTTGCCATATCCAGCGGAAGGAATAGAGAGCCAGGTAATATCTGATGACTGGTTTCAACTTGCCTGCCCGTCATCCCATCCACTCGCTGGCAGGAAATCCGTCTCCAAGGATGATCTGGAAGGCGAACCCCTGATGCTGCTGAGCGATGGCCATTGCCTGCGTGAACACGCTCTGGCCGCCTGTCATCTGGAAGGTCGCGCCAAAATGGCAAACTTTGAAGCAGCATCCCTGCAAACCCTGGTGCAAATGGTGGCCTGCGGCCTTGGCCTGACCTTTTTGCCGCAAATGGCGATCGATGCGGGCCTGGTTTCAGGGCTTGATATCGCACTGGTGCCACTGGCAGCGAACAGTCAGTCCCGGCAGATTGGCCTGGCCTGGCGAAGTTCCTCGGTACGCTGCGACGAACTGCGCAAATTCAGCGAGTTTTTTCGATAGGCTGTGATTGATTATTTCAATCAAACAAATAGAAATTGTTCATTTTGCAAATTAGTCAAGAGTTATTATTCTTGCCCATATGGCAACAATACCCGTTCAGCCTGTTATGAAAGGAAGATATTCATGGAACTTAAGGGAAGCAAGACCGAGCAAAGTCTGAAAGACGCCTTTGCCGGAGAATCACAAGCCAATCGTCGTTATCTTTATTTTGCCGGCAAAGCGGATATAGAGGGCCACAACGATATCGCCACCGTATTCCGCTCTACCGCGGAAGGTGAAACCGGCCATGCCCACGGCCACCTGGAATATCTGGAGGATTGTGGCGATCCGGCAACCGGCATGCCATTTGGCGGCACCGG
>JAAEUI010000544.1 GCA_024227475.1 Paracoccaceae bacterium | reverse complement strand
GGTTCAACAATTATACCCAGAGGGGCAGCTTCCACCATATCGAAGAAACCGTTCGGGCGCTGGTTGAAACCTTCCCGATGGTTTCGCGCCTGAAAATGCTGCGCCAATGGGGTGGCATCGTGGACGTCACCGGCGACCGCTCGCCGATCATCGGCAAAACGCCGCTCGGCAACACGTTCATCAACGGCGGCTGGGGCACCGGCGGGTTCAAATCCATTCCGGGGTCGGGCTGGGCGATGGCGGAACTGGTGGCCAAGGGCGAGCCGGGGGAACTGTCAGCCGCGTTCGGGCTGGACCGGTTCAAAGAGGGACGGTTTATCGACGAGAGCGTCGCGGCAGGGGTGGCGCACTGATGTTAGTCGCCTCCACCATCAAAATGCTCGGCCATCCAGGCGCTGCCGCTATTGCTTTGGCCGACGGTGTCTTTGCCTTTGGCGGATGCACCGATTCTTTTGGAACCCCAGAAGAAGAGAAAAAGCAGGCCAAGCAACAACCAGAGCGGCCACAGTTTCAATATGATCCAAATAATATCCATAGTAGAAACATAAGATTGGAGCGGCGGTTATTCAATGGCTCATCAGTCTTCTGTGCTGTCCCGAGCTTGATCCGGGGCCTCTTTGCAGCTGTGCAAAACGCCGACGAGAGACCCCGGCTCGGGGTCCGGGGCAGCACAAATAACTACTGGGTGGCGCACTAAGATGCAGTTAGAATCCACCCAAAATACTTCCAAGAATGCTGGCCAGCCAAAGGCGCCAACCGCGTTTGGGCAATATCCAGCTATTCTTGATTTTTCCTCTTTCCCGTTCCGCCGCAACAGGGTCTTTGTCGCGCAAACGCGCCCAACTATGGGCGCGGACAACAAGGCTTGCGACCGCCAAAACACAAACAACGGCGGCCAGAGCAGAAACGATGGAAATCCAGTACATGCCATGGAGCTAGGTTTTCACGCCCGGTTTTGCAACCTCGGTTCTCAATTCCGCGCTGTCCCGGACCTGATCCGGGACCTCTTTGCACCAGTACAAAACGCCAACGAAAGACCCCGGATCGGGGTCCGGGGCGGCACAGACAACTATGGGGTGGCGCACTAAGATGCTATTATTTATCCATCCCCGCGGCCCCCAGACCACCTTTCTTGATATGTTCTGCACGGTCAAATCCGGGCACACCGGTGCGTGGCCCGTGTATTTTGCTCAACTTAAGCTGACGGGCCTTTCTGCGTTCTTTGAAAATAAAAACAACCGCGCCTACGAAAACGCAGCAACTCACAATAAGCGTAAAAATGCTTCCGGCACTCATGGCGAAAGTGTAGGCGCATTTGCTGAAACAAACAACTCAGAGGTCCGCCCATGCTGATCCTAACCTGCCCATACTGCGGCATCGACGCTGACGAAACCGAACTGGCTTCCGGTGGCGAGGCGCATATCACCCGCCACGGGGCCGGGGCTTCGGAGGATGATTTCGAGACCTATCTGTTCATGCGCAAGAACCCCAAGGGCGTGCATTTTGAGCGCTGGCGCCATGCCAACGGCTGCGGGAAATGGTTCCACGCCGCGCGCTGCACCATGACGCTGGAGGTGTTTGGCACCTACTCAGCGCAGGTGTTCGAGCCACCCAAGGACCTGATCGCAAAGATCAAATCGAAACGCCCGGACTTTGAGGGGTTTGAGAAATGAGCACACGTCTGCAATCCGGCGGTCGCCTGATCGACCGCAGCAAAACAGTTGAGTTCAGTTGGAACGGCAAGACCCTGAACGGGTTTAAAGGCGACACGCTGGCCGCTGCCCTGCTGGCCAACGACCAGGTGATGGTGGCCCGCTCGTTCAAATACCACCGCCCGCGCGGCATCGTGGCCTACGGTCCGGAAGAGCCCAACGCGCTCGCCGGTCTGGGTGAGGGGGATCGTTTCGAACCCAACCAGCGCGCCACAACAACCGAGTTGTTTCAGGGGCTTACCGCCAAATCGCAAAACCACTGGCCGAGCCTGGAGTTCGACGTTGGTGCTGTCAACAAAGCCATGTCGCGGTTCTTCCCGGCCGGGTTTTATTACAAAACCTTCATGGCTCCGAGATCTGCCTGGAAACACGTGTTTGAACCGATCGTGCGTAAAGCCGCCGGTCTTGGCGCTGCCCCGGACAAGGACAGCCGCGATGCGGACCGGTATGAGTATTTCTACGCCCATTTTGATGTGCTGGTTGTTGGCGGCGGTATCGCCGGTCTGGCAGCAGCGCTGCAGGCTGGCAAGGCTGGTGCCAAGGTTCTGCTGGTCGAACAAACCGCTGACTGGGGCGGGCGTGCGCCGGTTGACGGTGTTGAAATCAACGGAAATCCGGCACAAAACTGGATTGATGAAACGCTGAAGGCGTTGGAAGCCCTGCCAAATGTAACCCTGCGCAACCGCACCATGGGATCGGGCGTTTATGACCACGGTTACGCGCTGGCCTACGAGCGCGTCGCAGATCATACCCCCGGCGATGGCCGCCCCCGCCACCGTCTGTGGCGGCTGCGCTGCAAACGTATCGTTACTGCAACCGGGGCGATTGAACGCCCCTTGAGCTTTGCCGGGAACGATGTGCCCGGTGTAATGCTGGCCGGATCGGTGCGTGATTTCATGGCCAACCACGGTGTCAGCATCGGTGACCGGGTGGTGATCGCCACCAACAACGATGACGCCTACCGCACCGCCATAGCGGTGAAAGAGGCCGGGCTGGATGTGCCGGTTGTGATTGATGCACGGACGTCCGTGACCGGCGATCTGCCGAACAAAGCCCGGGAAATGGGTATCCGCATTGCCGAGGGCAAAGGGGTTTCCAGTGTCTACGGCGGCAAACGCGTCACCTCTGTCGGTATCTGCGCCCAGGCCGGTGAGGGCACCAAAACCGAAGAAATAGCTTGTGACGCAGTCGCCATGTCCGGCGGCTGGTCACCGGTGGTGCACCTATGGTCGCACTGCGGCGGCAAGCTGAAATGGGATGCCGAATATGGGTTGTTTGAGCCCGACACAGATTTCCCACCAAAGGGAGCAGACGGGCAACAGAATATTTGGGCCGGTGGTGCAGCCGCCGGTACTTGGAAATCGGAACATGAAGAAGTTTTCAGTAGTTTTGACGCCATGCACTCTGGCATCGAGGCAGCACTAGAAGCATGTGACAGCATTGGTTTGAAAGCCAAAAAGATACCACTCCCCAAAGTTGCCGAATACGATGAGAAACCGCCGCTACCAGTCTGGTCCATGCCCCAGGGCCAGAACAAGAAGCTGCAGCTGAAAACCTGGCTTGACTATCAAAACGACGTGAAGGTCTCAGACGTTCGTCTGGCCGCGCGCGAGGGTTATGAAAGCGTTGAGCACAACAAACGCTACACCACGCTTGGCATGGCCACCGATCAGGGCAAACTCAGCAACATCAACGGCCTGGCTATTCTGGCCGACAGTCTGAACGCCGAAATCCCCCAGGTCGGCACCACCACCTTCCGCCCGCCGTACCACCCGATTTCCTTCGGTGCGATCGCTGGCGAGGCCCGCGGCGACATCTTCAAGGTTATCCGTGAAACCCCGATCCACAACTGGATCGACGCCAACGGTGGCTTCTGGGAGCCTGTCGGTGACTGGCGGCGGCCCTATTGTTTCCAGAAACCCGGTGAAAGCGTCAAAGACGCAGTACACCGCGAGATCAATCAGACCCGCACCTCGGTCAGCCTGCTGGACGCCTCCACCCTTGGCAAGATCATCGTCAAGGGCCCGGATGCCGGCAAATTCCTCGATATGCTCTACACCAACATGATGAGCAACCTGAAGGTCGGCAAATGCCGCTACGGGCTGATGTGTACCGAAAATGGATTCCTGTCAGACGACGGCGTGGTTGCGCGGCTCAATGAAGAAACCTTCCTGTGCCACACCACATCCGGAGGGTCGGACCGCATCCACGGCTGGATGGAAGAATGGCTGCAAACTGAATGGTGGGACTGGAAAGTCTATACCGCCAACATCACCGAGCAATATGCCCAGATCGGCATTGTCGGGCCAAAAGCACGGCAAGTGCTGGAGAAGATGGGCGTTGAGGGCATGGATGTCTCTGCCGAAGGGTTGCCCTTCATGACCTTCGCTGATGGCAGGATCGCGGGCATTCAGGCGCGGCCTTACCGGATTTCCTTCTCCGGCGAATTGTCTTACGAGGTTGCAGTTCCCGCAGCGCAGGGGCAGGCGTTCTGGGATGCTGCGCTGGAAGCAGGTAGGGAATTCGGTATCACGCCTTACGGCACCGAGGCTTTGCACGTCATGCGTGCCGAAAAAGGCTTTATCATGATAGGTGATGAAACCGACGGTACCATCATTCCACAGGACCTCGACCTCAACTGGGCGATTTCCAAGAAGAAAGAGGATTTTCTGGGCAAACGCGCGCAACAGCGCAGCCACATGACCGATCCGAAACGCTGGAAACTTGTGGGGCTTGAAACCGTTGATCCCAACACGGTGATCCCGGATGGCGCCTATGCAGTGGATGGAACCACCCGCCCCAATGGTGTGAAAAACATGATTGGCCGCGTAACCTCGACCTATTGGTCGCCAACGCTGAACCGCTCGATCGGCATGGGCATCGTTGAAGACGGGCCGGATCGGATGGGTGATGTCATCGACTTCCCCACCGTTGACGGCACCTCGATCCCAACCAAAATCGTCGATCCGGTATTCCTGGACAAAGAAGGAGCACGGCAAAATGTCTGATGCGTTAAGTGTAATGAATGGTGCCAGCCACGCTGGTGCCGTTGAAGTTCGCGACGCCGGGCTGAAGGGCATGATAACCCTGCGGGGGGATTTGTCGTCTGACAAAATCGCCAAGGCGGTCAAGTCTGCCGTAGGTCTGGCGATGCCCAGTCAGCGCGGTATCAAGTCCGGTGCAAAGGGTGCTGTTGCCTGGATGTCGCCCGACGAGTTGCTGTTGTTCTGCGACTACAGCCAAGCGGAAGCAGTGGTTGCCAAGCTGGAGAAGTCGCTCAAAGGTGAGCATTTCCTTGCCGTCAACGTGTCTGATGCCCGTGCCAGTTTTACGCTGAGTGGTGCCGGGGTGCGGGAAGTGATCGCCAAAGGTTCGCCTGCCGATCTGTCACCAGAGGGCTTGCCGCTGGGCGAAGTCCGCCGCTCCCGGCTGGGGCAGGTTGCAACTGCTTTCTGGCTGAGTGACGCTGAAACCATGGAACTGGTATGCTTCCGCTCGGTTGGCACTTTTGTCTATAAATGGCTCTGCACGGCGGCAAAAAAGGATAGTTTGCCGGGCTGTTTTTAGCGTCCAAATCAGGCGGCTCAGGTCCGCCGCCTGACTATTTGTCCATTTTTCGGGCCTCACTCAGACGGAATTTGAGGCTGAAACAAGGCGTTATGCCATATTTCCTTAAATAGTTGAAAAATTGAAATAAGTTTTGGTTTGTTAGCTCTAAAGGTCCGCTACCGGTGGCTACAGTTTCTTAAAAATGCCCTTTAAACTGTCCGTAATTTCCTAAAAACAAACACAATCCAAACGCAAGCATTGTTTCAGAAATCGCAACAAACTTCCTTGGGGCTGAGGAGACGATACAATGCTTAAACTGGTTAAAATCGCGAGCTTACTGGCAATAGCCATCAGCACGTCCGCCTGTGTTACAACGAACAGGGCATCAATGAATGCGGTGGATGAAAACTACCGGCTTCACGCTTCTGCTAAAAATATTAACAAGGTAGAGCAGGAACAATGTGAAATCGTAACGCCGCTGAATATTTCTGAGGCGACAGCAAAACAGGCGGTGGCTCTTTCCACAACGGCAGGTAAACCGACACTGGTTGACCCACAGGTGGTTTCGAAGAACGCAACGAAATCGGGCAATGATTTGGTTGCAGCCAATGCTCAGTCGTTCAAAGTGGTCGACGTGAAAGTTGCTGTACCTGAGAACCTTATAGTTTCAGAAGCAAATCTGTACCTGCCGCAGGCCGATATTGTCTGGCGCGAGGACCCGTTGGGTGACCGCAAAGCGCAGGTGAGCAAGATAATTGAAACCGCTTTGCGGGCAGGGACTGCGCAAATCCAGGGTGAGCGCGAAGTTATTATGAGCGTGCGTCTGAAAATGTTCCACGCACTGACCGAGAAAGCTCGTAACAGTGTAGGTGGCAAGCATAACGTGCAGTTCGACTATGTGCTGCTGGATGCCAACACCGGCCAACCGGTGAGCGAAGTAAAAAGCGTGAATGCATCACTGAATGCCTATGGTGGGCGTCGGGCCTACGAGGCCATGCACCGGGGCGAAACACAAAAGGTGCGGATCACCCGCCACGTCGCCAACGTTATCTATCGAGAATTGAATAGGTCTGCTGAAATCTGAACGCTCTCCCGTTGTAAGATTGAAGGGTGCACAGACCTAAAATGCGGTCCCGCAAGGGGCCGCTTTTTTTTCTTTCTGTCGCAACGACAAAAGGGTAGGAGGGCGCATGACCAACACGCGCCCCGAAATCAAGCTCCGCCCGAACAAATCGCCAAGAAACCTGCGCCATGGGTTTCCCTGGGCCTACAGCAACGAAATCGTGTTGGACCGGCGGGCGCGGAATATTGAACCAGGCAGCGTTATTACCCTTGTTGATGCGGAACAGCGGCCTGTTGCGGCTTGCGCATTCAATCCAGATTCGCGGATCGCCTGCCGGGTGCTGGACCGCAATGCCAAGGCTTCCATTGATGCGGACTGGTTTGAAAGGCGGGTGAAGCGGGCGCTGGAACTGCGTAACCATCTTTATACTGAACCGTTTTACCGGCTCATTCACGCCGAGGCTGATGGTTTTCCCGGACTGATCGTGGATCGTTTTGGCGAGACGCTTGTGGTCCAGCCAAATGCCGCGTGGATAGACCAGCGCCTTGATATGCTGGTGGCCGCATTGGCCAAACTGACCGGTGCGATAAATGTTGTTATTAACGGCAGCGGCCGGGCCCGCAGGCTTGAAGGATTGCCTGACGAAACGGGCCTGCTGCAGGGGCAGGTAGATGGGCCGTTACCGGTGCGGATGAACGGCGCCACCTACATGGCTGATCTGCTGGGTGGCCAGAAAACCGGCTTGTATTTTGATCAGCGAGCCAATCAGGCATTCGCTGCGCGGCTGGCCCGGCGGGGGCGGGTTCTGGATGTGTTCAGCCACGTTGGCGGCTTTTCACTGGCGGCATTGGCTGGAGGTGCAAGTTCAGCCCTGGCAGTGGACGGATCGCAGGCGGCGCTGGATTTGGCAGTAGAGGGGGCAGGGGCATCTGGCTTCGCTGATAAGTTTGATACCCGGCGCGGGGATGCGTTTGAAGTTATGGCTGGACTTGGTGAAGAAAACACGACGTTTGACGTCGTGATCTGTGATCCGCCGGCCTTTGCTCCGGCAAGACCGGCACTGGATGCGGGGCTACGAGCCTATGAACGTGTGGCACGGCTTGCAGCAAGACTTGTCTCACCAGGTGGATATCTGGGCCTGTGTTCCTGCTCCCATGCTGCCGATCTGGCCAGCTTTCGCGCCGCCAGCCTGCGCGGTGTCGCCCGGGGCGGGCGGACGAGCCAGATAATACACACCGGATTTGCCGGCCCGGACCATCCAGTGCATCCGCAATTGGCTGAGTCCGCGTATCTGAAAGCTATCTTCCTGCGTCTGCCATGACCCGGGCGCTGCTTGACGCCTGTGTTTTATTTCCATCGGTCACGCGCGAGCTGTTGCTGGGGGTCGCTGATGCCGGGCTGACGCAGCTTTTGTGGTCTGACAGAATACTGGAGGAGTGGCTTCGCGCGGCAGTGCGCCATGGTCCGGAGGCCGAATTCGTGGCTAACGGGGAAGTGACACTGATCCGGGCGTTAAGACCCGATGCGCTTGTTGTGCTGGAGTATGGCGACCTTGACGGGCTGGAATTGCCTGATGCCGACGACATTCATGTTCTGGCCGCAGCCATAAAAGGCCAGGCTGACGAACTGGTCACGGCGAACTTAAAGGATTTTCCAACCAGCATTCTGGGGGCGTATGGGATAATCAGGCGCGATCCGGACGGGTTTCTATTGGAAATGGCGGTTGCGCATCCGGACGTCGTGCTGCCGCTAGCGCAGACTGTTGCCAGGAAAGCTGCGGCAATGGACGGCCGGTCCACAGAACTGAGAAAGTTTCTGCGAAAATCCCGGCTGCCCCGACTTGGAAAATACCTTGCTACGCTGGCTGCTTCCTGACGTTTTTCAAAGCGTGCGGTGTCCGATTGGTCTTAAAATTTCTCGCCCGAACGCTGAATTGATCCATTTTTACGGAACGCCGCTTGCGCGACGCGACTATTTGCAGAATCTGGACGGCCTCAACGACGTCTAGGTTAAAGAACTCCTGCTTGTGCAGTGCGCCATAGGCCCGTTTGAAATACGGATCGACACTGCTGGTTGCCCCAAAAAACCAATGCGGGAAGCTGCGTATTTTGCAACGCATGCTGGCCCGGACCTTGATATCTGTGTGCAGTTTTGACTCCCGGATATGTTTGGCGATTTGTGTTACCGCCTCCGGTGTGCCTTCCAGCACCTGAAAAATGCGCTCTTTGTCATGGAACAGGAAGCTTGTGACACCGGCCTCGCAGTTGCGCTTCACCGAGGTTTTTTGCAGCGCCAGCAACACAAGTGGCCGGAAACTCCCAGTGATCCGGCTTTCATAGATTGTCTGAACGAACATCCGGCCCTCCGACTTTGCTGCCAGGGGCAAGGCTAGAGTGAAAAACTGAAACCAAAGTAAACAGCTTCAGTTTTCGTCTGCCCAGCTGTTTTCAAGTTTGGCAATTTCGGCGATACGGTCCCCGGTTTTTGGATGGCTCATCAGCCAGGCCAGCGGCTGCCCGCTGACGCCGCTCAGACGTTCGAGTTTTTCAAACAGGCGTTTCTGACCCGCCGTTCCGATTCCGGCTTTGGTCAGCAGCGCTGCGGCATATGCGTCGGCCTCATATTCATTGTGGCGGGAAAGTCGCGCCGCGACCAACGTGGTCAACAAGTTAGCCAGATAAAACCCTATGCCCGGAATTAATCGCCCCAGAACCATGCCAAGCGCCAATCGCATGGCGTTTTGTCCCGAAAAATCAATCATACGCCGCCGGGTATGCCCAAGCGCGACATGACCCAGTTCATGGGCGATTACGCTGGCCAGCTCATCAGCAGTTACTTTCCCCTCACGGTATTTTTCGATGAACCCGCGGGTGATGAATATCCGCCCGTCAGGAGCCGCCAGCCCGTTTATCGGGTCTATATCATAGATAAATACCCTGATCTGTTTCAGGTCAAGCGCAGTGGCCATGCGGCCGGTCAGAACGTTGAGGATCGGGTCGTTCAACGGTTTCGATCTGGCATCCAGCTCCGATTTGGTGCGCCAGGCCGAAAACCGGTAAATCAGCAGGCCATAGAGCACAGCAAGCAGGATCGGAGTAAACTTCAGCATGGGTTAGATATGGGCAACATTGTCGCCGTTGGCAATGTTGATTAAATTTATCTTGATCACAACTCTCTGGCGTTTCCCAGCGCCCGCATGTGGCGCTCGATTAGCAAGGGTTCATTGCGATGGCCTTCTGGGTGGTCGGGTAAGTACTCTGCCAGGGCAGAGAGGTCACCGCCCCAGTTCCTTCATCGCGGCCTCGATTCCTTTCAACGTCATTGGGAACATCCGTTCGGCAAAGATTTCGCGGATCATCTGAGTGGAGTGCGTATAATTCCAATAGGCTTCTTTCACTGGATTGATCCAGACGCAGCCGGGCCATTGTGTCTGGGCGCGATCCAGCCAGACCTGCCCCGGCTCTTCGTTCCAGTGTTCGTTCGCGCCGCCACGATAGGCAATTTCATAGGGCGACATGGAGGCATCGCCAACAAAGATACATTTGTAATCAGGGCCATAGGTATGCAACACGTCCAATGTTGGCATCTGCTCGGTCCAGCGACGTTTGTTGTCCTTCCACACACCTTCGTACAGGCAATTGTGGAAGTAGAAATACTCCATGTGTTTGAATTCGGTGCGGGCGGCTGAGAACAACTCCTCAACAAGTTTGATGTAGGGGTCCATCGAACCACCAACATCTAGAAACAGCAGAACCTTGACCGCATTGCGCCGCTCAGGGCGGGTGATAACATCCAGATAGCCGTGTTCCGCCGTGGCGCGGATGGTTCCGTTCAGGTCCAGTTCGTCATCGGCCCCGTCCCGGGCCCAGCGGCGCAGGCGTTTTAGCGCCACTTTGATGTTGCGGGTACCCAGCTCAACACTGTCATCGAGGTTCTTGAAATCACGCTTGTCCCAGACTTTGACCGCCCGCTGATGGCGGCTTTCCTTTTGGCCGATCCGGATGCCCTCCGGGTTATAACCATAAGCGCCGAACGGCGATGTTCCCTCAGTCCCGATCCACTTGCCGCCGCCTTGATGCCGCCCCTCTTGCTCTTTCAGACGTTCTTTCAGCGTCTCCATCAGCTTGTCAAACCCGCCAAGCGACTTGATTTCCTCCATCTCCTCGGGGGTCAGGTGCTTTTCCGCAAGTTTGGTCAGCCAGTCATCGGGCACATCAACGCTGTTGAAAATGTCGTCCAGCGTCAGATTCTCCATCCCCTTGAAACACTCGGAAAAGGCGCGATCAAATTTGTCCAGATTTCGCTCGTCTTTGACCATCGTGGCGCGGGCCAAGTAATAAAAACCCTCTACATCATAGAGAACCAGACCGGATTTCAACGCCTCCAGAAAGGACAGGTATTCACGCAGGGAAACCGGAATTCCCACGGCGCGCAGTAATTCGAAAAAGCGGACGAACATTGCGGACTACACCCATCCCTGCCAGTCTGCAAACACGGTCAGCACCAGTGCAATCAGAAAAAAGGCAATGCCATGTGCCACCGCATATTGCAGCTTGTCCATCCGGTTGCCGCCGAATTTGCCTGCCCGGTGCCAGCCAAAAAACGCACCAAAGACGAAGGCGGGGGCGGCAAACATGGCAGTCTATCCTTTTTGCGCCACCTTTCGTGGCCGGAGTTTGGAGATGGTTTTAAGCCTATCGGCTATTTCCTGCTCTGGCACAATACCATAACGGCCCCAACTGACCGCTTCTTTGCGTAATTGCGTTGCCTTTTCAGGGTGGCCACGCATCTCCACAATCTCGGCCTTCATCGCCAGCAGGCTGAACAGCAACCGCCCGTTTTGCGCAGTTTTTGCGGCTTTCAACGAGTTTTCAATGAAGCCAAGCGCTGTATCCATCTGATTGGCCGATATTGAAAGCGATGCCATCTGCAACGCCGCCTGGGCGGTGTGGATGTCATAAGGGCCGAATTCCTGATTGAAAATGGCGTAAGCGCGGGCGAAGTCTGCGGCTGCCAGATCCGGGTTTTGCCGGATGCTGACCCGGGCACGGGCAAAATAGGTAAACCCCAGTCGGTGATCATTGTAATTCGCCTGATGGGCAATTCTTAGCGCCCGGTCAGCCGCTGTAATCCGCGCCTGTTCCGAGACCTGCACGCCCAGGGCCGTTTCTATTTCCCTGGCCCAGTCCTGGCGGGTAGGTGACAGATGCCGCGGGGCGATGCCGTTGCCCACAGGATTAATGCGGGTCAATACCCGCGGCAGCACCGCGGCGACCTGGTGCTGGGACATGCCGTTGCGGATGTCCGGCGCATAATAAGCCCGAAGGATCAGCATATCATAAGAGGTCAGAATGATGTGGAAGTTATCGTCATTATATACACTGTCTGGCAGACGGTAGAGGTCATTCAGCGGGCCAAGTGCCTGCGCCAGTTCCTCGTGCAAACAGTCGCGGGAATCCTGTGCGGACACGTCTCCGGGCATGAAAATGATTGCCCGGTCCCGCTGGTCAAGCGACGACCAGTCTGTGACCCGGCTAAACCTGTTTTTGCGGAATTCAGCCCAGCTTGCGACCCTCGGAACCACGATACAGGCTGCGTTAGGTGCTGCCCGTTGCAACTGCCGTTTAGGCAGGGTTTCGATGATGATATTGGCCGCTCTGGCGTCTGTAATCCGATGAATGTTCAGGCCCGCTTCAACCCGCAGTCGGGAGACCAGATTATCCAATTCGCGGCTGATGACGGTTTTCGGCGTTTTGGCAAATGCTACTGATATCGGGCCTTCAAAACGGGTCAGTCGCGGAATTTTGTGCCCGCTTTCAAGGTTGAAGGTTAAGTCCAGGAATTCATTAAAGATATCGCTGTTCGAGCGGTTTACAGAAACCGACGCAGTTGTCGGCATGAAAACTTTCATTGCCGGCCAGTTTTCTGAACCGAGAACCCGTTTATTAACCTCGGCCCCCTGAGGTTGGACACAGGCGGACAGAAAAAGGGCGAAGATCGAAAGGAGGCAGGCTTTGATACTCATTACACTCGATACTTTACAAAGGGTGTCAGCGTCGCAACATAATCATACAAGCGTCGTGCTCTGACGTTATCGGCGGCAGTTAACCAATACACTGAGGCGGAATTGTGTTTATTTGCGGTCGAAACTACGGCGTCGATCATTGCCTTACCCGCCCCCAGACTGCGTGCTTTAGGTGTGGTGTATAAATCATTGAGATAGCACACTTTTTCAATCTCCCAAAATGAAGTGTGAAAGAGGAAATTGACCAACCCAACCGCTTCGCCGGCCTTGTTTTCGGCCAGAAAAGAATACATTTCTTCTTTGTCATCAAGAATGCGGGCCCAGGTCTGCTCGTAAACCATTTCAGGCCGTTCAGTTTCGTAAAACGCCAGATAATCCCGCCACAGATCACGCCAGATCTGTTCATCTGTTTTTGTGACCGGTCTGACGGTTACATTCATCTGTTACCCCTTGCCATAAAGGCGAGCCTCTCAAACAAATGTACATCCTGTTCGTTCTTGAGCAAAGCCCCGTGAAGCTTGGGCAGCGCGTCTTTGCCGTCGCGACGCATGTCACTTGGGTCCAGATCCTCAACCAACAGCAGTTTCAGCCAGTCAAGAACCTCAGAGGTGGAGGGCTTTTTCTTCAGGCCCGGGGTTTCTCGGATTTCGTAGAACTGAGACAGCGCTTCAGCCACTAGAGCGGGTTTAATTCCCGGAAAATGAACATCGATGATCTGCTTCATGGTTTCAGTGTCAGGAAACCGGATATAGTGGAAGAAACACCGGCGTAAAAACGCGTCCGGCAGTTCCTTTTCGTTGTTTGAGGTGATGATCACGATGGGCCGCTGTCTGGCGCGGACTGTTTCACTGGTCTCGTAGACATGAAACTCCATCTTATCAAGTTCCTGCAACAGATCGTTGGGAAACTCGATATCCGCCTTGTCTATCTCATCTATCAGCAGTACCTGCTTGCCGTCCGCCTCAAACGCGTGCCAGAGTTTCCCTTTTTTTATGTAGTTTTTGACGTCGTGAACCCGCTCCTCACCCAGCTGACTGTCACGCAGGCGGGACACCGCATCGTATTCATACAATCCTTGCTGTGCCTTGGTAGTTGACTTGATGTTCCACTCCAGCATCGGCAGACCAAGCGCCATGGAAACCTGCCGTGCCAGCTCGGTTTTTCCTGTGCCCGGTTCACCTTTAACCAAAAGCGGTCTCTCCAGTGCAATCGCTGCGTTGACAGCCACTGTCAGATCGTCAGTCGAGACGTATTGTTCTGTTCCGTTAAACTTCATTTCCGGTTGAATCCCCATATTTTTCAGGCGCAATCTACGTGCCCGTTCACAAACCTTCAAGCTATGTCGATGCGGGGGTGACAAAGTTAGAGAATCTCGGTACACGACACTCGAAAGCCAGAAAAACTGTTGCAGGTACCAACTTTATAAGGGGTCTGGAATGAAAGCTGAAGTCATTCTGAAAACCACATACCGCCCATCCGACAAAGAG
>JAAEUI010000543.1 GCA_024227475.1 Paracoccaceae bacterium | reverse complement strand
GGAGGAGGGCAGCTGGATTTGCGCGGCGCGGGGCAATGGCTACGCGGCGGTGGAGGATGTCTGGCGCAAGGCGGGCACACCACCGCGGCTGCTGGAGATCCTGGCGGAGGCGGATGCCTTTGCCGCGCTCGGGCTTACGCGGCGCGAGGCATTGTGGCAGGTCAAGGCGGTGAAGGGGCGCGAGCCGCTGCCGCTGTTCGCCCGCGATCTGGAGGGCGAGGGGCTGGAGGAGCCGGAGGTGGTGTTGCCGCAGATGAGCGAGGGCGAGCAGGTGGTGGAAGATTACGTGTCGATGCGGCTGACGCTGCGCTCGCACCCGCTGGCGCTGTTAAGGGATCAGTTGACGCCGGGAGCGGGTGGATAGCTTGGATGCCTCCGGCGGAAGTATTTTTTTGCTCCAAAGAAACACAGAAGTGCTTAACCGCGGATGACGACGCGAGAGCGGGCGCTCCAGTGGACCAGGATTTCGATCAGGTCTTTTTGGGCAAAGGCGATGCAGCCTTCAGTCGGGTGGCGCGGTTTGCGCCAGACGTGCAGGAAGATGGCGCTGCCTTTGCCGGGTGTCGCCTCCGGCCAGTTGAAATCAAGAACGCCGACGGCGTTATAGAGCGGATCGGGGCGGCGCAGGTTTTCGTGGCTGTAGGGATGGCGGGCGGTGCAGACGTGGTGGTTGTAGTCTGGGTCCGTCGGGTCGTCTGACCAAATATCGCGGGGGCCAATGCGGGCCTGAGGCAAGTCAGGGGTTTCCAGCCACAGTCGATCAGGGCGGATCAGGATTTCCGCCAGTGTGAAGTTTCCGAGGGGGGTTATCCCGTCGCCCTCTGCGCGTTTGACGCCAATGCCGCCGCGCCCGATGGCGCAGGGGAACGTTCGGCCCTGAAACCTAGCGCTCCAGCGATTAATCACCAGGTCATCGGGCCGGGAAATCACAGCAGGTGCCCGCTCTTTTTCGCCTTTGTGGCCAGATAATCGGCGTTCTGCGGAGTCTTGCCAACCTTGAGTGGCACCCGTTCGGCGACCTCGATCCCCGCTTCAGACATCATCTTCACCTTGCGCGGATTATTGGTCATCAGGCGCACCGAACTGAATCCCATGGACAACAGAATCTCGGCCCCGAGCATAAAGTCGCGCTCGTCGTCTTCAAAACCGAGGCGGTGGTTGGCCTCGACCGTATCAAAGCCCTGATCCTGCAGCGAATAGGCACGCATCTTGTTGGCAAGCCCGATACCCCGGCCCTCCTGATTGAGATAGAGGAGAACTCCGGCACCTTCTTCGCCGATCTGGGCCATGGCAGACCGAAGCTGGGCACCGCAGTCGCATTTGAGCGAGCCGATCAGATCACCGGTGAAACAGGCGGAATGCAGACGGGATAAAACCGGCGTGGCCCGCGCAGGGCGGCCAATTTCAATAGCATAGTGTTCTTCGCCACCGTCCCTGCGGCGAAAGACATGGACCCGGCTGTTTTCCTCAACCGATAGCGGCACCCTTGCGTTGGAAACAAGTTCCAGAGGGCTGCGGCTTTGGTCGATCTGTTGCAGGGTCTGCAAACCTATGCGGCTGAGATCGTCGGTTGTCGCGCTTGCTTTTACAGCCGCGAGAACCATACAAGGCAATAGCCCGGCCTTTTTGCACAGTTGCAGGCCAGCGCGGTGCACGGCAGGTGTGCCGTCGCGCAGATAGGAAAACGGGCCTTTCAACGGCATTTGCAGATCGAGTGAGGGGTCGGCCATGGCATGCAGCCAGCCGACAGTCGCCTCTGAAGGCACCGCAATCCGGACCATGTCGCCGTCATAGGCCGGAGCAGCGAGAGTTTCCGCTCTGCGGTCTGTCAGGGCAATTTCCAGAGCGGTATTTTTGTCGCGCATTTGCTGCAGCCGCTCTGCCGTCAGGGTCTCAACCGCCACCGCAAGCCAAACCTGGGATCCCGCCGTAATGACAACCGGAACCCCCATTCGAAGGTCGCCTCGCATCCGGGCAATTTGTTCGTCTGTGCTCAAGATTATCGGCATCTGGACCCGGTTTATTGTAACAATTCGCCGCGTTTCTATACCGGCTCCTTCCTCTTTATGAAACATTTCACAGAATATCGACACGAGAGTGTGAAGCTGATTGCCGAAAACCACAAAAAGGCACAAGTTTGACTCAGCGAAAGACGGAGCATTCCAGATGAGCAATGTAAAAAAGATCCTGATGGTGGATGATGACGGCGATTTGCGCGAAGCGTTGGCCGATCAGCTGGTTCTGACTGAAGAATTTGATGTTTTTGAAGCTGAGGACGGGGCGGCGGGACTCGAGAAAGCCAAAGAGGCCCTTTACGATCTGGTCATTCTTGATGTCGGCCTGCCGGATATGGATGGCCGCGAACTTTGCCGTTTGATGCGCAAACAAGGGGTGAAATGCCCGATTGTTATGCTGACGGCCCACGACACAGACGCTGACACGATTTTGGGCCTGGATGCTGGCGCAAATGACTATGTATCCAAGCCTTTCAAGTTCCCGGTTTTGCTGGCCCGGATCAGGGCGCAACTGCGCCAGCATGAACAATCTGAGGACGCTGTTTTCACGCTCGGGCCATATACATTCAAGCCAGCAGCCAAAATGCTGATCGACGACGAAGAAAAGAAAATACGTCTGACCGAAAAAGAGACCAATATTCTGAAATTCCTGTACCGGGCACAGGATGGTGTGGTTGCGCGGGATGTGTTGTTGCACGAGGTCTGGGGCTACAACGCTGGCGTCACGACCCACACGCTGGAGACCCACATCTATCGCCTTCGTCAAAAGATCGAGCCGGATCCGGGCAATGCGCGGCTACTGGTCACGGAATCTGGTGGCTATCGTCTGGTTGCGTGAAGTTTCTGTTTTCTCCCTGAAGCGGCCCGTCATTCTGGCGGGCTGTTTCTTCTGGGGATGCGCAAGACAAAGACGCCGTAAAAAAAGGCTATTGTCATTGACATGGTTGCGATCAGATAAGGCAGCCTCAGCGCTTCCGCCCGGCCCTGCGCCGGCTCTGCCAATGTGACGAGAATACCGCCCAGCAATGCCCCGACTGGCATCAGACCCCATCCAAAGAACCTGTAAATGCTGTTTACGCGGCCCAGAAGGTTTTCCGGGATAGTTCGCTGGCGCAGCGAAACTGTCACCAAATTCCAGATCAGAGCCGCGAACATCTCCAAAAACAGGGCGGCTGCGACGACGAACACACTTTCGGTCAGATATATTGCAAGAAACGGAAATGGAATCAGTGCCAGCGCGAACCTCAGAGCCCCCTGATTGCCAAGGCGGTTGGTAATTGCTGGGCCCAACAGCCCACCTGCGACGCCACCGGCTGCACCTGAAGTCAGCAAAAGCCCATGGCCTGCCGCATTAAGGTGAAGGATTTCCTGGGAAAATAGGACGAGAACCGTGACTGCCATGACGCTAACCAAATTTAACCAACCCAGCATTATTGCCAGCCGCAAAATCAGCTTGTGATGCCAAATCCAAACAACACCTTCGCGCAACTGGGGCCAAAACCCCGGCGGAAGGCTGACTGGTGGGCCGTTAGACTTGATGGTCACTGACCAAAGCAGCAAGGAGGCAAAGCCGAAGGTCAACGCGTCGAAAACAAATGGCACCGGCACTGATATCGCGATCAGAAACCCTGCCAGCGGAGGGCCAACAAAAGATCCCATGATTTGTTCGATGGTCCAAATCTGTCCGTTCGCCGATTCAAGATCCGAATTGTCTACGATGGACGGCAAAACGGTTTGCGCGGCATTGTCGCGCAAAACTTCTGCGGCACCCAAAAGAAATGAAGCGGCTGAAAGGGCGGCGATCATTCCCAAAATATCCGTGTCTTGGTTCAAAGGAAGTGGGGCTGAACTTAGGATCAAAGCGACAACGACAAAGGTCATTATCATTCTGAACAAGTCCGCCTGAATCATCAGATGCCGCCGGTTGAACCGGTCAGTAATAACACCGGCCGGAATCGTGAATAGCAACCAGGGCAATCGCCCCGCTGCTGCGACGGTTGCAATCATCACAGGGTCTCGGGTTATCAGGGTTGCCAACCAAGGAAATGCCAGGGCGGAAATACCATCTCCCAGGTTGCTGACAGCACTCGCAGAAAACAACAACCGGAAATTTGGATTACTTGATATCAACGCCATTACGAACCAATTCAGGTACTTGTCCGGAAAAGGCCGAACCAATTTGTTGCGTGCACCCTAGAGGAGTATGTATTCAGATCACAACCACCCATAACTAGAAAAATGAAAGAATTTGGCTCGCGAGTCATGTTTGGCCGCGAATTCTCTGAAAATTCGGATGTACACGTCCAGATTGTTAACCAATTGGCAACATTTCCCAGGGGTGTGCCAGTGCAAACCGCAAAAGATATGTTAGCTGGTTTGGGTCCGCCACCCAGGGTGGGCGGTTTGTTTTCCGGCTTGAGGCTCGCCAGCTATCAGCTAGAACTGACGGCTGTAAGGAGAATCCGATGACCATCACAATTTGCACCTGGAACATAAACTCTGTCCGCCTGCGCGAGCCGATTGTTTTGAAGCTACTTCGGGAAGAACAACCTGATATTTTATGCCTTCAGGAGTGTAAGTCTCCGGTAGAAAAGATCCCGACGGAGAATTTCATGGCGTTGGGCTATGAGCATATGATTGCTCGGGGGCAAAAAGGATACAACGGAGTTGCAATTTTGTCTCGGATTCCCATGGAAGACGCCGGGCATCGGGATTTTTGCCAGAAAGGGGACGCCAGACATGTTGCTGGCCGGCTCAATAATGGATTTGTTGTTCACAATTTTTATGTGCCAGCTGGTGGCGATGTGGCCGATCGGGAAGTGAATGAGAAATTCGGCCACAAGCTTGATTTTCTAGCTGAAATGAAAGAGTGGTTTTCGACGGCCAAACCCGAAAAGTCAGTTCTTGTCGGTGATCTGAACATAGCGCCGCGCGAGGATGATGTCTGGGATCACAAGAAGTTGTTGAAAGTGGTTTCGCATACTCCTGTTGAGGTCAAACAACTTGCAGAAACCCAACTTGCCGGGGGTTGGGTAGACGTTACGCGTCAGGACATTACCGAGGGTAAGCTATTTACGTGGTGGTCATACCGAGCACGAGATTGGGATTTGGCCGATAAAGGCAGGCGACTCGATCATATCTGGGCGACGTCTGATATTTCCAGTAAGGCACACTCCAGCAGGGTTTTTCGGATTGCACGCGGATGGGAAAAACCGTCGGATCACGCGCCGCTGTTTGCGAGTTTTGATATTTAGAGCGGCTGCACCACATTTGTCGTATCAGCGCGATTAACAACCGCTTGCCCGGAGTCAGCCCGGTTGGTACATCACAGGCGATTTATAGGAGATACCAATGCTCGAAACTGGAAGTGGACCCGCACCAACGGGGGATCTCATCAAGGAAAGTTCCGAAGCAACATTCATGCAGGATGTCGTGGAAGAGTCAAAAACAACACCTGTCATCGTTGATTTTTGGGCCCCATGGTGTGGGCCATGCAAGACCCTTGGGCCCGCCCTGGAAGCTGCAGTTACCAAAGCTGGCGGCAAGGTTCGGATGGTGAAGGTCAACGTTGACGAAAACCAAATGCTGGCCGGGCAGATGCGGGTTCAGTCAATCCCCTCTGTGTTTGCTTTTTTTGAGGGGCAGCCTGTCGATGGGTTTCAGGGCGCTCTGGCACCCTCAGAAATCCAGGCCTTTGTAGATAAAACCGCCGCTCTTGCCGGAGATGACGGCGGCCTTGAAGAGGCTGTTGCCGCCGCCGAAGAAATGCTGGATCAGGGCGCTGCAGTGGATGCTGCCCAGACTTTTGCAGCTGTATTAGAAGAAGAGCCTGCAAATGCAGCTGCGCTGGCTGGGCTGGCGCGGTCCCACCTGGCATTGGGAGAAGAGGACAAGGCTCTGGCCATTCTTGACAACGCTCCGAAAGAAATAGCGGAGGATCCCGTGGTCCTTGCTGTGAAGGCTCAGATAGAGCTCGCAGCCAACGCAGCCGATGCAGGAGAGACAGAGGATTTACGGGCTAAACTGGAGGCTGATGCGAACGATCATCAGGCTCGTCTGGATTTGGGGTTGGCGTTGGTGGCTGCCGGAGATGCCGAAGGAGCAATTGCAGAACTGCTGGAGCTGTTCCGACGGGACCGGGAGTGGAACGACGCTGCCGCAAAGGAACAGCTGTTCAAGGTTTTCGAAAGTCTTGGACCAAAAGACGCGACAGCCAAGGCAGGACGGCGTAAATTGTCTTCGATGATATTTGCTTGATGCCTATGAAGTGATACATGAAGCAGATGTTCTCGCTTTCCAGCCTGCCTCCGACGATCCCGGTTTTTCCGCTCGGGGGGGTGTTGCTGCTGCCAAGAGCACGCTTGCCGCTCAACATTTTCGAGCCCCGTTACCTGGCAATGCTGGACGACGCGCTGAAGTCAGACCACCGGATAATTGGCATGATACAGCCTTGGGAGAATTCGCCGAAAGGGGGCGATCAGGAATTGCACGATATCGGATGTGCAGGCCGGGTGACGTCTTTTTCCGAGTCCGAAGATGGGCGCTATATGATCACGTTGTCCGGCGTCAGCAGGTTCAGGATCACCGAACAGGTTGCCGGTTTTTCACCCTATATCAAATGCGACGTTGACTGGTCCGATTTTCAACGCGATTTGGGCCGGACCGAGGTAGATGAAGATTTCAACAGGCCAGAGTTTTTGAAGATATTGGCGCGGTTTTTTGAGGCGTCCAAACTATCGACAGACTGGGGCAACCTCAAAGAAGCGGATGAGGAGTTGCTGGTTAACTCCTTGTCGATGCTGTGCCCGTTTTCGGCAGAGGAGAAGCAGGCGTTGATGGAAGCCTCCAGTTTGAGCAACCGTCGTGAAATACTTGTAACTCTGATGGAATTTGCCCTGAGGGGCAGCCGGGACGAAGAGAAGATGCAATGAACTCGCAGGACTCAAAGATCGAAGGCAAGGTGTTGGATGCGCTCATTTGCCCCCAGACAAGAGGGCCGCTTAGCTATGACGCTGAGAGCCAGGAGCTGATTTCCAAAAAGGCCAATCTAGCGTTTCCAATTCGCAATGGAATTCCGGTTATGCTGATTGATGAGGCGCGGGAGCTTGACTAACCCTTCCCGGGTTTTCGGGTCCGTGACCTATAGAGCTTCTCTCGTCTAATTGGATTCACAAAAGGACCGAGATACGCAGCAACATCAGATACTTAACCCGGCATTTCCGATACGATCTGAGCCCGACTGAATTGGAAATGCTCTAGCGTTTCTACATTAACTTGAGACAAGTTGATGTAGAAATCGCCGGTCTATGGCGCTGTTAACGTGGAAGCTTCGGGTTTCGTTTGTGATTCAAACAAAACCCGAAACTCTCTAAACCGGTCGGCCTTGCATCAACTTTGGCAAATCGCCTGAAAGGCCAGCGGCCTGCCGTATCAACCCACGCCTGACGGAAGGCAGGGCATTTACAGAGCCGAGCCCGAGATCGCGAAGTGTTCGGAGCACAGGATTATCATTTGAAAATATCCTGTTAACCTTATCAGTGGCCACAGCCATGGTCGCCGTATCAAAGCGCCGCCATTGTTGATAGCGCTCCAGAACATTCAGCACTCCGATGTCTTCTCCACGCCTGCGGGCATCTGTCAGAACTTCCGTTAGCGCGGCGACGTCACGCAAGCCCATGTTCAACCCCTGTCCGGCAATCGGATGCATGCCGTGGGCGGCGTCGCCAACGAGCGCCAGGCGTTCAGAAACAAAATTTTGCACCAGCGACAGCCCCAAAGGATAGCTGAACCGCTTGCCCGAAAGCTTGATTTCCCCGAGAAAATCGCCAAAACAGGGGCGCAGGCAAGCCAGAAACTCTTCATCGCTCAATGCGTTGATTTCGTCGGCTTTATGGGTCGATTCTGTCCAGACAATGGATGATTTGTTCCCGGGAAGGGGTAGGATTGCCAGCGGGCCAGCGGGCATGAAAAACTGATGCGCACAGCCGTTGTGGGGCAGGTCATGCTCGACCGCACAGACAAGCGAGGTTTGATGATAGTCCCAACCGGTGCGCGAGATGCCAGCCCTTTGAGCCACCTGACTTCTCCGCCCGTCGCAACCAACGACGAGGAGCGAAGAAATGCATTTCCCTGACGCAAAGCTGACCTTGATGCTTCCATTCGAGGTAACCTGATCCACGACCGCGTCATCTGTAATAGGTTCGATGTTTTCATATTGTGCCGCAGTCTCCAGCAGAGCTCGGCGCAAATAACGATCTTCAAGCATGTGGCCCATCGGGCCCTCTTTGATTTCGGCATGATCAAAATGTAAAAACCATGGTGCAGCACCTTCACCGGCGCGCCCATCGCTGACCTTGATATCAAGAATGGGTTGGGCAAATTCAGCAACTTTTTCCCAGATGCCAAGCGCCGAAAGCATCCGGACCGAAGCAAGGGCAAGTGAGTATCCCCGGCCATCAAATGCCGGGTCACTGCGAAAGCTGGCGGAGAGCTTGTCTGCCAACACGATTCGGTGGCTGGATTGTGCCAGCGCAATCGCAAGCGCAGTACCGTTAAGTCCGCCCCCTACAATCAGAATATCTGTATCTGTTGCCATGTCGGAAATATGAAGCATTCTAGAGGATTGTCCATCCGCCAAAGCGCAGCTAGGCTCCTCAAAATTCCGGGGAGAGTACCGCGATGGCAAATGAATGGTTGGAACAGTCGGCCAGCGATTTGGGGCGCGCAATTGGCGCGAGTCAAATTGATGCTGTTGAGTTGGCCGAGTGTTTCCTGGACGCAATCGCACAACATGAACTTAACGATCAAATATATGCGCGCCTGAGCCCGAACCGTGCACTGGCCGAAGCAAAGGCGGCGGCTGTTCGAGCAGCAAGCGGGTCACGCCGTGGACTTCTTGATGGGGTCCCAATTTCCTGGAAAGACCTTTTTGACACCGCGGGTATTGGGACCGAAGCCGGTTCAGCGTTGCTGAGGGGACGCGTACCTGAGCAGGATGCCAAGGTCGTGCGGAACGCGACAAGTGAAGGGCTCATATGTCTTGGAAAGACCCACATGTCTGAACTGGCATTTTCGGGCCTGGGCCTGAACCCTG
Organism: Paracoccaceae bacterium; assembly: GCA_024227475.1. Classification (GTDB taxonomy): domain Bacteria; phylum Pseudomonadota; class Alphaproteobacteria; order Rhodobacterales; family Rhodobacteraceae; genus Amylibacter. The sequence goes on along the minus strand of JAAEUI010000543.1, from coordinate 15,848 downwards.
TTACTGCTTCTCCGCCTTGCGTGAATGATCTGAACGCAGTCTCTGGTGGGTCATCCTCAGGGGCGGCTACCTCGGTGGCATTTGGGCTGGCAGCAGCGGGGATTGGGTCAGATACCGGAGGGTCTGTCCGAATTCCATCAGCCTGGAATGACCTGGTAGGGCTGAAAACCACTTCCGGGCTTGTTTCACTCGAGGGAGTCGTGCCGCTGTGCGTGTCATTTGACACGGTTGGGCCGCTGTGTCGAACAGTAGAGGATGCCGCAAATATCCATGCCGTTCTGCAGGCCGAAGCACCGGTGGATTTGACCGGGGCCGACTTGTCCGGAACCCACTTTGCAGTTTGCAAAACTCTGGTGCTAGACGATCTGGAAGGCGAAGTCGCCGACGCCTTTGACGCATCTTTGTCGGCGATAGGTGCAGCCGGTGCAAAAATATCTGAGATTGAATTGCCAAGTGTGTCAGAAATAATGCTTTTGTCGGGCTGTTTGTTCACCACAGAGGCCTATGCAACCTGGCAAACTGAAATCGAGGCCCATCCGGAATTGATGTACCATGAAATTCTGGAGCGGTTTTCTGCTGGCAGGAATTTCACCGGGGTCGAGTATGTGGCCAGCCAAAAGAAAATGTTGTACCTCCGGAGGGAATATTACCGCCAGACAATGGAATATGATGCCGTATTGATGCCAACCTCGCCGCTTTTACCACCAAACAGGAAACGGCTGGAATCAGACAGCCAATACTACATCAACGCCAATCTTTTAGCGTTGAGAAACACAAGGGTGGGAAACCTAATGGGGCTCTGCGGGCTGAACCTGCCAACCGGGCGCCCGTCCTGTGGATTGATGGTGCTGGGCGCTCCGTTTTCCGAAAGGAAGCTTCTGAGGCTGGGCGCTGCCCTGGCTGACGCCATCTAGGGTTTTTGCCAAATTCTGAACCTCAGACCTCGGTTAGAACGCACCCCTTCAGGAGGTTGCGACCGGTGTTTTCATGCCATCACCACTGCCGGATCCGATTGAACGCGAAACCCTCCAAACGAAAAGTGCTTTAACACTGATCCGCCAGAGAACAAAAAAGCCACATTCTTGCTCGACATTTTTGAAAGGGTTTGGAGCCGCTAGAAAAGTTCGGTAAACTGCCAAAAAGGGGGCAAAAGACCCCGAGCCAGAGGCAGACAATGCAATTACCAGAGCGGTTTTCGAACCTGCCAGAATACGCTTTTCCGCGTCTACGTGCGCTGTTGGATCACCACCCCGCGGGCGGTGATGTGTTGCATATGTCAATTGGTGAACCAAAACACCCGATCCCGGAGTTTGTAGGGTCTGTTCTAGCTGAGCACATCAACGAATTTGCCAAGTACCCGCCAAACGAAGGATCTGGCGAATTGCTGTCATCCATTTCCGACTGGGTAAAACGGCGATATGATGTGGAAATTAGCCCGGAAACCCAGATTATAGCGCTGAATGGAACAAGGGAGGGTCTGTTCAACGCCTGCGTGGCTTTGTGTCCCGAGCGGAAAAACGGAAAACGCTCTGTGGTCCTGATTCCAAACCCGTTTTACCAGGTGTACGCAGTGGCTGCTGCGGCAGCGAACGCGACTGCGGTATTCGTTCCAGCAATGGAGAATTCTGGATTTTTACCTGATTTTTCAAAAGTTTCCACCGATATCCTAGATCAAACTTCTATAGTCTATCTGTGTTCTCCTTCGAACCCGCAAGGGGCAGTTGCAAGCTCTGAATACCTGGCAGAACTTGTCGGGTTGGCGGAGAAACATGATTTTCGGATCTTCGCAGATGAATGCTACGCGGAAATCTACCGTAAAGAGGAACCGGTTGGGGCGCTACAGGCCGCGAAGAGCGTTGGCGCTGATCCAGAGCGGGTACTGGTATTCCATTCACTCTCAAAGCGATCCAACCTGCCCGGCCTGCGATCCGGCTTTGCCTGCGGTGGCCCGGCCACCATTCGGGCCCTGAAGCAATTGCGTTCCTACTCCGGAGCGCCGTTACCCCTGCCTTTACAGCGGGTTGCGACAGAAGTCTGGAAGGATGAGAGGCACGTAGAAGATAACCGCGCACTTTATCGCGAAAAATATGATGCTGCCGACACAATTTTTGCCGGAATTGATGGTTATACCAGCCCAAAAGCAGGATTCTTTCTTTGGCTTCCCGTTAATGATGGTGAGGCGGCGGCATTAACGCTTTGGCAAGAAACCGGCATCAGAGTCCTCCCCGGCGCATACCTGAGCCGAGAAGTGGGCGGATTCAACCCCGGCAAAGGGTACATTCGGGTGGCTATGGTCGCCCAAAAACAAGAAACGATGGCTGGATTAAAGAAAATCCGCGCATGTTTGTACTGAGGTAGAAAAATGGCGTATCAGACCAGAACTCGCGATCCCCTGCTGGATACCAAAATGCAGGAAGCGATTCAGAAGCGTGGAGCGGAATTGGTTGGCTTTGGGTTATTTGCCCTGGCGGCTCTTGTTGCGGCGCTGTTATGGAGCTATTCGCCTGAAGATCCGAGTTGGCTGAATGCAACCTCGGAACCCGCCAGAAACCTTCTGGGCGGAATTGGCGCTGCTATCGCAAGTCGGCTCATTTTGACAATTGGCTGGGCGTCCTGGTGCTTTCCGGTTCTGTTTGTGGGCTGGGGTGTACGATTCATTTTTCATCTCGGTGACGACCGGTTGTTCAGCCGCGCCATTGCCATCCCAATTTTTGTTGCGGTTAGTGCGGTATTTCTGGCGTGTCACGTGCCAATGGCTGGTTGGCAACATCTGTTTGGGCTCGGCGGAATGTCGGGCGATGCAGCACTTGGCATCCTGTTGGATCTTGTGCCCTTGACAACTGGTTACAGTTTGACCGCTATCACACTAGTATTAGGGATATTTTTCCTAATATTTGGATTATTTTCTCTGGGGTTCACACGCTCCGAGCTGGCGACGGTTAACAGACACTCACTTGTTGCGGTGATACTGACCTATGCGAGTATTTTTAACTTCCTTGGCTTCTTTATCCGCAACGGTGCGAGAGGTTTGCTGGCTGCAAAATCGAAATACACGTCGCGCAAGGAGGAAAAGCAGGCCAAGGCAGCTGCAAAGCTAGAGGCTCTCAGCGAAGTGGAAATTATCGAAACTGAGGAGCTGGAATACGTCGTTGAAGAGCAAATTGAGGATGCCGAACCACCTGCAAAGAAACCACTTTTCACGATGCCCCGGTTGTTGCGCTCAACAAATACAGTTCCAGTCGCGCGGGCTGAGGAAGACAGCAATGAAACGTCGTTTGACCCTCAGGCCTTGGCCGATCTGCCGGAAGAAGACAGGGTAAGAGCCCGGATCAATGATGCGATCAAGAGCAAGGTTCTTCGGGCCAGAAACCTGCGGGTAGGCCCACAAAACTCGGAGCCGGTTGTCCGGGATAATATTTTCCACGAAGAAACGGACACCAGCGGCAATGCTGCACCCAAACTGGGAGGTGCCAGCCGAAGCGCCAATCCAGATGCCGGGAACGAAGAATCTTTAGAGAGTCCTGAGGCAGCTAGTTTCACCAGCGTCCGCGCAAAGGCAGAACCCACAAGCAGTGCCGATCTCAGAAAAGTCGTGAAACGCAAGGCTCGAAGAGCGGCTCGACAAAGCGCCAAGGCAAAGGCGGAGGCACAGCCCAGCCTGTTCAAGGAAAACAAGAAACAGGCATTTGAAACCCCGCCCCTGAGTTTGCTTGCGAACCCCGCAACCATCGTGCGGCATCACCTGAGCGACGAAGCGCTGGGTGAAAACGCCCGTATGCTAGAATCGGTGCTGGATGACTATGGAGTTAAGGGCGACATAGTTTCAGTACGCCCCGGACCGGTCGTAACAATGTATGAGCTTGAACCTGCTCCGGGCCTTAAAGCCAGTCGGGTGATCGGGTTGGCCGATGATATTGCCCGCTCTATGTCAGCGCTTTCAGCGCGTGTATCAACCGTGCCCGGCAGAACCGTTATCGGTATCGAACTGCCCAATGAAAACCGCGAAACAGTTTTGTTGCGCGAAATTCTGTCGGCGCGGGATTATGGCGACGGACAACAGGCTCTGCCCCTGGCACTGGGCAAAGATATTGGCGGTACTCCGGTTGTCGCAAACCTTGCAAAAATGCCCCATTTGCTGATCGCAGGTACAACAGGCTCAGGCAAGTCGGTTGCGATCAACACAATGATCCTGTCGCTTCTGTACCGGCTGAGCCCCGAGCAGTGCCGCATGATCATGATTGATCCGAAAATGCTCGAACTGAGCGTTTATGACGGAATTCCTCATCTTCTGTCACCCGTTGTCACCGACCCAAAGAAAGCCGTTGTCGCGCTGAAATGGGTGGTTGGCGAAATGGAAGAGCGCTACCGCAAAATGTCCAAAATGGGTGTGCGCAACATTGGCGGTTATAACGCGCGGGTCAAAGCGGCGCTTGAAAAGGGCGAGGATTTTGAGCGTACGGTTCAGACTGGGTTTGACGACGAAACCGGTGATCCGGTGTTTGAAACCGAAACCTTCAAGCCAGAGAAAATGCCCTTCATTGTCGTCATCGTAGACGAAATGGCCGACCTGATGATGGTCGCGGGCAAAGAGATCGAGGCTTGTATCCAGCGTTTGGCCCAAATGGCGCGGGCGTCTGGTATTCATCTGATCATGGCGACGCAAAGACCGTCGGTGGATGTGATCACCGGCACGATCAAGGCCAATTTCCCAACGCGGATCTCCTTCCAGGTGACTTCCAAGGTCGACAGCCGGACCATCCTTGGGGAAATGGGCGCGGAGCAATTACTTGGCATGGGTGACATGCTGTTCATGGCGGGCGGAGGCAAGATCACCCGCATCCATGCGCCGTTTGCCAGTGACGAAGAAGTCGAAGAGGTGGTGAACGCACTGAAGGCCTATGGTCCGCCTGAATATGTGAACGACGTCGCTTCTGGCCCTTCAGAGGAGATGGGTTCCGACATTGATCAAGTTCTGGGGCTTGGCGGAAACACCAATGGGGAAGACGCGCTGTACGATCAGGCTGTAGCAATCGTTGTACGGGACAGAAAATGCTCGACCTCGTATATTCAGCGCAAACTGTCGATCGGGTATAACAAGGCAGCAAAGTTGGTCGAGCAGATGGAAGAGCAAAATGTCGTCAGCCAGGCCAACCACGTCGGAAAGCGCGAAATCCTGGTACCTGAACAATAGCCGGAAGGCAGAAATTCGCCGGTCTTGCCGCCTGCACCCCGTTTGAGTTTGGCGGGGGTTCAGAAAGGCCGTCGCAGCACCTATGTTGGAATGATGAAAAGACGAACACTCCTTCTGGCGATGCTCTCCGCTGGTTTTGCGCCCATGGCGGAAGCCCAGGCAAAACCGGTATCTCTAAAAGAACTGTCAGCGTATCTGAACAGCCTCAGCAACGCCCAGGGTTCCTTTACTCAGATAAACTCGGATGGATCCCGCTCAAAAGGCACGTTCTTCCTAAAACGCCCCGGACGAATGCGTTTTGAGTATCAGGGCAGGGACGCGCCACTGGTTGTTGCAGGCCAGGGGAAACTTGCGATCTTTGACAAGAAGTCAAACGCTGGCCCGCAGCAGTACCCGTTGCGCAGGACGCCGCTGCAGATAATTCTGAAGGAAAAGGTGAACCTTAATCGCTCCGGCATGGTGACCCGTCACAAACGCGAAGGCCAGGCGACCAGCATCGTTGCACGCGATCCAGAACACCCGAATCTGGGGCATGTTAAGCTGGTTTTCAGTGAAGGCCCGGTCGAACTGCGTGAATGGGTGGTGACCGATGAAAGCGGCCGCCGCACGGTTGTAAAACTGGGGAAACTGGACAAGGTTAAGCGAATTCCGGCACGACTCTTTGACGTAAAAAAGCTGATCAAGGAAAATGGTGTGATTCGCTGATTTTTCCTTACAGATCAGCGTCCTCTTCGCCTGCAGGTGGCCAGCTGCGATTTGTACATATTTGCGCGGTCCTGAACTCTTTGCGCCACATCCAATAACCAAGCCTTGCCCCGATAGCTGCCTCTTGCGTAACCTGTGTGTCCCTGATGGTAGGCAAGGTACTGGTTATAGGCGTCGGATTTGGCTATCCCGTTTCGTTCGAAGGTTTCATTCATATACCAGCCCATGAAATCGGTAGCGTCGTCAAACCGGTCGCGACGGGCTGAGCGCCTACTGTTTTCACGCAAATACCATGCCCAGGTGCCATCAAGCGCCTGAGAGTATCCATAAGCCGAAGAACGCCGGCCCATTGGGATAACGCCCAAAGCAAATTTCAGTGGCGTCCGGGCTTTGGCGACGAACTTACTTTCCTGATAGACCGTCGCCAGTATGACGTAATCCGGAACGCCCCATTTGCGTTCAACACGCCTTAGGTCTTTGAACCAACCCGAGCGCGCTGACTTCATCGCGCAGGCGTTATCAAGATTAGACGGGGGAGACTGCCTGCCGCCAGAGCAAGCGGTCAGAAACAGAACCAGAATTAGGATCGTACTGCGTTTCATGCTGCCTCAATATCCAGTCTTAAGCTGGGTTTGGATGCATTTTACAGTAAATGCAGTCGAATACAAAGAAGAATAGAGCTGAAATCAAATGAGAAAAACGAGGACGAATGGCAGGGTGACGACGGACAGCAGGGTCGAAACAACAACCAATCCTGCGACCTGTTCGGCCTCAGCACCATATTTTTCTGCCAACAAGTAGGAAGTTACCGCAACGGGGGTCGAGACCTGAACAATCAAAACGGCTAATGCAATTGGCTCAAGCTCAAAGGCAACGCCAACAGTCCAGGCGATTGCAACGCATACGACGGCTTTGATCAGAGACAGGATCAAGGACCGCCAGACCCTGCCCAAAGAAAGGCGGGCAAGCGCAACGCCAAGCGTGATGAGCATCAGGGGAATCGCCATTTGGCCGATCAGCTCAAGAGTATTTGTTACCGGGACTGGGGTTTGCCATTCCATGTACATGAACAGCACACCGGCCAATGTTGCGCCGACAACCGGCTCTTTGAAAACCTTGAAAGGGGAGCCGCCTCCTGAAACAACCCAGACGCCAAACGAGAAGGAATAGACCATCATGACCGCGAGGATAACGACCGCATAGCCAAGCCCAGCCTCGCCAAATGCAAAAAGGGCCAAGGGTAATCCGAGATTGCCAGTATTGCCAAAAATGAGCGGTGCCAGGAATGTCTTCAGGTTGAGGCCAACTACTTTAAGAAGGCTATAAAAAACAACTGTTACAATAAGATATGACGCGCAACTGGCCCAGAATGTTGCAGCCAGAGCGTCCTTTTCCAACGTCGTGTTCATCAAGGAAACGAAGATCAGGCAAGGCAGCGAGAGGGTCATTGCCAGTCGGGTCACAAATTGAACCCGGTACTCGAAACCCAGCTTGATCCAGGCAAATCCGATCAGCGCCAGAAGAAACACCGGAGCGACGATCTGTAAAACTGTAATGAATACCGCCACGCATTGTTTCCCTAAAATTTCTTGCAATCCTTCCCTCAATTATGGACAAAATGTCAATGTAATCGTAAGGCGTGATGGTTGCGCATTTGGGGATTCGTTACTGATATGTTTACGGCTGAAGCAAAATTTACAATCGGTCAGGTCGTTCGGCACCGAAAACACCCGTTCCGGGGTGTGGTGTTTGACGTGGACCCAACGTTCTCGAATACAGAAGAGTGGTGGGAATCGATTCCCAAGGAAGCACGGCCAAAACGCGAGCAGCCGTTTTACCATCTGCTGGCGGAAAATGACTCGTCGTACTATGTCGCTTATGTCTCAGAGCAAAACCTGGTCTGTGATGAAACCGGCGAACCGGTGGATCACCCCGAGGTTCTGGCCATGTTTGGTGCACATAACAACGGGCACTACCAACTCGACGTTCAAATGAACTGAGGCCGGTTGGGCTGGTGCCCAACCCTTAGAGCGCTTTGTGTTTATCTACAGCGGTTTTCGTTAGACCTGAATCAGGTTTGGCGAAAAACGTCCCTACAAGACATTGATGTTGCTGCGTATCCCGAAAACCCGATGTCTCAGGTTTTTCGCGAAACGCCTTAGTAACCTAAGGCACAGCCGTCTTTGCGCGGGTCTGAGGCTCCCTGCAACACACCGGTTTCATAGTTGATAAAAATCGCCTGCGCGCCGCCAATTGGCACTTCCGGTGTGATGACATCGTGACCCAAATCTACCAGTTCTGATATCACCCGATCTGAATATCCACGCTCGACTTTCAGAATTTTGGTATCGGCAAAACACCGCGGCGCATCTATTGCAACCTGCAGGGACATTCCAAAATCCACCAGATTGCTGACAAAACGAGCGTGGCCGGTTGCCTGATAAGCGCCGCCCATCACGCCAAACGAAGATGTTATACGGCCGTCTGCGCGCAGCATTGCCGGGATGATGGTGTGCATGGGTCGTTTTCCGCCGCCAGCCTCGTTTGGATGTCCTTTGACCAGCGAAAACCCGGAGCCACGGTTTTGGAAGTTGATTCCGAATTTCGATGAGGCGAGACCGGAGCCAAAACTGCTGAACACCGAATAAATCAGTGAAACCGCCATCAAGTCGCGGTCGATGACGGTCAGGTATACGGTCTCTTTATGTACGGATTCGGAAATTTTTGTGACTGAAGGCATGGCCATTTTCGGGTCAATCAACGCGGCCAGCTGATCTGCTGTTTCTTTGGCCAGCATGTGATCCAGCCGGGTGACAAAATCCGGATCAGCGAGAAAACGGTTTCGGGCATCATAAGCAAGCTTGGTTGCCTCGGCCTCCAGATGGGCGCGTTGTGTGCCGATTGGATCCAATTGCGACAGATCGAATCGGTTAAGAATATTGTTGAGAAGGATAGCCGTGGCGCCTTGGCCGTTGGGCGGATGCTCGACCAGCTCCACATCTCGGTAAGTGCCGGAAATGGGCGTGACATATGTGGCGGATGCCGATGCGAAATCGTCCAGGGTATGGACGCCGCCAAGCGCCGCTAAGGATTGGACCATATCCTCCGCAACTTCGCCCTGGTAAAAACCGTCCCGCCCTTCAAGACTTATTCTCTCGAGCACTTCAGCCTGTTTTGGAGCGCGAAAAACGGTGCCGGGACCGGGAACCGTTCCGTTGCACAGGTAAAACTCCCGCGCTGCTCCCTGCAACCGGTCTTCAGCCAAACGCCAATCAAAACTGGTGCGGGCGGCTACAGGCACTCCGGAGCGGGCGTAGTGAATTGCCGGTGCCAAAGACGTTTTTAGCCCAAGCTTGCCATAGTCGGCGGACAACCGGCAAAAGGCATCAATCGCGCCCGGAACAGTGACTGCATCTGCAGTGAGAGTCGGCATTGCCGCGAAACCCTTGCTGCGCAGTTCGTCCGGCTGCAGCGCAGCCGGCGCACGGCCAGACCCGTTCAGGGCAACCACATCATCCGTTCCCGGCAGTTTCAGTAACACAAAACAATCGCCGCCTATCCCGGTCATTTGGGGTTCGCAGATTCCAAGGAGTACAGCAGCTGCAATTGCTGCATCAACGGCGTTGCCCCCACTCTCCATCATCTGCACAGCTACTTTGGCTGCCAAGGGCGTGGAAGTTGCACACATACCGTTGCCAGCAAAAACTGAAGACCGACCGGGGAGTTGGAAGTCACGCATGTTGGGTCCTGAAGAACGTGGATCCCGAACAGGAGACACCAACTTTCGAGGAATGGTCAACGTGGTTTTTTGGAAAGTACCCCGGCCCCGCGCTAATGGGTGGGGGCTGAATTTCGCGCGGTGCCGGGGGAAGCTTGTTAGCTACAGGTATCGTTCTGATCTCAAATACAGGCCAATTGATGGAACGAATAAGGCGATTTGGCGACTTTGAAATAAACTTTAACGAGTGGCTCTCAAATCTGTTCTGAGCGCAGGGATGGCCTGCCTGACAGAGTGCCTTTTTTGAAAGGCATGTCGCGACATCGTGTGTACCCGTTTAAAAGCGGTGCTCCAGGTGGCACAATTGACAAAAAGGACGACCCAGAGGCCGCCCTTAATGAAGTATTTGCATAAGCGCGAACTGGCACCCCGGTGGATTTGCCCCACTACGAAGCTAGTGACCGGGGTGCCAAACTCGCTACTCACTTACGCGTATCTCCTTTTCCCAGAATTTCAGGTCAATTCTGTGCGGTAAAAGTGGCTTTTTCGTGCTTTTTTATGCCGAGAATTGGGATTTCGAAAAAAGCTTGCCTTTATTGAGCGCGGGATTCAAACTGTGCCCATGACAGGCCAAACCGTCTACCGACTGAACAATCCCGTGCTAAATCAAGAGGCTGTAAACTTTCAGCGGAGTGAACTAGGCATGATCATGTCGCTTTACGGGCGAATGGTTGCAGCGGGCGAGTGGCGAGATTATGGCATTTCGGCATTACGGGAGGTTGCCATCTTTTCGGTTTTTCGAAGGACAGCAGAGCATGCATTGTACCGGATTGAGAAGCGCCCAAGGCTGACTTCGAAGCAGGGAACCTATGCAGTAATTGGGATGGATGGGCAGGTTTTAAAACGCGGCCAGGACCTGAAAACAGTCCTGAGAGTGCTGGAGCGGAAACTCATCCGGGCCGTTGAATAGGGCTGTGGCTTTCCGGGTTTATCTTGAAAAACTCTAGAGTCTTCGGTAGTGACAGCTGCCGTCCTGCGCAGCCGATATTCGCTCACAGACCTCAACGAATTTTTCCAGTGTAACGGACATGAAATACGCGTTGGCATGCACAATCTTGTCGGCGCTGTGCATAATGCCGACGTGGCCCTGCCAAAAAATCAAATCTCCGCGTTTTAGTGGTTCATTTTTCTCGAGAGGCCGCCCCAGGAATTGACCCTGCAAGTCGCTATCTCGCGGGCAATCTTTGCCTGCCGCCCTCATGCAAATGTGGACAAGGCCCGAACAATCCAGCCCTGAGTTGCTGTCTCCGCCCCAAAGATATGGTGTGCCAAGCAGCTTTTCTGCTGTCGTCACGAAATCGGGCTCCACTTGATTCGTCTCTGCCAGCTGTTGTTTGGGGATGTATCCGCCGGGTTCAAGCTCCAGAAAATCTCCGGCATCATGGCGAACCGCGACTCTGGCGGTGAATGGGAGGTGAAGTAACGGCGTCGATTTGAAATCGGCCACGCTATACACATGTCCGCCCAGCGTCTTGACCCAATGAGTCGCGGATATCGCCGGGGCAAGGCTGTTTTGTTCGACATAGCCCACGTAACCGCCGTCGGTTGCCTGCCCAAACGACAATCCATTCCCGGAATCCTCCTCCAGCACCAGAAAAGCATCGCCAAACAGCAATTGGCGTTCAAGGCCGCCATCAACAGAACCGAGCAGATTTGCAACCGGTACAGAAACGGACTTCATCTCGCCTTCAGTAAAAACCTCAGCGTCGTCAATACCCGCAAGCGACTCGTGGGCGACTCGCCCGTTGGAGGGGTAGAGGCGGCGATCCGTCATACTCCGAACCTGCTTTCAACAACATCGAACAATGCGCGGGCTGCCTGGCAGGCGCCACCTAGGGTTCTCGCAGGTTTTGCCTTGGGTGCCCAACCGTAAATGTCCAGATGGACAAAATTCGCGGTATTCTCAACAAACCGACGCAGAAACAGTGCGGCTGTAATTGAGCCGGCGAACCCACCTTTTGGGGCATTGTCGAGATCGGCGATGTCGGGTTCGATCATCGATTCATAGGGTTTCCAGAACGGCAAGCGCCAAAGTGGATCGTCTGCGCGTTCAGCGCAGCTTGCAATGTCCGCCGCAAGAATTTCGTTATCAGTGTAAAACGGCGGTACATCTGGCCCAAGGGCAACCCGTGCAGCTCCGGTTAGGGTTGCCATGCAGATGAGCATTTCCGGGGTCTGCTCATCAGCCAGCGCAAGGGTATCGGCCAGCACAAGTCGACCCTCGGCATCGGTGTTGTTTATTTCAACGGTCAGCCCCTTGCGGGAAGTCAATACATCCTGCGGCCGGAAAGCACCTGCAGAAATCGAGTTCTCCACTGCCGGGACAAGAACACGAAGCCGCACTTTAAGCTTCCGAGACATTATCATTTCAGCAAGCCCAAGAACCGTGGCAGCGCCGCCCATGTCCTTTTTCATCAGTCCCATAGACGCGCCAGGCTTGATGTTTAAACCGCCTGTATCGAAACACACGCCTTTACCAACCAGTGTTACTGCCGGATCGGCTTCATTTCCCCAAAGCAATTCCAACAGACGCGGTTCCTGATCCGAAGCTCGGCCAACGGCATGGATCATAGGAAAATTCTGTTCAAGCAGATCAGCACCCCGGATGCACGACACAACGGCGCCATGTGGTTTTGCAATATCCTGAAAGGCTTTCTCAAGTGCCTCGGGCCCCATATCCGATGCCGGAGTGTTGATCAGATCCCGGGTCAGGAAATCTCCCCGCGCTATAGCTTCAACCCGCAGAGCATCAACACCGTCAGGTACTTTCAATCGGGCTTCGGTCTTTGGCCGGGATTTGTAACGGTCAAAGGAATAACCGGCCAGCAACCAGGCAAGTGCGGTATTTGTTGGATCTAGTTCCTCCAATCCAAAGCCAAGATGATAGGCCCCTTTGGGAAGTTTCTTGGCAACAGGCGCGATATGGAACCGATCCCGGCTTCGCGAATTCGCATCGCCCCAGCCCGTAACGGCCCGCTCCAATTTTCCAGCATTGTCAGCAATGAGAACTGTCTGGCCCAGTTTTGCGGTAAAGCCGTTCGCGGACAGCCAGTTTTTGGTGCGGGCATCAGCGGAATCGAGATAACTTCGCAATTGCTCACTGGACACAACGTCAACAGGGATTGTTGTGTCTGAGGGTTTGGCGAATTTTATCGGCATTTGTTGCTCCCGGTCATTCTTCAACCCTAGGGCATGTCGCACCGAAACGGATTCAAAAAGAGTGTCGCGACATGCATTTCAATATAGGTGTTGCCCGATGCATGCCATCACCACTGCCGGAACTGATTAAACGCGACACTCTCTAGAGCCGATCCTGAACCACTCGCAAGTCTCAACCCGAACGATCAGCTATCTCGACGGCACAAAACAAAGATGATTCACCCAAACGCAACAGTCGGGCAGCCTGCGCTGCCGCGGTTACGTGGTTTTCGCACTGAACAGAGTGGCACAGGCTTGCCGCGACGTTTGCAAAAACCAATAGTCCGATTTGTGTGCTCATGCCAACCAGCGATCCGGCCAATTTTCCGACCTCGTCAAGCCTGCCATCGTGGAACGCGAGTTCCAGGCGGCACAGCCGGTCGGATATTTCGAAAACCGCGCGCTCCACGACGTCACGACTACAGTCGACACCAAGAGAGTCCTGCAACACCCGAATGGCGTCCTGATGTATCCAGGGCTCCTCATTCGGATTCAAAGGTACAACATTTGCGCCCATCACCATGCCACCTGTTTTTACTGTCCTCGCGTGCACAATATTTGTGCAGCTTGAATTATTCGTAACGGATGAGTTTGTGCGAGCTTGAATTTTGCGTTCAAATTGTAGAAAAGATGCGTGATCAGATAAATAGGGCTAGGCCAATCATGCAGTTCGCTAAAACTCTTCCAAAATCCCTGACAAGCCGGTATCGCGGTTGGCGGGCAACCGACTTTGAAGATGACAAAGCGCTCTATGCCAAACTGGCGGACGAAGGCCAGCATCCACGGGTCATGATTATTTCCTGCTGTGACAGCCGGGTTCATGCGACCTCGTTATTTGGTGCGGATACTGGTGAGTTTTTCATCCATCGCAACATTGCCAATCTGGTTCCGGTTTACACGCCGGACAAAGATCATCACGGAACGTCAGCGGCGGTTGAGTATGCCGTAGAAAGCCTGCGTATCGTCAAAATCATCGTGATGGGGCACTCCAAATGCGGCGGCGTCAGCGGGTGCCACGCCATGTGTTCCGGCGCTGCGCCAGAGCTGGAGAAAGACACCAGCTTTGTCGGCCGATGGATGGATATCCTGCGCCCCGGTTACGACCGGGTGATCGCAACCGGCGCGAAAAAGGAAGAACAGATCGGTCTGCTGGAACGCGAGGCGATTCTGGTGTCGCTGGAAAACCTGATGACGTTTCCGTTTGTCAGCGAGCGGGTGAAATCCGAAGAATTGAGCCTGCACGGCGTCTGGCTGGACATCCGCAACGGCGGGCTGGAGCAGTATGATCCTGCACAAGAAGGGTTTGTGCCGGTTTAGGGTCTGCTGATACTCCACAGACCTTAGAGCTTTTCACGGTTTATTGGAATCACCAATGAATCGTGAAAAGCTGTGACACCAGATACTTAGACCAGCATTTCACGTTCAATCTGGATCAGATTAAAAGTGAACCGCTCCAAATTACTGGTGAACCAGTTCTTTTTCTGCTGGCCAGCTCATCTGGTAACCAAAATCAACAACCGAGGTTTCACCAGGTTTTAAGTCCAAATCCCAGGCCAGAACGCCGCGTTTGCCGTCCCGGTTGGTTTCTGTCGGATCTGGGTTGGTGTCCAGGTCAATCTCCAGATCCTCATCTTGCGAAACCGGGACCACGTCCAGCAACTTCAGCATGATCGGGTAATCAAGCGCAGAGGTCGCGGTTGTGCGGTATTGCCGGTCAACTTCAGAGGATGAGGTAATAAACCCGGCTTGACCCTGTTCAACCTTCTTGGTCGTGCGTTCGATCTGGATGCCATAGAGTGGACCAAGGCCAAGTGGTTCGGTCTGTCCGGGGAGCAGCCGGGGGATGGTTATGGTGCCGATGAGCGATCCGTTGCGATACAGCTTGCCGCTTCCCTCCAGCAGAAGTGCACTGCTGGCGTTGGTGATGTCGGTATAGAGATAGGCAAAGTCATCCCGGGCGGCATTGGCCTGGGCAAAGAGGTCGATCGGGATTTCCAGCGTGTCGAGGGTAAAGAGCGTGCCATCGGGCTCCCACGGCAGGGCGTGCCCGCCACCCAGATCAAATTCGAGGACCTGCCCGGCTTGGAAGGCGGCACCGAGACCACTGGCGGCTTCTTCGAAGACTTCGACGAGGGGTTCTACTACCGGTTCGGGGCTGGCATAGTCTGCGCTGCCCGATGATGACAAATATTCTCTGGATCTCTTGTCCTGAAGGCCCCGAATTTGGGGATACGGCTCGTGGGTTGCGTTGGATTCGCATATTGAAGCCGTGGACAGAACCAGTGAAACATCAGTCCAGGTTTCAAAGGCTTTGTAAGCTCCATGGCCGGTTCTCTGGACCAGCGCCTGCCGGTGCAAACGCAGCGCTCCACTGGTTTTGTTCTGCTCAATGTTGACGGTGTAAACCGGTTTCCAGGCGACGGGTTCAAAACCCTCGATTCGTATGGTTCCGGCAAAGGCTGAATCGACCTGTGCGCCAATGGTAAGTAAGGCCATCCCGTCATATTCCGGGGTTGCAGCCTCAACAGCGGCTTCCGCGATTTTGACAGCTTCCATCAGGTCAGCGCGTTTACGTGCTAAGGCGGACACTTTGGTTTTGGCCAATGATACCTCCTTGAGTGCGGTTCGGGCGCGATCACCAAGAAGCGTCACCATTGCATCCAGCGATGCAGGGTCGATGGCGCCGCGTTCGTTCCCTGTAGCGGCCTTGCCGCTTGCAACAGAGCGGAGCAGGTCGAGTTGGAGTTCGGCGGCGGCCAACTCTGCTTCTGCAGCTTCGGATTCCTCCTCAAAGGTGCGAAGGTCAGCGCGGGCGGTGTCCAACCCGGTTTCCGACAGCGCGAGTCTGTTGGATTTTTGCAGCGGTACCGGTGGGGCAAACTCGGTAGTTATCGCAACTGAACGGATAGTGGCATTGCCAGTGCCAACCAGTGAAATTTCCGGTGTAAAGTCTTTGTCTAAATACGGAACAAAGAT
>JAAEUI010000542.1 GCA_024227475.1 Paracoccaceae bacterium | reverse complement strand
TAGCCATAGTAGATGCACACAATTATCTGGCTTTGTAGTTCAAATTTTGCGAAATTCCCTGAAAATAAAAACGCAGAGCAGGAATTCAGGAACAATGTTGGTGACAAAGGCCATCCTTTCGGCTGTTGCGACAGGATTCTGTCTGGGGTCAGCCCAAGCGGAAACGGCCGACCCGTCCGGTGGCTTTACGTTCAAGCGCGTTACTGTGGAAAAACGCCCCATCGGCAAACGCATCAATGTCCAGATTACCCCCGAGGAAGATTACTATAAGAATATTGTACGCAAGAAACCGGTTGAAGAAAAAGACATGGAAAAGGAAATTGCCAGCGTCGCCAGACCACCGGCGGATTTGAGCGAATGGTTTTGGGATGACATTTCACCTGATTTGGCAAAGGCGTCTTCCGGCCGTCTGGATGCCGCTTTGCGAAAAATGCAGAAAAGCCCCGGCAAAATGGCAGCGCTATCGCCCAATCTGGGGCATTTCCAAAACCTGGCGGATCAATACGGGTCGAATATCCTGATGGCGACTTTGGGCAAGCAGGTTTCTCCGGCTTTCGTTCTGGCTGTAATAGGCGTTGAATCCTCAGGGCGCACGGATGCGGTCAGCTCTGCCGGGGCTGTCGGGCTGATGCAGCTGATCCCGGCCACCGCCGAGCGGTTCGATGTCAAAGACAGCTCGGACCCGCAGCAGAATATTAGTGGCGGAGCGGCTTATCTCGAATGGCTGCTCAAAGAATTTAACAACGACCCGCTTCTGGCGCTTGCCGGATACAATGCGGGAGAAAACGCAGTCAAAAAACACTCTGGCGTACCGCCGTTTGCAGAAACGCGGGCCTATGTGCCCAAAGTCGTCGCCGCATGGCAGGTCTCGCGTGCATTGTGCATGACCCCTCCAAAATACGTGACAGATGGCTGTGTGTTTAAATCTCGGAACACAAAATGACTGAAAAGTTGCCGCTCGTCGTGGATATCGACGGCACCTTCCTAAAAACGGATATGCTGTTTGAAGGGTTTTGGCTCGCCATGGGCAAGAAACCTCTGGAAACAGTTCTGACCGCGTTTCGCTTCTTGCGTGATCGTGCCCGTCTCAAGCAGGAAATCACCCGGTTGGCGGAAATCAACGTCGAGTTGTTACCAGTTAACCCGGATATCGAAGGCTACGTGATCCAGGCCAAACAGCAGGGACGCGAAGTGATTTTTGCTTCGGCATCGGATCAGGAACTGGTACAGCGGCTGGCCGACCATCATGATATTGGCGGGGCACATCTGGGCTCGGACGGTAAGACAAACCTGTCCGGCCGCCGCAAGGCGAAGGCGTTGAACGACAGATATGGCGTCGGCGGGTATGCCTATGCCGGCGATCAGAAGCTGGATATGGGGGTCTGGCGCTCGGCCGGGGAAGCAATTGTTGTTGGTCGACATCCCGGTATTATCCGGCAGCTTGAATCTGAAGGGATTGCTGTCACCCAACTGAAGAAAACCTGGTCCCGACGATCTGCCGCTTTAGGGATGCGGCCCCACCAGTGGGTGAAAAATGTCTTGCTGCTATTGCCCTTGGTAGCGGCGCACAGCCTGGATCCGGTTGCGTTGATCCGCACCATATTTGCCATGGCAGCGTTCTGTGCGGCTGCGTCGTCCATATATGTGGTGAACGATCTCCTTGATCTTGAGGCCGACCGGCAGCACCCCAAAAAGCGGTTTCGCCCACTGGCAGCTGGCAATGTACGCATACCGGATGCGATGCTGATGAGTATTGCGCTTGGTTTATTTGCGCTTTGCGTAGGGTTCATATTGGGGTGGGCAGTTATGGCGGTAGTTGCGCTGTATATGCTGTTGTCGCTGTCCTATTCCCTGAAGCTTAAAAAGATGCGCTGGATCGACATCGCGACCCTTGCAACCTTGTATACACTGCGTGTGGTTGCTGGTGGTCTTGCGGCACAGGTCGTTGCCTCCGGCTGGCTGATCGGTTTCATTTTTCCGACCTTTCTGGCGCTTGGCTGTGTCAAACGCCTGACCGAACTGACATTGGCCAAATCTGACGGCAAGGTGCCAGGGCGCGGATACACTCCGGCGGACAGGGGCGACCTTTTGAACATGGCAGGCCTTGGCGTGGTCTTTTCGCTGCTGATTTTTCTGGTCTATACCTTTGGCTCGACAGCAGCTGCTCTGTATCAGGAAATCTGGATGCTGCGGCTGGCGATCATCCCACTGGCCCTGTGGCAAATCCGAATGGTGCTGCTTGGTTGGCAAGGCAAACAGGATTACGATCCTATTGTTTTTGCCATGCGTGACCGGACCGGGCTGCTGATCATAGCGGTGATTGTTCTGATCCTGTTTTATGCAGCCGGGATATTTGGCCAAGGCTACTCGCCAAACACCTGAGACATCAGGGTTTGACTAAATGCGCAACCTTTTTGGGAAACGCGACGCTCCTCAAACCGACATCTTCTTAAAGATGGATTCCGGAATCGAGCGGATGATCAGCATGATGTAACGCCAGAACCACGGCGTGTAGATGGTGTTCTTTTTCTTTTCGACAGCCTTCCACAAATCCTGAGCCACCGCTTCGGGCGATGCCACCAGAAACAACCCCGGCAGACCCCAGGTGATGGCGGTATCGACGAACCCGGGTTTAACTGTCACCACATGCCCCCCCGAACGGGTCAGCCGGTTGCGCAGACCGGAAAGATACGTGTGAAATCCGGCCTTGGCCGCGCCATAGGTGTAATTGCCGATCCGCCCCCGATCACCGGCCACCGAGCCAACACCAACCACTGTTCCGCCGCCACGCTCTTCCATCATCGGAGCCAGTCCGTGCAGGAAATTCACCGGGCCGGTGAAACTGTCCTGAATGGTGCTGTCGCCCAAGGCCGGTTCCGCATCAATTTCTTCCTGTGGTGGCATGGAGCCAACGAATACCGCTGCATTGAGGGTTCCGTGCTGTTTTTCCGCAACGCCATAAATGGTCCTGAAACTAGACGGCACCCGCGCGTCGAAACTCACCGCAAAGGCGTCGGCAGCGCCGCGAGCTTTGCAGTCCTCCGCCGTTCTTGCTGTATCGGCTTTGTCCCGTGCCGCCAGAATGACACTGCATCCTTGCGCGGCCACGTGACGGGCAAATGCGCGGCCCATGGCCGAGCTGGCGCCAAGAATAATCCAGGTTTCGCTCATCGCTCACCTCTCAGTTTCAAACGGCGGACCAGATCGGTTGTGAAAGCACCGTCCGGATCAGCTTTTGCCACGATTTTCTGCCAGTCGGCGAGTTCCGGATAGGCGTCTTCGATGTCTTCCGGTTCAGCCAGAGAGTCCTTGGCGAAATAAATGCGCCCACCGGCCAGGCGTGTCATGCGATTGAGTTCCTGCACCAAGCCTGTCGCATTTTTGGAGTGCGGGAAATCCAGTGCCAGCGTATAACCCGTCATTGGAAAGGACAGATGCCCGCCACGCCCTTCGCCGGTACGTTTTAGAACCGCCAGTGGCGAGGCGAGCCCGGCCTTTGAAATCAGCTTCAGCATGGTTGTCAGGGCTTCTTCTGCTGTATTGTCAGGCAGGACACATTGAAACTGATGAAACCCGCGTTTGCCGTAAAGCCGGTTCCAGTCGTGGATTTTGTCGAGCGGAAAGAAGAAATCCTCAAGCGAGCGCAGAACGCCGCGCCCCTCTTCGGGAACCCGCCGGAAATAGGCTTTGTTGAACATGCGCACGGTCGGGGGTGACAGGGCAAAGGAGGGCGCATTAAATGGGATTTTCCGTGCCTTGCGCAATTTGGGTGTCATGTTTGACGAAGTCAGCTCCGCCTCTTCCAGAAGACCACGCCCCAGATTGTGCCCCTTGGCGGTCGCATCTATCCATCCAACGCTGTAGGTAGCCCTCGACTCCGCCAGCATTTCCATGAATTCCGGCAATCCGTCGGCCCGGCGTTCATCCACCTGGATCAGGCGGGACGAACAGCGGGCCAGCTGAATTTTGGCGGATTGGATGATGCCTGTCTGGCCCAGCCCACCGATGGTGGCGCGGAAAAGGTCTTTGTTGCGCGATGGCGAAACGCGTTTGGTTGTCCCATCCGCCGCCATCAGGGCGATGCTTTGTACATGCTGGCCAAAGGATCCGGCCCCGTGGTGGTTCTTGCCGTGCACATCATTGGCGATACAACCACCCAGCGTGGCAAACCCGGTGCCCGGCATCACCGTAGGCATCCAGCCCTTTGGCGCAAAGGCAGACAGAATGTCGGTGATGGATGCACCGGCCTCGGCCTCCAGCACGCCGGTTTCAGGATCAAAGCCGATGAACCGATCCAGCCGGGTCATCTGAACAGCGTGACCACCATCGTTCAGGGCAGCATCGCCATAAGACCGCAGGGCGCCGATTGCCGGCCCTGAGGCATCCGCCAAGGCCGCAGTCAGGGCCTCGGATTTCTCAGGTCGGGCGACCTGCGCACTTGCGCTCAGAACGCGACCCCAGCCGCAATATTCAGTTTCTTTCCAGCGCATTGCTCTTCCTTGCAGCTGCGGTTTCGGCAATCGGGAAGAACAACAGGCCCAGCCCGATGGCAAACCACAACGTTGTTACCCGGATGATAGCAGTCGCAGGAATACCGATTTCCAGTGGCACACCCTTCAGGCTCAGCAGCGCCAGCATGGCGGCTTCAGCCCCGCCAACACCACCGGGCATTCCAGTCAGCCCGCCGGTCATCATGGCAAAAACAAATATCCCGACACAGGTCCAGACCGGCAGCGGCGCGCCCATCCAGCCCAGCAGCAGGTAAAACGCATAGCCCTCGGCAAACCAGCCGATAAAGCCAAGGACCAGGGCAGGCAGGGCCACGTGCGGCTGTGAGAACGGTTTCAGCGAATGGGAGGCGCGACGCAGGCGGGCAAACAACCGCGGTTTGCGTCCGATCAGCCGCCAGATGCGCGTGACCATCCAGCGGAACAGGCGCGGGCGGGTGGCAACCACTGCGGCTAGCAGGGCCAGAATAACGACCGGTACGCCACCGGAAATCCCTCCAGCCATGATCATTAGCGAAAACGCCAGCAACAGGGCCGATGAGGCCAGATCAGCCGCCCGGTCGATCAGGGCCAAAGGGGCCGTGCGTTCGATGGTTGTTCCGGCTTCTTTGCCAATCCAGCGTACCCTTACCAGTTCACCGATCCGTCCCGGCGTCATGGTCAGGGCAAAGCCACCGAGGTAGTGCCGAAGCACCTGCCAGAAGCTCAGTTTGATTTTCAATGCGCCGGTGTAAAGATACCAGCGAAAGGCGCGAAAAGTGTAGTTGACCAGCGACAGGCCCAGCAGCAGCAGGATTTGCAAGACGGTCAGCTTACCGACCTGGTGCCAGATATCCTCGCCCGAAGCGGTTGCCGCAGCCAGCCCGGCACAGGCCACAAAAATGGCCAGCACGATCAGCGAAGACCGATAGGGATGGGTGCCTGTCATGTTCAGTATCATGCCCGTTTTGCCTGCCTTGGTGAATCGCCCCTGCTGCGTTTTTGTTATTGGGCGATCTTTTGTGGCTCTATGGACTCACTTTTGGGCGAGAGTGTGACGGGTCAGGCGGTAACAATCCTTCTGATACTGGTGTAAAACTGCCGACACGAATGTTGATCAGGAAACGCAATGATGCAATGCCAACCCTTTCATCCCTTCGCCGTAGAACAGTTCCTTTCGGAAATGGAACATGGTGTGCAATTCAATTTTTCCGAAAGCGGCGTTCATCCGGTCAGCTATGCTGAGCTGTTTGCGCTCGCGCAGATAGATACAGACAGC
>JAAEUI010000541.1 GCA_024227475.1 Paracoccaceae bacterium | reverse complement strand
CGCCTCAACCGGGAGAACGGTCTTACTGTGTTGCTGGTGGAACAAAAACTCCCCTTCGCCCGCAGGGTGGCGGATCGCTTCTCTATTCTTGACCGCCGACGCCATGTCGCAGCAGGCGAAATGAAACAACTCAATGAAGACCTGATTCGTCAATACCTGACTGTGTAAACACAAGGAACAAAACAATGAAGATGCTACACCTATTGCTTTTTACAACTTTGGCTTTGTTTGCCAACCAGGCTGCAGCCCATGTGGGACCGGAGAAGATGAACCTACACTTCATAGAACATCTGCTGATCGCAATGGCGATAGGCCTACCAAGTGGCTATGGCCTGTTCCGGCTGCTGCAGCGATCGGGAGATCCCAACCGGTGACCCTAAAACCGGCAGTTGACCGCTTCGTAGATGTGACAAGGCTGTGAGTATTAACAGAATTTGTGTCTTTTCGCAGTTCAGCCAAGAGGTGAGGCCGCTACGGGGCGGATTGTGCGGTTGTGGCAGCGCATGGCGGCGTTGCAACTCCTTGGAATGGAACAACCATTCCGCGTCGTTGCGCCTTGCCCTGCGCCACCACAACCGCACACTCCACCCCGTCCAACTGCCGGTTTTAGGGTAACATGTCGGCTGCCGCAGAACAGTTCACTACGGGATGGTTTGCATCCCTGCACCTCGGTTTCCGCAAAAACCCCGGCAAGACCCTGCTGGCCGAGCGCAGGCATGAAGGCCCCCTCGCCGTTCAGCGAGCACTCTACCCGGAAGGCGATCTATGTCATGTCTATCTGCTGCACCCTCCCGGCGGCGTAGCCGGAGGCGACAGTCTGAATATAACCGCACAGGTAACCGACAGCGCCTCTG
>JAAEUI010000540.1 GCA_024227475.1 Paracoccaceae bacterium | reverse complement strand
GTTGTTATCATCGGTGGTGGCATCATCGGAGTATCCGCGCTCTATCACTTGGCGAAAAAGGGCGTAGAGGGTGCGGTTTTGCTGGAGCGTAAGCAGTTGGCCAGCGGCACCACGTGGCATGCTGCCGGAATTGTCGGGCAGTTGCGGGAAACCTCCTCTCAGACAGAGATGGGCAGGCATACAGCGCGGTTGTTCAATGAGCTTGAATTGGAAACCGGTCAGGCCACGGGCTACAAGCAGAATGGCACGATGCACCTGGCTTTGTCGGATGTGCGGATGGAGCAACTTTTGCGTAGCCACGACCATGCTGGCAGGATGCAAATTGACAGCCGCCTGATGCAAATCACCGAAATGCAGGAAATTTGGCCCTGGGTGAACTACGAGGGGGTGAAGGGCGGTTTTATTGTGCCGTCCAACGGTCAAGTCAACCCGCTGGATGTTACTCAGGCATTGGCGAAAGGAGCCAAACAGAACGCAGCTGTGATCTTTGAGAACACCGAAGCCACGAAAATTCGCACACTCAAAGGCCGGGTGGTGGGTGTCGAAACGCCCGATGGTGTGATTGAAACGCAAAAGGTTTTGCTGGCGGGCGGCATGTGGACTTCGCGGTTTGCCAAGGCGCACGGGGTTACCGTCCCGCTCCATGCGGCAGAGCATTGGTATATCGTGACAGAGCCCGTAAGAGAACTGCCGTCAAGTCTGCCGGTTCTGGTGGTACAGGAGGAACGCACGTATTGGAAAGAAGACGCGGGCAAGCTGCTGATTGGCGGATTTGAAGCGCACGGCAAGGCCTGGGCGAAAGACGGCATCTCAGAAAGTTTTGAATTCAACGAACTACCTTTTGATATGGACCATGTAGAACCTGTTCTCGAAGACATTTTCAACCGAATGCCAGCGCTTGGGTCTTTGGGCATCCAGACCTTTTTTAACGGCCCGGAAAGCTTTACGCCCGACGGGCGTCCCTACATGGGCCCCGCGCCGGAAATGCCGGGTTTGTTCATCGCAGCGGGGATGAACTCGAACGGGATAATGAATTCCGGTGGTGCCGGGCTGACCATGGCAGAATGGATCATTGATGGCATGCCAGGAAGGTCCATGTCATCAATGTTGTCTGCCCGCGCCCATCCATTTCAGAGCAACGCTGCCTATAATGCCGAACGGGTCGAAGAGAGCATCGGCCTGCATTGGGGGCTGCACTGGCCAGGGAGGCAAATGGAAACTGCAAGGGGCCTGCGCCGCACGTCTTTGCACGACAAGTTGAAACAAGCAGGTGCAGCGTTCGCTGAGCGGATTGGCTGGGAAGTGCCTATGTTTTTCGACCCGGATTGCAATGGCTGGCCCGGCAAACCCTCCCTGGGCTGGCAGGACTGGTCTCAACATGTGCAGGCCGAGTGCAAGGCCGCCCAGGAAGCTGCCGTTTTTTTGGATCAGTCCATGTATGGGAAAATTGTTGTCCAGGGACCCGACGCGGTGAAAGCTCTGAACCGAGTAGCGGGGGCGCAGTTGGACGTGCCCGTTGGCATCTCTGTCTACACCCAGTTTCTGAATCAACACGGTGGGATCGAAGCTGATGTGACAATTACCCGAACTGCTGCGGACAGCTTTTTGGTGATCACCGGCCACCCGAGCCAGATGCGGGACCAACACTGGATTAAGGCCCATGCAGACGCGGCTTGGTGTTTTGAAATATTTGATGCGACGGCGGCCTTTTCCTTGCTCACACTCCACGGCCCGAAGTCACGAGACATACTGGCGGCCATTTCAGGCGACGATCTGTCCAATCAGGAGTTTCCCTTTGGCGCGGCAAGGGAAATCGACTTAGCACATGCACGGGCCTTAGTCATCCGGCGGTCTTTCCTGGGAGAATTGGGCTACGAAATCCTTATCTCGACCGAATTCACTCATGGCGTTTATGAGGCGGTGCAACAAGCAGGGGCGCGCCACGGGCTGCGGCCCATGGGCATGTTCGCCATGAACGCCTGCCGTCTGGAAAAGGGATTCCGCCACTTTGGCCATGATATCGCCGAAGATGACACACCTTACGAAACTGGCCTGGGCTTTGCCGTCGACTTGTCCAAACCCGTTCCCTTCCTGGGGCAGGATGCCCTGGCCGAACAAAAGGCCCGCGGTCCGGCGACACCCGACAGGACCGTTTCGATCAAAGTGGAAGGATTGGGCAAAGACGGCCCATATTTGGTGCACAACGAACCGATCTGGCGGGACGGGTCCGTCGTCGGCCATGTTACCTCCGGCGGCTGGGGGTTTCGATTGGATGCGATGATAGGTTTGGCCAGCCTGAACCAAGCCAAGGGTGTCAGCAAAGCCTGGATCGAAAAAGGTGGGTTCAATGTGCAAATCGCCGGGCAGATGTTCCCTGTGAAGGCGCAGATTGGCCCATTTTATGACACCAGCGGTACTATTATGCGGGGCTAGGGAGGAGCTAAGATGACTGACAAGACCATTCTGGTGATCGGCACCTACGACACCAAGAACGATGAGCTTGACTACATGGCCAGGCGCATCCGAAGTATGGGAGGCGGCGTCCTGACCATGGATGTCAGCGTTTTGGGTGACCCTTCGGAACCGACCAACATCTCGAAACATGCCGTCGCCAAAACCGCAGGTAGCAGCATTCGCGCGGCCATCGACAGTGGCGATGAAAACACTGCCATGCAGATCATGGCTTCGGGAGCATCATCATTAACACAGAGCCTTTTTGAACAGGGACGTTTCGATGGTGTGATCGTTCTGGGGGGAACCATGGGAACAGATTTGGCGTTAGATGTCTGCAAGGCTCTGCCTATTGGCCTGCCCAAATACGTCGTGTCTACCGTATCCTTCTCGCCTTTAATTCCTCCGGACCGTTTGTCCCCGGACGTTCAGATGATCCTTTGGGCAGGTGGGCTTTACGGGTTGAACTCAATTTGCAAGGCATCTCTCAGCCAAGCGGCCGGCGCAGTTCTGGGCGCGGCACGTGCTGTTGAGCCATCCGCAAAAGATCGCCCGCTCGTGGGCATGACGTCGCTTGGCTCCTCGTGCCTGAAATACATGAAACGGTTGAAGCCTGCCCTTGAGACACGCGGGTTTGAGGTCGCAATCTTCCATGCAACCGGCATGGGTGGGATGGCCTTCGAAAGCACTGCTGCACAGGGCGGATTTTCCTGCGTCATGGACTTTGCATTGCCCGAACTTAGCAATCATCTGGCAGGCTCAGTTGTGTCCAGCGGGGCCGACCGTTTGACCAATGCTGGCAAAGCTGGCATCCCGCAGATCGTAGCACCCGGCGCTCTTGACCTGATTGATTTTGCCGGTTGGCAGGAAATCCCGGAGCGGTATCGAGATAGACCTTTCCACGCCCACAACAGGCTGATCAAATCCCTTACGCTTAACGATGCAGAGCGTCGGGAAACGGCGCGGGCAGTTGCAGAGCGTTTGTCTGCGGCAAAAGCGCCTGCGCATGTAATCCTCCCTCTGAAGGGGGTCGAAGAATGGGACCGGCCGGGTGGGGAATGCCACCAACCCGACGCTTTGGCCGCCTTCATGCATGAATTGCGAACGGCTGTGGCCGCTCCCGTTCAACTGACTGAGCTAGCGACACATATCAACGATCAGGCCTTTGTCGATCAGGCATTGGCCATCTTTGACGCATGGGTGGATAATGGAGTAATCCGAAAATAACGCGCACAAGGGCTTCCGGGCCTGGGGCCAACTCATTGCAGACATTCTATTGCTGACGTTCAAACCCAGCTCTAGGGAGTCATTGCTGCCGCCAATGCCCACACTCGGCCCTTGGACCAAGCCGCTCGTGCGGCAATGGTGCGTGTTGCTGATGTATTTTCTCCTTCGAGAGACGTGCGCATTTTGAGATGCTGCTGACCCGATTGGTCAGCACTCCATACTTCCTGGTGAGAAATCCCTGACCGACAAACAAAGATGTATTTGAGCAAATTGGCTTCAGAACATTTCACCCGCCGTAGCAGTCGGCTCCCCACTAATTTTTGGGCTGGACAGAAATTTGCGAATTGTGGGATCAATCAACGGGCCGTTAATCGGAACTGCCCCACAGGCCTGCAAGGCTTCGCGTGCGGAAACTGCCGCACTAATTCGCTTCCAGATAGTTGGTGACGAATAGGGTGCCAGCCGCGGCCTTAACGCAACACCCATTGTCATACCTCGCAGGTATTTAACCTGCTGCCGATGAGCAGGGAACAAAATCGATTCCGACAGAAAGCCATCATCGCTGAAAGCGTTCTCGATAAGGTAAATCCGATTTCCGCGATAGGTTGCAAGACCGCTGTAACGGATTTTCTGCAGTATACTTCCATCTGTTGTTGTTGCGCGCTCAAATGTGTGGCCAATTACAAAGCCGTCTTGTTCCCTCAACCAGATCAGCGTGCGCATGACGCACCCCTCCCAGGATGGCGTGCAGAAATGCCCGTGATAGAACCCCAGGTAGCGGCGTAAGTGCTTGGATTG
>JAAEUI010000539.1 GCA_024227475.1 Paracoccaceae bacterium | reverse complement strand
TGGCGGACAGACAGGGATTCGAACCCTGGAGACGGTTCCCCGCCTACACACTTTCCAGGCGTGCGCCTTCGACCACTCGGCCACCTGTCCGCAGTGGGGGTCATTTACACTCAGATGTTGCGTCCTGCAAGGGGGTATCATCCGCAACGTCGGAGCGTTGCTGCAAATACAAAATACTCCGGTTTCCAACCCGGGCGTGGCACAGAAACTAAAGCATGCCAGGCACACCCAGCAGCCGGCAGGCTTATTGCTATGCCGCCAAGATCACCAAACACTCCAAGGTAAAGGGTGGTTATCTATCTGCACTTTATTGGAATTGCCAAAATCGCCTGCCCTAATTCAACTTTCCAAATGCAGGTTGACCCGTCGGTTCTGCTTGCCCTTCTTCTCGATCTTGCCCAGGCGTACCTGCCCGATTTCACTGGTGCGCCGCACATGGGTACCCCCGCAGGGCTGCAGATCGACCTGTTCCTGGGGCGTTCCGATCCGCACCAACCGCACCCGCCCTGCCCCCCGGGGAGGCTTGACGCTCATGGTTTTGACCAGAGTGGGGTTGGCCTCAAGTTCAGCATCGGTGATCCAGTCTTCGGTGATCACAAGATCGCGCGAGATGAGTTCATTCAAACTGTCCTCAATCGCCTGCTTGTCGTCAGGCGCATTCGGCATGTCAAAATCGAGCCGACCTTTTACAGCTGATACTTGCCCGCCGGTCACCGGCAAAGGGATCACGACCGACAACAAATGCAGCGCCGTGTGAATCCGCATATGGCTCAGGCGTTTGTCCCAATCCAGCGCTTGCACAGTCTGGGTGCCGACTGCGGGCAGGGTTGACCCTTCCGCCGGGACCAGAACTACCTCGTCGCCCTCGCCTTTTACTGTGGTGACAATTTCGATGTCATGCCCATCAAACCTCAGCCGCCCTGCATCCCCAGGCTGGCCGCCGCCGTTGGGGTAAAATAGCGAACAGTCGAGCACAATCCCGCCGCGCTCGCTCACAGCGACCACAACCGCATCGGCCTCGCGCAAGTAGGCGTCCTGGCGAAACAGCAAGTCGGTCATTCTTGCTCCCCGCCGCCCTTCAGGGCAGCACTTAATTCGCTGATGTTCTTCAGGTTCACGTCCCTCTGGGCAAATGGTATCTCGATACCAGCCTCCCGGAACCGCTCGACAATCTCAAAATTCATGTCGGATTTGGCCGACAACATCCAATTCACATCCCGCAGAATGGCGCGGATTTCAAAATCCATACTGTCTGCCCCGAACCCCATGAAAACAACAGACGGGGCCGGGTTGCGCAGCACCATAGGATGGCCCTCAGCGATATCGCGCAGAATCTCTTCCACCTCACGAGGGTCGCTTCCATAGGCCACTCCGACCGGCACTTTTACCCGCCCGATCAGCGATCCATGCGTCCAGTTGGTCACCGCACCAGCGATCAGATCCGCATTTGGGATGACCACCGTTGCGTGGTCAAAAGTGTCCACCTGAGTCGCACGCACCGATATTTTGCGCACATAGCCGGAATAGGCGCCAACGTCGATCCAATCGCCTTCTTTGATCGGGCGTTCGATCAGCAGGATGATGCCGGACACGAAATTTGACACAATCGTCTGCAGGCCAAAACCAATCCCAACCGAAAGCGCCCCGGCCACAATCGCCAGATTGGACAGGTCGAGCCCGGTTGAGCTGATCGCCACCATCGCCGCCAGGAAGATCCCGACATAGCCGGTGCCGGTGACAATGGCGTTGCGCCCGCCGGTATCAAGTCGGGTGTTGGGCAAAACGGTGGAGCGCAGGGCAGATTGCAACAACCGGGTCAGTGTATAGCCAACCGAGAAGATCAGCACAAATGTCAGGAAATCGGTTATCGATATCCGGGTGTCGCCCAACGAAATGCCCTCACGCAGGTAGAGCCACACCTCTTGCAGATCATTGACCCGCGTGCCCCAGATCAGCGCCAGAATTGGGATCGCCAAGCAAATGAATGCAAAACCGAGCGCGATGCGGAACAACGCGCCATAACGCTGCGTCTCCTGCTCTGAGCCAGCAGACGCAACCGATTGGGTGATCTGGCCGGTCAGCATACCGATCAGCCGGAACAGAATGTAAAAACCGGCCATCAACAACAACGACAGCGCGGTCGCCAACACCAGCCTCTGCCCGGCCTCGCCGTACCCGACGGCCGAAAGGACAGGGCCGACAACGCCCGCTGCAACGCTGAAATTGCCTATGAGCACTCCGATCCGTGTCAAAAACGGATTGGCGGTTTCTGCTCCGCCGGATGCACGCGCCACTTCTGAAACAACCCGGCCCAGTGTGATCAGTGCCAAGCCCCCGATCACGATCAGCGGGAACAACAGAACCGCACTTACCGGCTCACTCAGTTCCGCGCCACCTTCCATTCCACGCCGCACAGCGTTCAGCGCAAACACCAGCCCCAGCAGCATAATGCCCCTGTGAGCCCGTTTTTTCTGCGGCGGTTCCAGTTGCACAAGCGCGGGCAACCGACCGTTGGGCTGCAACAGGCTGCGCGACAGCCAACTGCCAATAAACAGTATGATGCCCGCGCGAACCGCCGCCTCAAGCAGGAATTGGCCCCGCAGATCAAAAATATCGAGCAAATCAACTGCGTTATGCAGAACATAAAGGCCCGTGATCGGCAGGACCAATTGCGAAAATGAACTGACAAAACTGTAAAGGCTGGTCATCCCAAGCGAGGCGTTGCGGTTTAGATAGGCCAGCAACTGGCGCGACCAGACCCGGGCGCGCAGCAGCAGTACAATTCCGATGGCCAGCAAAAAGGCAATGACAGGTGTGTTGGTCAACCTCGAGGCGTGGCGCGATTCATTGTTCCAGTTGGAGTCGATTTCCAGTGCAATTTGCCGCAAATACCCGGTTGATGCGCTCAGCGCATTCCACCACTCCGCCGGGTTTAACGGTGTCGGACCCAGTTTCAATAGTTCAGTAGTGGTGCGCTGACGCATCAGATCGTCGGTTTCCCGGATCAGTCCGTTGGCCCGCTGGTAGGCTTCCTGTGCCACCAACACAGGCGACATCGCTTCATTCAGTTCTGCCTGCAATTCGTTTCGCAGCTGGGTAACATCAGGGGCTTCACTTTCTCCTTCAGTTGGCGCCGGACCAAGTGCTGTCATCCTTTGGGTAATGGTCGCGATCCGGTCGGAGTATTTCTCCTGCTCGGCCAAAGCAGCTGAGCGTAGCTCAGACAATTGCCCTCTAAGCGTGTCCAGCGCGTCATTGGAAGCTTCACCTTTGGTGATAACTTCTTCAGCCCGTAATGCCGTTTTTTCAAACTCCTCAAGATCAAAGGTGGTGGATTCGGATTGCGCCAACGCGAATCCTGCGGAGATAACCAGAAAAGCAAAGGCAAAAACCAATCGCATCAGCGTAACTGCCTATTCAAATACGGTTGGGATACTGGCTGATTTTCCGGCCAGCCATTCAGGCACAGGCAACCCCTTTTCTCTGAGGAAAAACGGGTTGAAAAGTTTTGA
Organism: Paracoccaceae bacterium; assembly: GCA_024227475.1. Classification (GTDB taxonomy): domain Bacteria; phylum Pseudomonadota; class Alphaproteobacteria; order Rhodobacterales; family Rhodobacteraceae; genus Amylibacter. The sequence goes on along the minus strand of JAAEUI010000539.1, from coordinate 7,153 downwards.
CTGATAACGGTTTCCGTAATCCGCCAATATCGTCACGATTGTGTTTCCGGGCCCCATTTCCTGTGCCATGCGGACTGCACCAGCGATGTTGATGCCCGATGAACCGCCCAGACACAAACCCTCATCCCGCAGCAGATCAAAGATGACCGGCAACGCCTCGGCGTCAGGGATATTGAACGGCATATCAACCTTCAGCCCTTCCAGGTTTGCAGTGATACGCCCCTGCCCGATACCTTCGGTGATGGAGGTGCCCTCGGCTTTCATTTCTCCATTTGCGTAGTGATTGTACAGCGCCGCCCCATCCGGGTCAGCTAATCCGATTTTGATGTCCTTGTTCATGGCCAGCAAGCCCTCGGCCACACCGGCCAGCGTGCCCCCGGTGCCGACAGCACAAATAAATCCGGCAACCTGCCCCTCTGTCTGCGCCCAGATTTCCGGTGCGGTACTCTCCACATGCGCCTGCCGGTTGGCGACATTGTCAAACTGGTTGGCCCAGACTGCACCATAAGGTTCGGTTTTGGCCAGCTCTGCTGCCAGTCGCGCGGAATATTTGACGTAATTGTTGGGGTCTTTATAGGGCTGTGCTGGCACCTCCACCAGTTCAGCACCTGCCAGCCTTATCATATCTTTCTTCTCTTGTGACTGGGTCTCAGGGATGACTATCACCGTTTTGAAACCCATCGACGCACCCACCAACGCAAGACCAATGCCTGTGTTACCCGCGGTGCCCTCAACGATTGTGCCACCAGGATGCAGCATACCGGATTTGACCGCATCCGTAATAATCCCCAACGCCGCCCTATCCTTTACCGACTGCCCGGGGTTCATGAATTCGGCTTTTCCGAGAATCTCGCATTCGGTCAATTCGGAGGCTTTTTTCAAGCGGATCAGCGGTGTATGCCCGATGGCACTGGGCAAATCTTTGTAGACAGTCATGCGGTAAGTCCTGCTGGAGCGCGATGCGTTTGAGGTGGCTCAAATAATGTACAGCGCCGGGTTAAGTTGTCTATGTTGCTGCGTTTCACGCCTCGTTAGCAAGGCAAGCAATGCGCAAAACGCTTCTGGGTCAGTCTTAACCTTGATACGCCTGAGCGGAAGGGGTTTCAAGCGTTAGACCCGTACAAACACAGAAGGGTCTGGCACAGAAGGGTCTGGAATCCAGTGCCAAAAATGAAGCCGCCCAAAATTGATGGGCTTGGCAAAAGCCAGGGCTCGCATTCCTGCCTTCAGATCAATCCAGGCCGCGATCCAAAAACGCCTCACGGTGATAAATGTACATTGACGATCCGACAATTATTACCGCACCGGTAATTGTGTACACATCCGGAACCTCGCCAAACAGGAAAAACCCGAAAATTGCTGCGTAAATTAGGTTTGTGTACTCAATGTTGCCAACAATGCTCGCCTCACCCAGACGAAGCGCCTTAACCCCAACCCATTGGCCCACCGTTGCAACAACCGCCATGGCCAGCAGGAAGATGAACCCCGTCAGGCCAGGTGTTACCCACAACCAAAACAGGGGTGCACCAGCCAAAGCACCCACAAACACTGCCTGATAAACAAGAAGAGTTGCAGTTGATTCAGTCTGGGAGAGTTTGCGCACCGAAATGGCTGCAACGGCCGCACCCAGCGCTCCCAAAATCGGAACAAGGGAATGTAGGTTGCCCACAAAATCCATACCCGGCCGCATGACAATCACCACTCCGACAAAGCCTGCAGAGATTGCTGCAAGCCGGTTGATGCCAACCTTCTCCTTCAGGAACCAGATCGCCAATAACACAACAAGAAACACTTTCGCAAAGGCCAGAGTGATCGCTGTTGTCAGGGGCAGGATAGCAACAGCCCAGATACTGCACGACAGCGCAACAAAAGCCCCGATCAAGCGCAGCAAGTGGATACCGCCATGCTGCGTTTTTAAGTTCTGTGGAAACGATCTTGCGATGTGGGGCAGTGCCGACAGAAACACAACAATCTGCCGAAAGAACAGGATTTGCAGTACGTGATATTCCACCACCGCGATCTTGGCCATTGCCCCCGCGGTTGCAAACAGGACTGCCGCAAGAAGCGCCCAGAGGATACCTTGAGTGTTGTTTGACATAAGCCAACATTGTCTTGATAAATTCTGGGTACCTTGGTACCAAATTACCTAACACTCGTAAAGACGAATCCGGGAGAGACGTGATGACGACAGACACAAAGAAAATCGAGCGTGTCCAGACCGGTGTTCGAATTGAAAAGCGCGTACTTCAGGTCTTAAAGGCCATCGCGGCCCGGTATGACATGGGGTTGGGGGATTTAATCGAAGGGATTGTCCTGCACAGCTTCGAGGGCAAGACCCCCTTTGATGGGGACACACTGGCGTTCATCGAACAAATGCGGCCCGCGTTTGGTCTTGATCTGACAGCTAAGGACAGCCATCGCTTAACTGAAGAATAGGTGGTTCGCCCTAACGCCAGTTCAGGGCTGCTTGAAAGGTCGCAATACTTGACAGGACACCACCAATCAGCAATGCGATAACCACATTTTTGGACAAGGCTAGTACTACATAGTCGAACGAGGTTTCGACCCATAACAGCGGCAAATCCATAGGGTCTTTGAGGTTGGTTCTATCCAGATTACTGAAAATGAAAATCACTGCAAACAGCATTCCGCTGCCAATCAGGATCAGAACCAGAGATCGGAATCCGCTCAGAATTGCCGAAGTGTGATTATATCCAGGCCGTCTGCCAAGGGCGTACCACCCACCAAAGAAACCTACCATGAAGTTCCCAAAATAGAATCTCAACCCAAGCAGAAGCTCGGCATGTTCGTGAGAAAAAATGACGGCCGCAACCGCGGCCGTCAGGCCTAGGGCGAGCCCGGCTATCAATTTCGCAGCTGTTGGCATTCAGTACTATCCCGGGCGTTGCATTGTAACCTGTGTAACATCAGTCGTCCCGGCGTGAAAGCCTGCAGCACATGAGGTTAAATAAAAATTCCACATGTTGCGGAAACGCTGATCAAAGCCCATTTCGGCAATCTCGTTCCATTGCGCGTTAAAGGTTTCATGCCAGCGCCGCAGGGTAATGGAATAGCTTTCGCCAAATTCCTTGGATCTGATAAACCGCAGTCCAGACTGGTCGATCTGCTCACGCAGGGCCATCTGGCTCGGCAGCATTCCGCCAGGGAAAATGTGTTTTTGAATAAAATCGACGGTCTTGCGATAATTTGGAAACAAATCGTCGGCCATCGTAATGATCTGAAGCGAGGCTTTTTTTCCCGGTTTCAGGCAATTGTGCACAGTGCTGAAATAGGTCGGCCAGTATTTCTCGCCGACAGCTTCGAACATTTCGATTGACGCGATGCCATCGTATGAGCCCGTTTCTTCCCGGTAGTCCCGCATCACAACCTCAACCTGATCCGCGAGGCCAGCTTTACTAATCCGTTCGCGGGTGAAATCATGCTGTTCCCGCGAAATCGTGAGGCAGGTCAGCTTTGCACCACGCTGACCAGCCGCATATTCGGCAAAACCACCCCACCCGCAGCCAATCTCAAGCAAATGGTCGCCTGACTGCATTCCCATCTGGTCGCAAAGTGATTCATATTTGCGGGTCTGTGCATTGGCCAGATCCTCTTGCCCGGTCTCAAACAGGGCGGACGAATAGGTCATGGTTTTGTCCAGCCACTTGGTATAGAATTTATTACCCAAGTCATAGTGGTAGGAAATATTCTTCTTGGCCTGTGCCTTTGTATTGCTGTTCATCCAATGACGCAGACGCTCAAACGCCCTGAGAAGTGCTGAGCCGGGGTAACCGTTCGCCACCTCTTTGTTATTGAGCAAAACCGCATCCAGAAAGGCCTGTAAGTCCGGTGACGTCCAACCCCCATCCAGATAGGAGTCAGAAAACCCCATATCGCCATCGCGCACCAACCGGGTAAAGACGTCAGGCGCAACCACATCAACCCGCCCAACCGGCCCCGGTTCCGGGCCTTCTGCGCGAAACACCCGACCATCGGGCAAGGCCAGTTCTATTGCACCTTTGCGTATTTTCTTCAAAACCGCAAAAGCCTGAATAAAATACTGCGGCAGGTTTCCCTGTCCTTTTGTGGATGTCAGCAGCTGCATCCATGGCTCCTTGTTATTTGGGGCATAGCCTAACCCAAGGTTTTTCGTCTGCCAAGTCTTTCAAGTGCCTAGAAACGTTAGGTAAGCCATGACAGCAAAGCTTTGCCGAAAATCCCGATGTGGCCATCGGGGCATATCGCACTGAAACGGATTCATAATGAGTGCCGAAAGATGCCTTTCCGTAAAGGTATTGGGTGATGCATGCCACCACCAGAACTGACTAAAGGCAACATCCCCTAAAGCACCTGTTCCAACGCATTCAGCAATCTGTCAACTTCGTCTTTCGAGGTGTAGTGAACAAAACTTACCCGCAAAGCACCATGCGCCGGATCAACCCCCTGCGCCTCCAGACATCGCACGCCGTAGAAATCACCGCCCCCCGCCATGATCCCACGCTTCGCCAGTTCCGATGCCAGCATTTCGCCGGGTTCCTGTGCGACCACAGCTACAGTGGGTGCCTTGATCTCCGCAGTTGCGGGCCCCAGCAACCGCACCGAATTTTTTTCGGACAGATAGTCAAGAACCGGTTGCAGCAGGGCTATTTCGTGATTCCTCAGGAGATCATGAACCACCTCTCCTCTCTGCTGGGGAGAAACTTTCGCTGCGCAGTGGTGATTATATACCAAATCGACATAATCCGCCATGCCAGCACATGCGGCTATCTGTGCGTGATCCGGGCCGGCCGGTGTCAGCCGCTTATAAAGGCAATCTGAATTGAAATAATGCGCCTGATTTGGCAACCGCTCGCCCAATTCACGCCGGACCGTCATGATCCCCTGATGCGGGCCATAGGTTTTATAGCTGGAAAACAGATAGATATCCGGGCCAAGTGCACGCACGTTCGGGATGCCATGCGGCGCGTAACTCACCCCATCAACGCAAGAATAGGCCCCTGCTGATTTGGCTAGTGCACAGATTTCCGCCACCGGATTGATCTCGCCAACAACGTTAGAACAATGCGGGAAACACACCAGTTTCACCCGGCTATCCAGCACAGCTTCAAGCCCCTCCACCGGCAAATGCCCGGTGTCCGGATTGATCTGCCATTCGCGCACCTCAACCCCACGCTCCGCCAGCCGCCGCCACGGCCCGGAATTCGCCTCATGGTCCTGATTGGTCACAACAATAGCATCACCAGCGTGTAACATCTGGCCAAAGGCCTGTGCCAGAACATAAGTGTTCTGCGTGGTCGAGGGGCCAAAACTCAGCTCCTCCGTCGCAACGCCCATAATTTCGGCCAGCCGCCGCCGCGCCGCGTCCATTTCTTCGCCACCAAGCCGTGAAGCCTCGTAAGGCGAATAGGGCTGCACCTTGCGCTGGTGATAAAAACGCGTGAGCCGGTCGATCACCGGGCGACACGTATAGGAACCGCCGGCATTTTCAAAAAACGCCTGCCCTTGAAGCGCTGGCTCCGCAAAGGCCGGGAATTGTGCTCGGACGAATTCGATATCTAGGGTCATTCTCAGCCTCTGTTTTGGATGTCAGCGGTACAAACACCGCTGCGCCACCATTGAACGAATACCCTTGCGTTTCAACCCGTAGAAAACGGTTCACCGGGAGCGCTGCCCGAAGTCGCTGTTAGGCCCTATCAGGTCGCCAACAGTCGCGCTGCCTGCCGCATCAACTGGCTTTGTCCTCGCGAATACCACCAGATTGGCAGCTAATCGCCGAGAGCTATTTAGGCGGACTGGAAAAGGGGTAGCCCCCTTGGAACTCAACCTTAAAGTATTTTTGAAATGCTCAATGTTTATTTCAAAAATGTTGAAATTTACTTCAGAAGTTTCCGTTCAGAAATTGGCGCAACTTGGTGTAATTCGAAAATGGTGTGCCGGACCTGCCCAAATGGCGTTCGCGGACGGTATCAATAAAAGGGGATACATAATGTCAATAAAACCACCATTTACCGAAATCGAGATCAAGAAGGAGGCGGCCGGATTCTACAAAGACAACAGCCTGCCAATCGCTTTGATCAGCAAGGGGATCATGGTCGCCCTTGTGCTTTGGGCGCTCATCTTTCCGGCCAATGCAAACGGCACTTTGGGCAGCCTTAACGGGCAAATACTGGCGATCTTCAACCAGTTCTACATCGTCATCGTCGGCTTCTTCGCCTTCTTCCTGCTTGTGGTGGCGATTCTGCCGCAATCAGGCCGCAAGGTCATGGGAACACCCGGCGAAGCACCCGAGTTTTCAAACTTCTCGTGGTTCTCGATGATGTTTGGCGCTGGCCTGGGCGTTGGCTTGATGGTTTTTGCAACCGCTGAACCGCTGGGGCTTTGGGGATCAAATCCAGTTGTCGTTGCCGGCGAAGTTGTCGGCAAATCTGAAGAGGCCGTTCAGTCTGCTTATCGATACACTTTTGCGCACTACGGCTTTCACGCCTGGTCGATCTATGTGGTGACCGGGCTTTCGCTGGCCTATTACGCCTATACACGCGATATGCCGCTGACAATCCGTTCGGCTCTGACGCCGCTTCTGGGCAAATACGTGAACGGTTTTGTCGGCCACATCGTCGACGTTCTGGGCGTGGTCGCCACGATTTTGGGTGTGTCTGTTACCATCGGGTTCGGAGTGAGCCAGTTCATAGACGGTGTCTATGCGATCACCGGTGTCGAATGGATCATGAATATGGGTGGCGAGGTGCCAACACCGTCTAAAGCCGGGCTGATTGCCGGCTTGCTTGCGATCATGACCATGTCGATCATCTCGGCTGTGTCGGGCGTGGGACGGGGGGTTAAGTACCTTTCAAACCTTAATCTTGTCCTGTCGTTGATCCTGCTGTTCACCTTTGTGTTCTTCGGCTCGTTCGTCTTTGCGATGACAACCTATGGCTCGGCCTTTGTCGACTATATCATCAACTTCTTCTCGCTAAGCTTTGGCTCTTATGGTCCGCAATCGGCCGATGCCTTTGCCGCTGCCCTGCCCGAAGCCGCAAAACCGCTGGCTGGCGATCTGATGGCAGGTGCCACTGGTCCCTGGGGCAGCTTTGACGGCTTCAAGTCCGGTTTGACTGGCGCCGCAGCCGAGTTGGATGAAGAAACGCTGGCGGCC
>JAAEUI010000538.1 GCA_024227475.1 Paracoccaceae bacterium | reverse complement strand
TACCCCCATCAATAGTGTCTCGGGCCTTGATGCGATCGAGATTAATCCTGAAGAAGCAGCAGCGGGTTACCGTGAGCGCATCGTCGGGCCGATGCGCGGTATTCTACCAGCAGATGCGCTCCGTAGCATTGAAGAACAGCTATCGGGGGCCTGCACCATTGAAATTGCAGCCTTTGATGAATTCACCGCCCTGTTGACCGATAATGATTTGCTGGAACGCTACGATCATGTTGTATTCGACACTGCCCCCACCGGCCATACAATCCGTATGCTGAAATTGCCCGGTGCATGGTCCGGCTTTCTGGAAGCGGGTAAGGGCGACGCATCCTGCCTTGGTCCGCTGGCGGGGCTGGAAAAACAACGCACCCGTTATGCTGCTGCAGTTGATCGTTTATCTGACAAAGCACTAACACGCCTTATCCTGGTGGCGCGTCCCCGTCAGTCAGCTCTGAATGAAGTGGCCCGCACGTCAAAAGAGCTGGCCGAGATCGGCATTGAAAACCAGGAACTTGCAATCAATGGCATGATGCCAGAGGAAACGGGTGACGATGCTCTGGCAGAGGCATTGTTGGAGCGTGACAGGAAAGCACTGTCCGAGATTGCGCCAGAGGTGGCCGCCATACCTCGTACGACATTTGCGCTGCGATCAGAAAACCTCGTAGGTCTTGACGCCTTGAAACGGTTTGCCGCTGGCGTACCTGATCAAGTTGCGGGTGCACAAAGCAGCGCAATGACGTATACGGATTTGCCCACACTTGGGGCTTTGGTGAATGATATTGAAAAACCCGGCAAAGGGTTGATCATGTTCATGGGTAAAGGCGGGGTTGGCAAAACCACGATGGCTGCGGCTGTTGCCGCAGATCTAGCCGCGCGTGGCCATGAAGTATTGTTGACCACAACCGACCCGGCCGCGCATATTACAGAAACTTTGGCAGGTGAGTTAAATGGCCTGACCGTCAGCCGTATTGATCCGGCGCGCGAAACTGCCAGATACCGTGATCATGTCATGGCGAGCAAAGGCAAGGAGCTGGATGAGCAGGCTCGCGCTATGCTGGAAGAAGAGCTGCGCTCCCCCTGTACAGAAG
>JAAEUI010000537.1 GCA_024227475.1 Paracoccaceae bacterium | reverse complement strand
GCCGTCGTTAGATTCGCGTAGCACCGCCAAACGCTTGGTCGCGGTTTTCGACAGCGGGCTTTGATACATCAGCACGCAGTGGCTCTCGACAGCGCCCCGCCCAACACGGCCGCGCAGCTGGTGTAGCTGAGCTAACCCGAGGCGTTCAGGGTTTTCAATGATCATCAGGCTGGCATTGGGCACGTCTACACCGACTTCAATTACCGTGGTGGCTACCAGCAAATCCAGTTCACCGGCTTTGAACGCATCCATTACCGCCAGTTTTTCAGCGGCTTTTAAACGGCCATGAACCAACCCCACATTTAAGTCGGGCAGGGCGGTTTTGAGTATTACAGCTGTGTCTTCTGCTGCCTGGCACTGCAGCACTTCAGATTCGTCAATCAATGTACACACCCAATACGCCTGACGGCCCTGCTCACCGCAGGCTTCGCGCACCCGTTCAATTACATCACCACGTCGGGTATCGGGCAGAGCCACGGTTTTCACAGGCGTACGCCCCGGCGGCAATTCATCAATCACCGAGGTATCCAAATCAGCATAGGCAGTCATAGCCAGTGTGCGGGGGATGGGGGTGGCGGTCATAATTAACTGATGAGGGAAGCGCCCCTGGGCTTCGCCTTTTTCTCGTAGCGCCAGTCGCTGATGCACTCCAAAACGGTGTTGCTCATCAACAATCACCAGCGCTAGTTGACTGTAGGTTACCTGCTCCTGAAAAATCGCATGGGTTCCCACCAGCATTTGAATGGTGCCATTAGCGAGGTTTTCCAGCACCTGCTCACGGGCTTTGCCTTTCAGCTTACCGGCCAGCCAGCCTACCTGAATCCCTAAAGGCTCCAGCCACTGGCTGAAGTTATTAGCATGTTGCTCTGCCAACAGCTCCGTAGGCGCCATTAACGCAACCTGATACCCCGCCCCAATCGCTGATAACGCAGCCAGCGCAGCTACCAGGGTTTTACCTGAGCCTACATCGCCCTGCACCAGTCGCATCATTGGTCGAGGCTGTCGCATATCCTGCTGAATATCAGCGACCACGCGCTGCTGAGCGCCGGTAGGTGAAAAGGGCAAATTCCCTAGCAGCTTATCAATTAAACCGTTATCTACGTCGATGGCTATACCCGGCTGCGCATCGCTTTGCTGCCTGATTTTCAGCACACTTAAATGCTGAGCCAGCAACTCTTCCAGAATTAAACGCATTTGCGCCGGATGTTTACCGTCTTCCAACTGCTCTACTGCTACGCTGGGTGGCGGACGATGAACCAGCTTTAACGCATCAGCCAGACTCACCTGTTGGCTGTACATGCCGTCGGGTAACAAGTCATTCAGCGCGCCTTTGTCCAGCATGGCTAATGCCTGTTCGGTAAGGTTGCGCAGGGTAAGTTGTTTAACGCCTTCGGTAGTGGGATACACCGGGGTCAGGGTTTCTTCCAGTTCTTCGGTATCGGCCTCAATGAGTTTGAATTCGGGGTGCATCATTTCCAGCCCCCACTTACCCGTGCGAATCTCACCGAAACAACGCAGTTCATTGCCGGGCGTCATCATATTGCGTTGCAGTGTGCCGAAGTGAAAAAAGCGCAGGGTAATGGTGCCAGTGCCGTCACTGAGTTTCACCACCAGCATGCGCTTTTTACCGTACTGAATATCTGCCGACATGACCTCGCCAAGAATACTGACGTGTGTAAACGGCCGGCAATCACCAATGGTGTAGATGCGCGTGCGATCTTCGTAGCGGGATGG
>JAAEUI010000536.1 GCA_024227475.1 Paracoccaceae bacterium | reverse complement strand
TGGCCCTTGTGTGCGCCGAAGCGCTTGTAAAGAGATTGAGACTCCGGTAAAGCCAGAGTTGTCTTGTCGGCGGCAATTAGGCGTAAACCATGCCAACGGTGGCGCTGATGGTTGCAGGCGGTTTGCAATCGCGATACTAATGCGCCATACAACCATGATAGGGCGCTGAGGGGAAAAACGTGCACGCGCCTTACAGAAAGCGGCCACGGAAACAGAGAATTGGATGCCAAGCTGTCCGGTAGCCAGGCGCAGGATCTCATGCAGGCTGGATCGTTGGGTATCCAACGAGACGGCCAACATCAGCCACAGAGTTTGCAATGTTGCCAACTTACGGCGTCGGTGCCATTCTTTTTTTTTCCGTCGGCGAGTTTCCAGAGTCGCCACCAGGGCGGGGTCGAGCCAATGTGCCAGCATCTGCAGATCAGGTAGTTTCATGATGATCCTCCTTGGAATCAATGAGAGTGAAAGTGGCCGGAGCGCTCTGACGCAGCAAAATGCCCCGCCGCGCTTTTTTGGCCAAGGCACTGGACAGCGTGTCGCGGTCAGTGAGCCGTGCGAAGCGCTGCTGTAATAGTTGCGCAAGTTCATTGACGTGCAAAGGTTTGCCTTCTTCAGTCAGTATTTTAAGGCACAAATCAACAAGAGACTGCCGTCTTCTTCCACGCCGAGGTGCCAGTATAGGCTCGTTTTCGGGCTTTCCCTGAAGCTGGCGGATAGCTCGAAGC
>JAAEUI010000535.1 GCA_024227475.1 Paracoccaceae bacterium | reverse complement strand
GGCGTTCTCGACCGGGTCCCAGAACCACCAGCCGCCCCAGCCAAGCTCGTAATAGGCCCACCAGGAGCCAAGCCCGATGCCGATGGTCAGCGTGATCCAGGCCAGCAAGGTCCAGGGCCGCACCCACCGCGCCCAGGCGGCGTCAACCCGCCCCTCGATCAACGCAGCAACCGCAAAGCTGAACGACATAGAAAGCCCGACATATCCGAGATACAAAAACGGCGGATGAAACGCGAGGCCCGGGTCCTGCAGCAGCGGATTGAGATCATTGCCATCCACCGGAGCCTGGGCGAGCCGCAGAAACGGATTCGAGGTAAAAATCAGAAACCCCAGAAACGCCGCTGATATCATCGACTGCACCGCCAGAACCCGTGCTTTCAGCGCTGTTGGCAAGTTTCCGCCAAACCAAGCAACCAGCGCCCCATAGAACACCAGAATCAGGATCCACAACAGCATCGAGCCTTCGTGATTCCCCCAAACGCCACTGATTTTGTAGAGCATCGGTTTAGCCGAATGGGAATGTGCCGCCACCAGCCGCACAGAAAAATCCGAAGTGATAAAGGCCCAGGTCAGCGCGCCGAAGGCAAAGGCAACCAAAAGGAACTGCAGGCTGGAGGTAACACTGGCTGATTGCATCCAGTTGCTCCAGCGCTTTTGCGCACCAACCAGCGGCACGCTCATCTGAATGAGCGAGATGCAAAAAGCCAGAAGAATGGCGAAATGTCCGAGTTCGGTGATCATTGGGCAAGCCTGTTTTCGTCAGGCAATATAGACGCTTACTGACCAAGAGGAAATCACTTCATCGCCAGTGGCGGTATTTGGTCGCGTGCAAAGTAAAAGCCACCCTCGATCATACGTCATTGCTAGACTTGTTGGGGCAATTCTGCAACCGGGGATCCCCCAGCCAAGCCGGGTGATGACGTGCTAATAATGCGGAATTCACCCCCGCCCCCGCAACCAATCTGCCACCGCTGCATTGCCGTCTCCCGGCTCAGGTATGCTCGCGATTCCCACCGGCACCGTCCGCTTCCGCCGCTCGGCCCGTACGCGCTGATGATGCAACTCCCGCGCGCCAAAATAGAACGAAACGACCGCCCCTAAAAGCCACCACAATTCGCGCGGCACCGTATCAAGCCCCTCCATTCGAAGCGAGAAACCCACCGGCTCCACCATCGCGTAAACGAACAGACCAACCGTTCCGAGAGCCAAAACGGGGCGCGGCAACCGGTTCAAACCATTGACAAAACCGTCAAAAATTCCTTGTGATTGGCGAAACTCGGCACCGTATTGCTTTAGCGCCGCTGCGTGTTCCAGATGCTCAAATTTCTGGTTGTCCGTCTTGTTGGGAACAAACACTTCTGCCACTTCGCGAACGGCCCGGCCAACACCAAAAATATTTCCCATCAACCCCATTTTGCACACCTCTCTTTATGTTCCCGCGCCGACAGATGATATTTCGCCGCAATGAACTCCTCAGCCCGCACAATCCAGCCACCCTTGCCGCCATCCCTCCGCCGGGCGTATTTGCGAGAAGCCGCCCGCCGGTCCGCCAGCCGGTAGTAATAATTGCGCCGCTCTATCCCGTAGGCGTCGACAATATGATCCGGTGCCGTCCCCGCCGCGCGTTTTACTGCCATGATCGTCTGCGGCCCCAACGCCCCGTCAACACTGACCACCTCGCCAAATGTTGCCAGCATCCGTTGCAGAATTTTCACCGCATTGCCGCCCGCGTTCACATACATGTCAAATACGCTGGCCTGCAATTTCACCGGCAGCTGGCTGATTTTCGGACGGTGATAATAGTGATCCTTGAATATCTGCACGGCCTGGGCCTCGCTCAGCCGCCGGACATCCGCAGCGTCGACCTTCCCATCATCCGTCAGATCCAGCCCCAGACGCCGCATGGTGTGGATCGTCACACCAAAATTCGTCGCTCCGCCGGGATCATCCGGATCATTCACATATCCGCCCTCGCGGTGCACAATTTCACGGGCAATTTCATCAACGTGGGCCATCGCCATCCACCAAGTTTCAATTCGTGAAAACGTTAGGCACTTTATACTAATTTTTGGTAAGACCAGAGTTCGCTACTCGGAAGTAGGCTGATAAACACCCTGCTCTTTTAGCGCATCTGCGACTTCTTTTGGCAGGTAATCCTCATCGTGTTTTGCAAGGATTTCAGTGGCTTGGAATGTGCCGTCTACCAGTTTTCCGGTTGCAATCATCCCCTGACCCTCACCAAACAGATCGGGCAGAATACCGGTAAAGGAAACCGGAACAGACGCACCGCCATCCGTGACAGTGAAACGGGCAGTCTCGCCGGATTTGACCAGCGACCCTTCAGCCACCAGCCCGCCAATGCGAAATGTCTCGTTTGGCGAAGGCGGTGTCTCAGCTACCTGGCTGGGGCTGCGAAAAAACTCAATCCCATCTTTGGCTGCGTAGCCAATCAGCACGGCTGCCAGCGCCAATAACACGAACCCGACGACAATCAGCTGTATGCGCCGCTTTTTCTTCAAACCCGCCATTCAGACACGCCCTTCCTTGTAGCGCCGGACCGCCCCGTTCATCTCGGCCCCGAAAATAATAATCGCGCCGGAGAAATACAGAAACAGCATGGTGACCACAATGCCTGAAAGCGCACCATAAGCCACGGTATAGCTGCCCGCGTAGGCCAGATAGATCGACATGCCCGTTGCCATCGCTACCCAAAGTACGGTTGAGGTCAGCGCCCCGGGCCAGATTGCATATCCCCGCGCGTGATGGTTAGGCAAAAACCAGTGCAGACTCCACAAAAACAAGTAAAACACCATTGTTCCAACAGCATAGCGCGTCAGGAGCAGGTTCTGAGGCAAATCAACCGTTGTATAGCCCTCCACCAGATTGATCAAAACCGGCGCTAACAGGATCGACAGGCCGAGCACCACCGTCACAACAGCCGCCACGATCACCACAACAACGGCCTTGGCCTTGCGTATGGCCCAGACAGCACCGCCTCGCTCACTGTAAGTGCGTTCAAAGGCCATGTTGATGGCTTCCACGGCCCGCATCGCGGCCCAGATTGCCAGCACAATAAACAACGTAAACAGGCTGTGCGACTGCGACAGAACCTGCACCAGCACCGGTTCCAGCACTTCGGCCAGGTATTGCGGCGCGAAGTCAAACAAAACCCCCACCGCTTCGCTGCTGCGCGATTCTCCGATGATCAGACCGGTCAGCGATACCGCAAATATCAGAAACGGAAAAATCGCCAGCAACAGCGCGTAAGCGATGTAACCTGCATGTAAATCGCCCTCACGTCTCAGAAAGGCGGAAACCGCCTCCCGAAAAATCGTATAGAGCGCGCGAATCACGGAAACAGCGGTGCCAGTTCCAGGCCCTGGGTTTCCGGCAGTCCCAGCATCAGGTTGGCGTTCTGAATCGCCTGTCCCGACGACCCTTTTGTCAGGTTATCCAGCGCCGAAAACACCATGACCCGGCCCGGACGACGGTCCGGGATCACCCCGATATGGCAGTAATTCGAGCCGCGCACATGCTGCGTTGCCGGGGCTTCGTCAAACGGCAGTACATAAACGAAAGGCTCGTTAGCGTATTTCGCCACCAGGGCATCATAGATTGCCTGCGCCTCGCCTTTTACGTAAACTGTCGCGAGTATCCCCCTGTTTTGAGGCAATAAATGTGGCGTGAAGGTTACCTCAACGGGCTGCCCGGCTGCCAGCGACATCTCCTGATCAAACTCCGCCATATGCCGGTGTTTAGCCACGTTATAGGCCTTATAGCCTTCGGAAACCTCGGAATGGATCACACCTTCTTTGGCCGACCGGCCCGCGCCGGACACTCCAGTGGCCAGATCAATTATGATGTCATCGGGATCAATCACCCCGGCATATAGTAACGGCAAAACCGGCATTAGCCCGGTCATTGCGTTACACCCGGTCCCGGCCACAAGACGCGCCGATTTGATCTCTTCACGGTAGTATTCCGTCAGCCCGTAAACCGCCTCGGCCTGCAGCGACATTGCGGTATGCTCTCCACCGTACCATTTCGCATAGACCTCCGGATCCCGGATCCGGAAATCTGCCGACAGATCAACCACTTTCACATGCTCTGGCAAAAACCTGATGACCTCCTGTGAGGTCGCGTGCGGCAAAGCGCAAAACACCAGATCGATCCCGGCAAAATCTACGTCTTCAATCCGGCACAACACCGGCAAATCCAGATGACGCAGGTGGGGAAATACCGCGCCCATCTCCTGTCCGGCCTTTCGGTCAGCCGTCATCGCGCGGATTTCCATCCCCGGATGCGTTGCAATCAGGCGCACCAGTTCCGCCCCCGTATAACCGGAAGCCCCTAAAATCGCGATGTTTTTTGGCTGTGTCATCAGCTCTCTCCAGTTCAGTCGTATGTGTGATGTAAGGGATTTTCAGCAACCGTGCAATCAGCCGCCCTCGCATTGTTCGCGCCAATGCTTTATGCGGCTTCAAACACCATGTGTTTGCCCAGAAACCGTGTCGCCGCCACGCTTACGGATTTCGGATCACCGGTCGTCATGCATCGGGTTGCCCCGTCGGCGCCAATCAGATCCGGGTGTCGTCGCAGGTAATCTTCAAGGCTGGCAGCAACCAGATTGCCCTGGGAATAAACCGTAACGTCTGGCCCCAATGCCTCCTGAAACACGTGCTCCAGGATCGGGTAATGGGTACAACCAAGAACGGCAGCCTGCGGTTTTGGCATCCGCCGCAACAGCGCCGCCACATGGGAATGCACCATCGCCTCGGCCAGTTCCAGATCGTTCATCTCCAGCGCATCGACCAGCCCGCCACAGGGCTGCGCCTCCACATCCACACCAACCGCGCGAAATGCCAGCTCGCGCTGAAACGCCCGGCTGGCCACGGTTGCAGGCGTCGCAAAAAGAGCCACTTGATTCACCGCGACCTCACGGGGCGGAGAGTTATCGCCCCATTTCCGCTCTGTCAGTGCTTCGATCAGGGGTACAAAAACCCCCAGCACGCGTTTGTTGCTAGGTATCCAGGTTTCCTGCATCCGTCTCAGCGCTACCGCAGACGCGGTGTTGCAAGCCAGAATCACCAGATCACACCCCTGATCAAACAACTGCTGGGTATTTCTCACTGTCAGTTCATAGATGTCTTCAGGATCGCGTACGCCATAGGGTGTGTGTTTGTTATCCCCCAGATACAACAGCGGCTGCTCCGGCATGCGCTGCCGGATCGCGTTGAAGACGGTTAAGCCGCCCAATCCACTGTCAAAAATTCCGACCGGCATATGAATTACCTTACCCGCGTTCCGCGCAATTGATCATCTGTTGCGCCAAAAGAAAAGGGCCCACGAAACGCAGGCCCTTCCAAATTCTGAGATTTGAAAAAATCAGCGTTTCGAGAACTGGAAGCTCCGGCGGGCTTTGCGCTTACCGTATTTTTTGCGTTCCACAACCCGCGCGTCGCGGGTCAGGAAGCCAGCGGCTTTCAGCGGCGCACGCAGCGATGGTTCATAAAGCTGCAGCGCTTTGGAAATGCCGTGTTTGACCGCACCAGCCTGACCAGACAGACCGCCGCCCTTGACCGTTGCCATAACGTCAAATTCGCCTTCCACACCCGCCACTTCAAAGGCTTGGTTCAGAACCATGCGCAAAACCGGACGTGCGAAATACACTTCCAGAGGGCGACCGTTCACGGTCACTTTGCCGGAACCTGGCTTGATCCAGACCCGGGCAACCGCATCTTTCCGTTTGCCGGTGGCGTAAGAACGGCCCAGATCGTCCCGCACAGGTTCGCGCGCTGGGGGCATTTCTTCGTGGTTGATGACAATCTCTTCGGAGCCTTCAACAGCGTCCTTCAGATCATCCAGTGATTTGATTTCGTCGCTCATGATTGGCTCCGGGTGTTTTTAGGGTTCATGGCTTTTACGTCCAAAACTTCAGGCGATTGCGCCTCATGCGGGTGCTCGGTTCCGGCATAAACCCGCAGGTTCGTCATCTGCACGCGGCTCAAAGGGCCACCGGGCAACATGCGCTGAACAGCTTTAGTCACCAGGCGTTCAGGATGTGCGCCTTCTAGAATCTGGCCTGCAGTGCGGGATTTGATGCCGCCCGGATACCCGGTATGCCAATAGTGGATTTTGTCGGTGCGTTTCTTGCCGGTCATCTGAATTTTTTCGGCATTGATGACAATCACATTGTCACCCATGTCCATCGACGGCGTAAAGCTGGCTTTATGCTTGCCACGCAGACGCATGGCAATAATCGACGCAAGACGACCCAGAACAACGCCTTCAGCGTCGATCAGGATCCATTTCTTGTCGATATCAGCAGGAGTCGCTGAGAAGGTTTTCATCGGTTTCATCCCAAATGAGGAAGGTTACACGGTTGCCAACGGCATCCGTTGAATTCTGAAGCGGGTTTTAGCGTGTGAGGCGGTCAAGTCAACACCCACAGAGGTGATTAAAGTCAGCAATAACAGTATATTACAAAATAGGTATTATTTTACCCCAGTTTTAGTACTTTAGAATACCCTCACATATTTCGCATAAGTGTCGCCACGATTGCTTCAGGAGCATCTTCCTGAACAATATGGGCGGCATCCGATATTTCAGTAAAACTCGCTGCTCTTAACAACTCTTCCAGTTCCCGCCCCTGAGTAAGTGGTATGAAGGTATCCTCAACACCCCACAGAATGTGAACATCGAAATCCGTCTGCTTGTAAAGACCCTGCACCTCCTGAATGTTCTGATTGTCTGCCTGAGCGATCTGGCGGAAAAAGGCCGCTTTTCCATCCTCCCCTCTCCAGGGGGCTAGATAACACTCTCCGGCGTCATGTCTCAGCGGGTAATGTGCAGCGTTTTCGACATAAGCTTTGAATAAGGCCTCAAATGCATAGTCCGGCATTCCCGCAAATGCATCTTCGTGATGGGCGACATGCGCATAAAACGGTGAACCCGAAGGCAAAACCGCAACAGCATTGATGAGGTGTAACTTCGCGTAGGTCAGACCATTTACAAAATGACCGCGCAGCGCTGCCAGACCGCCAAAATCGTGCCCGACAACCTGCGGCGCATCAAGACACCAGTGTTTGAAAAGCGCTTCCAGCAGGTCGCTCTGTACGCTTTCAGTTACATTCTGTCTGGTAGAACTCTGTGACAGACCCGTGCCGACCATATCAAAGAAATACACCTTGTGGGTTTTCGCCAACCACGGTGCGATTCTGCGCCAGGCCTGTGCATTCCAGGGAAACCCATGGATTAACACGACAGGATCACCATCCCCCAGGCACCCCCAGGCAACAGATTGTTCTCTGAATGAAAACCTTTGGTCAAGTACAAGCATATTCTGATCCTTGCATTTACATTTAGCATTTTAGCTATATTGTAAAATATATGAACAAAAGAAATGATCAGGTCAAGGCACTTTCAAGCGATGTCCGAATGGAGGTATTAAGGCTTCTTAAAAACCCAAAGAACCACTTTTCACATCAGGAATCTGCCGATCCGGAAGCGTTCGGGGTTTGCATGCAGCTTATCGCGGCAAAACTGAAGGTCAGCCAGCCAACAATCAGCCGTCACCTGGAATTGTTGAAGCGAGCAGATTTTATTACTGTGCGCCGATTCCAGAAATGGTCGTACTGCTCACGCAATGAAGAAGCTTTGTCTGAGTACCTGAACTGGCTGCGCGACGATTTGTCGGTTATTTGACCGGCGGAATCGAATAGGTCAAACTGGCCCGTGCAACCGGTTCACTCACCCCTTCCGAAAACAGCAACACATCGCCAACACTCAGCATTTTGCCCAGTTTCAGCACCCGGGCCTTGGCAAACATATCCCCCGGCGCGGGTTTTCGCAGAAAGTCAATCGAACAATTTGTCGTTACTGCCAGCGCTTTAGGCCCGATCATCGCCAGTGTCGCCAGATAATAGGCGCAGTCCGCCAGCAAGAACATCGATGGCCCTGACACCGTGCCACCGGGACGCAGATGCCGGTCCGAGATTTTCATCCGCACAGTAATTACATTAGGTGCCAGTTCCGTCACCTCGAAAGCGTCATCAACCTGCGGGAATACGTCGGCCATGAATTCTCGCAACTCTTCGATAGACATTTTCAACGACATCCGGCTCTTTCCCTCGAAGCTGATCACGAATAGGCTCTGCCAAAACCGCCACTCAAACAAGGGGCAAACATGTCCGAAAACATTCTGTTACGCAACGACACGGGCGCGGTGGCGGAGTTGACGCTGAATTCCCCGAAATCCCTGAACGCCCTGTCGGACTCCATGCTCGCTGCCCTGAAAGCCGAACTCATTGCCCTGTCGCAGGACAGTTCAATCCGCGCCGTCATCCTGCGCGGTTCCGGCAAGGCCTTTTGCGCCGGGCACGATCTGAAGGAAATGACCGCCGGACGGCAGGCCGAGGATGGCGGCAAGGACTACTTTGCCGACCTGTTCTCCCGCTGCGCTGAAGTCATGCTGGCGATCCGCGCTTTGCCCCAGCCGGTCATTGCCCAACCCCATGGCATCGCCACCGCCGCTGGCTGCCAGCTTGTCGCCACCTGTGACATGGCCGTGGCAGCAGAAGGTACCCGTTTTGGCGTCAACGGTGTGAACATTGGCCTGTTCTGTTCCACTCCGGTGGTTGCGCTCAGCCGGAATGTCCCGAGAAAACAGGCGTTTGAAATGGCAACAACCGGACAATTCATCGACACGGACCGGGCGGTTGAAATCGGTTTGATCAACAAAGCGGTGCCAAAAGAGGATCTCGACTCAGCAACCCGCGAGCTTGCCGAAACCGTCTCCAGCAAACTTGGCGCCGCGGTGAAAATCGGCAAAGAGGCGTTCTATAACCAAATTGAAATGCCGATTGCAGAGGCTTACCGCTACGCTGGCGATGTCATGGTCCAGAACATGCTGTTCCGCGACACCGCAGAGGGCATCGCCGCCTTTCTGGACAAACGACCGCACGACTGGGACCAGTAACGGGCGACCGTCGTGCTTACTGTCCTGACCTCCGAACTGGGCCCCCGCGCTACAGGCTGCCCGCCAAACTACATGCAGATCCCCTGGGAGAGTCCCAGAGATGACACCAAACCAACCTACTCAGCAGCAACTTTGCTGGCGGCCAGCAACTCCTTCAAATACTGCCCGGTATAACTCTTCGGATTCTCCGCCACTTCCTCCGGTGTCCCGGTGGCGACGATCTCGCCGCCACCGTCGCCGCCCTCCGGCCCGATATCGATGATATGGTCCGCAGTCTTGATCACATCCAGATTGTGTTCGATCACCAGCACCGAATTGCCCTGATCCACCAGTTCATGCAGCACTTCCAGTAGTTTCCGCACATCCTCAAAATGCAGCCCCGTCGTCGGCTCATCCAGAATGTAGAGCGTCCTTCCGGTTGACCGTTTGCTCAGCTCTTTGGACAGTTTCACCCGTTGTGCTTCGCCGCCTGACAAGGTCGTCGCTTGTTGCCCAACCTTGATATAGCCAAGCCCAACCCTCAGCAGCGCAGTCATCTTGTCGCGGATTGCGGGAACGGCGCGGAAAAATTGTTCTGCATCCCCGACCGTCATATCAAGAATGTCCGCTATGCTCTTGCCTTTAAACAAAACTTCCAGCGTTTCGCGGTTGTAACGCTTACCCCGGCAACTCTCGCAAGTCACATAAACATCCGGTAAAAAATGCATCTCGATCTTGATAACGCCATCACCCTGACACGCCTCACAGCGCCCGCCTTTGACGTTGAAGGAAAACCGCCCCGGCTTATAGCCGCGCGTCTTGGCCTCGGGCAGCCCGGCAAACCAATCGCGGATCGGTGTGAACGCCCCGGTATAGGTCGCCGGGTTAGAGCGCGGCGTGCGCCCTATGGGGCGCTGGTCGATGTCGATAACTTTATCGAGATACTCCAGCCCCCTGATGGCCTCACAAGGTGCCGGCGTTTGTTTCGCTCCATTCAACCGCATCGAGGCGGTCTTGAACAAAGTTTCAATCGTCAGGGTTGATTTGCCACCACCCGACACCCCGGTGATACAGGTGAATGTCGCCAGCGGATACTTGGCCGTCACGCTTTTCAAGTTGTTGCCGGTCGCACCTTCAACAACAACATTCTTGCCGTTCCCAACCCGCCGTTCCATCGGAATTGGAACCTGCCTCTGGCCGGTAAGATACTGACCGGTAATTGATTTCTTGCATCTCTCGATCTGCCCCGGTGTGCCCTTGGCAATGATCTCTCCGCCATGCACCCCGGCTCCGGGCCCGATATCGAGCACATAATCAGCCGAGCGGATCGCCTCTTCGTCATGCTCGACGACGATCACGGTATTGCCTTGGTCGCGCAGGTTCTTCAGCGTTACCAGCAGCCGGTCATTATCGCGCTGATGCAACCCAATCGAGGGCTCATCCAGCACATAAAGCACGCCCGTAAGCCCGGACCCGATCTGGCTGGCCAGACGAATGCGCTGACTCTCACCCCCGGATAATGTCCCGGAAGCCCGCGAAAGGGTCAGGTAATTCAGCCCGACGTTGACCAGAAACCCAAGCCGCTCGCGGATTTCCTTCAGAATCGCGCGGGCAATCTCGTTCTTCTGCTGGTTCAGCGTGGCAGGAACCGCCTCAACCCACTCCAGCGCCTCGGAAATCGACATCTGCACCACTTGCCCAACGTGCAGCCCGCCGATTTTCACCGCCAGCGCTTCAGGGCGCAGCCGGAAACCATCACAGGTCCCACAATGCCGGTTGTTCTGATAGCGTTCAAACTCCTCCCGAATCCAGTTGGAATCAGTCTCGCGATAGCGCCGCTCCATATTCGGGATCACACCCTCAAAGGAACGCGAGATTTCATAGACGCGACCGCCCTCGTCATAACGGAACTTGATCTCCTCATCGCCCGATCCGCGCAGCATCACCTGCTGCACCTTTTGCGGCAACTCCCGCCACTCCAAATCCTTGTCAAACTCGTAATGCCGGGCAATCGCCTCAATCGTCTGGCGGAAATACGGCGACTTGCCTTTAGCCCAGGGTGCCAGCGCCCCGGCATAAAGCGAAATCGTCGGGTCCGGCACCACCAACCGCTCGTCAAAAAACAACTCCACCCCAAGCCCGTCACATTCCGGACAGGCTCCGAACGGCGCGTTGAAAGAAAACAACCGGGGTTCAATTTCCGGAATTGTAAAGCCGCTTACCGGACAGGCGAAATTCTCCGAAAACGTGATCCGCTCGGGCTCTCCCTCTCGCGGCGCAGTTTCAAGGATTGCAATCCCGTCAGCCAGATCGAGCGCTGTGCGCAGACTGTCCGCCAGCCGGGTTCCCAGCCCTTCCTTGACCACCAGTCGATCCACCACAACGTCGATGTTATGGCGGAATTTCTTGTCCAGTTCCGGGGTGTCATCCAGCTCGTAAAACGCGCCATCAACCTTGACCCGTTGGAATCCCTGCTTCTTAAGCTCCTGAAATTCCTTGCGATATTCACCCTTCCTGTCCCGCACAATCGGGGCGAGAAGATAACATCGCGTGCCGTTTTCCATGGCGATGATCCGATCCACCATCTCGCTCACCTGCTGCGCCTCGATCGGCAGTCCGGTGGCGGGTGAATACGGCGTCCCGACCCGGGCAAACAGCAACCGCATATAGTCGTAAATCTCGGTCACGGTCCCCACGGTAGAGCGCGGGTTCTTGCTCGTCGTCTTCTGCTCAATTGAAATCGCCGGCGACAGGCCCGAAATGTGATCCACATCCGGTTTCTGCATCATATCCAGAAACTGCCGCGCATAGGCCGACAGCGATTCCACGTATCTGCGCTGCCCCTCGGCATAGATCGTGTCAAAAGCCAGCGAGGACTTGCCCGAACCGCTCAGCCCGGTGATCACCACAAGCCGATCACGGGGAATATCAACGTCAATCGACTTCAGATTATGCTCGCGCGCGCCACGAATTTCGATGTTTTTCAGCTCGGCCATTAATGAGTCCCAAAGTTACCCGCCTTAGCTAATTCATTGCGCGGATAAAGCCAACATTAACAAAAGAACATAATAAGAACAACGGTGATTCTTTGAAGGGTCAACCCTCGCGCAGCGATCCGATTTGGCGGACTTGGGGTTGAGGCTTCGAAGAATCGCCACATCACCATTGAAATGGCCTGTTTCGGGCAGACCTGTCGCGAAACGGCCTCTCAGTAAAACCGAAAACGCCTATCTAAAGCAAAACGTACCAACTCCATACACCGAGCGCAGCGAGGCCACACCCAACAAAGATGGGTGAATATTTAATTCACGCGGATTTGGCGGGAGCCTCTGCTCAATTCCCCAGAATCGACTTCACGTAGTTCCGGGTTTCTCTGTAGGGCGGCACACCGTTGTACTTCTCAACCGCTTTTGGCCCGGCGTTATAGGCCGCCAGCGCCAGCCGCCAGGAGCGGAACTTGTTATACATCTGCTTCAGATACCGCGCGCCGCCATCGAGATTCTGCTTTGGATCGTAGGGGTTCACCCCAAGTTTGCGGGCGGTAAACGGCATCAGCTGGGCCAGACCAATCGCGCCAGCGTGGGATTTCGCTTTGGGATTCCAGCCGCTTTCCTGCTGTACCAGCCGGTTGAACAGATCCACCGGAACGCCGTATTTGCGCGCTGCTGCTTCGGCCATCGGCTTGTAGACTCCCTTATAATTCCCCTTGTAGCGTGGAATGAGGTCAAGCCGGTTGGCGTTGGGCAATAGCCGCGAGGAACTGGAATATTGCGTTGCCAGCCGGCTGTCGATCAACTTTGAATGGCTCGCCGATATCCGGGAGCGCGATTTTGAGGATTTGAAAATGCTGGCGGCCTGCGCCATGGGCGCAGCAGCCAAAGAGGCAATCACAAGTCCGATCAGAACCCTGCGCATTCCTTACTATCCCCACTACCTCGTTTCACTGGTTTCTATAATCTTTTTCGCGAGATATTACCAGTACGCCGCAGCACCCCGACAGTTTGCTGCAGATTTTCACCAAATCTTCACTGGTTGCGGGGCATGGAGAAGATGGTTAACAACTCTGTCAGAACAGGAATGCACGACAGAATCGGCAGGGAGATATGCAATGGCTGGAAGTTTGAACAAGGTAATGCTGATTGGCAATCTGGGACGTGACCCGGAAATCCGCTCGTTCCAGAACGGTGGCCGGGTCTGCAACTTGCGCATCGCCACATCTGAACGCTGGCGCGACAAGAATACCGGTGAGAACCGTGAGCGCACCGAATGGCATTCAGTGGCGATTTTTTCCGAAGGGCTGGTCAAAGTCTGCGAGCAGTACTTGCGCAAGGGATCAAAGGTATTTGTCGAAGGCCAGCTGCAAACCCGTAAATGGCAGGATCAGAGCGGCAATGACCGCTATTCGACCGAAGTGGTTTTACAGGGCTTCAACGGAACGCTGACCATGCTGGATGGCCGGAGCGACAGCGGCGGACAGGGCGGCGGCGGCGATTATGGCGGCGGTTATAGCGGTGGCAGCCAAGGCGGCCAGTCCAGCAGCGGCAGCAGCGGCAGCAGCGACCTGGATGATGAAATTCCGTTCTGATCCAGCGCTACAACGCATTTGCCCCATCTGATCAACCAGTCTAGAATTTATGCAACTTTCCATCGGGAACTTTGCAAATGACCTGCCTGTTGCTGAAAAACCCGGACGCGGTTCTGATCCATGTGCCTAAATGCGCCGGCACATCGCTGCGGTCGTTTTGGAAAGGCCGGATCGAGCAACGCGCCTTTGGGCATATCCCGACAGAATGGCACAACCTGCCATCCTTTGCCGTCGTCCGCGATCCGGAAGCCCGGTTTCTGTCTGCCGTGCGCATGTTCAAATTCGGCAACCCGGATTATCCCGGCCCCTACAACGCTCCGGTCTGGCCGGACCTGACCGTAGACATTGCGCTGGCGGTTCTGGAAGACGACAAGGTGCCGTTTGACCGGTCGCAGCGATATCTGGAAGCCAATTTCAAGCACCATATCATCGCGCAGACCCATCCTTACAACTGCCTCAACCTTGCCGGTACAATCCTGCGACAGGAAAACCTGGCTGCGGATTTTGAGCCATTGCGCCAAAGTCTTGGTCTTGCAGACCCGGTTCCCCACATCCGCAACACCAGTAAAACCGCGCCTGACCTTAGGCCCACCAAAGCCCAGCAAAATCGCATCCAAGCCAAGTTTATCGAAGACTACCGGCAACTAGGATATGCACCGGGCGGCAAGGCTAAGGGTATGGTCGTGCTGACTCCACAGCCCGAACCCACGATCTGGCAACTCTGGTCTGGTTTCTTCACGGATGAAAAAATTGCCGCCACCAGGGCAGATAAGGCGCTACCCGATGAAGATGTCGATCTTGAACCGTTTGCCAGTGACCTTCTGCGCGGCAAACTCGGCGGCACTTGGCCGGGGCGCAGCAAAAACCTGAACGAGCATTTCCATAAACTATTGCCTGAATTCATCGGCCAGTCCCGCCTTGCCCATTTGCTGGCCTGCTGCATCGTCGCCATCCGCAAAACCAAAGGTGCTGGCCCAGGTCTTGCTCTGTTCAGACGCATCACCAGCAATCACACCGAACAGATTTGCAGTGAATTGAACTCCCGTTGGCTGACTTCGGTTTGCGACACTTTCGCTGATCACGGAACCAGCAGCGCACAACGCGCACTTGGTCTTGCCGGGTCCCTGCTGGCCAGCACCGTCAAACTCGCTGAAACCGAACGTCGCAATTATTACCCAAACCGCCCCTGGCCCCCCAACGCCCGGGTCAACGAAAGTGGCCCGCTTTATGACGGGGTCATCGGTTTCTGGACCAAACAGGGCGACATGGTGGAAAACCTGATTGCCCGGATCGAGGCACAACAGAACGAAGACCCTGTCGCTGCCCAATTTGTCATGCAACTGATGTACGGTCTGCTCCAGCATGACACCGTGTTCCGCCGCATGGCTGAAATAGCCGGCAAGGACGCCCCGCCATTGGTCGAAAAGAGCGTGCGAATACGGCTGGAGCGGATCACCAAAAACCGGCTCTGAGCGGCCTTCGCGACGGGCCTGCGACCTTTGGTTGAATAGTTGGAGAAATCCAACGGAAATCGTCCATTTTCCGCCCCCAATCGTTGCCCTTATCCTGCGGAATTGCTATAAGCAGACCACAAAATATTGTGGAAATCACGAAAGCCTGCCCTTTGAGCGACGAGACAGAAAACCCCCGGGACGAAATGCCGGAAAATCCCCCCTACGACGGGCCCCAAATCGCCATCGAAGACGAGATGAAATCGTCCTATCTCGACTATGCGATGAGCGTAATCGTCAGCCGTGCCATTCCGGATTTGCGAGATGGCCTGAAACCGGTCCACCGCCGGATTCTCTACTCGATGCACGAGAGCGGCTACATCCATTCCAAACCTTATCGCAAATCTGCCAAATCCGTTGGCGACGTGATGGGCAGCTACCATCCGCACGGTGACTCGGCGATCTACGATGCGTTGGTGCGCATGGCGCAGGATTTCTCGATGTCGTTGCCGCTGATTGACGGTCAGGGCAATTTCGGCTCCATGGACGGCGATAATCCGGCGGCCATGCGCTATACCGAGGCTCGGCTCGACAAACCGACCGATTTTCTGCTGGCCGATATAGACAAGGACACGGTCGAATTTCAGGACAACTACGACGGCAAGGAGCGCGAACCCACGGTCCTGCCCGCCCGCTATCCCAACATGCTGGTCAACGGTGCGGGTGGCATTGCCGTTGGCATGGCCACCAACATCCCTCCCCATAACCTTGGCGAAGTTATCGACGCCACTCAGGCGCTGATCGAAGATCCGGATCTGGATTCCATTGCGCTGATGCAATATGTCCCCGCACCCGACTTCCCTACGGGTGGCATCATCCTCGGCCGCTCGGGTGCGCGCAAAGCTTATACCGAGGGGCGTGGCAGCGTGATTGTCCGCTCCAAAACCCGGGTAGAAGAAATCCGCAAGGACCGCTTTGCCATCGTCCTCGACGAAATCCCCTACCAGGTGAACAAAGCCACGATGATCGAACGCATCGCCGAAATGGCGCGTGACAAAAAGATCGAAGGCATCGCCCACGTGCAGGACGAAAGCGACCGCGTTGGCGTGCGTGTCGTTGTCGAACTGAAGCGCGATGCTACGCCAGAGGTGGTGCTGAACCAGTTGTTCCGCTTCACACCGATGCAAACCAGTTTCGGTTGCAACATGCTGGCGCTGAACGGTGGCAAACCCGAGCAGCTCGACCTGCGCAAGTTCCTGACCAGCTTTATCACCTTCCGTGAAGAGGTCGTCGCCCGCCGCACCGCTTATGAACTGCGCAAGGCGCGTGAGCGCAGCCATGTGCTTTGCGGTCTTGCCGTGGCGGTCTCCAACGTGGACGAAATCGTCGCCTCAATCCGCAGTTCGGCGGACCCGGCAGAGGCACGAGGAAAGCTGATGACCCGGCGCTGGCCGGCCCAGGACATCGCGGACTACATCCGCCTGATCGACGATCCCAGCCACACGATGAACGACGACGGCACCTATTTCCTCAGCGAGACCCAGGCCCGCGCCATTCTGGAGCTGCGCCTGCAACGCCTGACCGCCATGGGGGTAAAGGAAGTCACCGATGAGTTGCAGGAACTGGCAACCAAGATCAAAGACCACCTTGATATCCTGCGCTCGCGCGACCGGATCATGGCCATCATTTCCGGCGAACTGGCTGAAGTAAAAGAACAATTCGCGGTCCCCCGCCGTTCCGAAATCGTCGAATACGGCGGTGATCTGGATGATGAAGACCTGATCGAGCGCGAAGAGATGGTCGTGACAATCACCAACTCGGGCTACATCAAGCGCACCCTGCTGGCCGATTTCCGCGAACAGAAACGCGGCGGCAAGGGCCTGCAGGGGATGAATACCAAGGACGAGGATTTCGTCACCAACCTGTTCGTCGCCAACACCCACACACCGCTCCTGTTTTTCACCACCGACGGAATGGTTTACAAGTTGAAGACCTGGCGCCTGCCGCCGGGTGGTCGCAATTCGCGCGGCAAAGCCATCGTCAATATCCTGCCGATCCCAACCGGTACATCAATAGCCGCGATCATGCCGGTCGACGCGCCCGAAGAGGAATGGGACAACCTGCACATCGTCTTCGCCACCAGCGAAGGCGGCGTGCGGCGCAATGCACTCAGCGATTTCACCAACGTACGCTCCAACGGTAAAATCGCCATGAAACTGCCTCAGGACGTGGCACTGGTGAACGTGCGGATAGCGACCGAAGAAAACGACTTCCTGCTAACCACCGCGCTTGGCAAGGTCATCCGCTTCCCGGTCACCGATGTGCGTGTGTTCAAGGGGCGGGATTCATCCGGTATCCGCGGCATCAGGCTGGCTAAAGGTGACAGTGTGGTCTCCATGGCCGTGATCCGGCATGTGGTTGCAACGCCGGACGAACGCAACGCCTATTTCAAACAACGCCGTGCTGAAACCGGCGAAGAGGGTGGCGAAGTTGAAACCGTTGAGAGCGGCGAAATCAGCCCGGAACGCTATCAGGAACTGGCCGAATCCGAGGAGTGGATATTAACCATCACTTCCGGTGGCTATGGCAAACGC
Source organism: Paracoccaceae bacterium (assembly GCA_024227475.1). GTDB lineage: Bacteria > Pseudomonadota > Alphaproteobacteria > Rhodobacterales > Rhodobacteraceae > Amylibacter. Next base: position 36,895 of record JAAEUI010000535.1, on the reverse strand, counting down.
TCTTCGGCCCATGAATACCGTGTTGCAGGGCGTGGTGGTCAGGGCATTGCCGCTGCCAACCTTGGACGCCGCAACGACAAAATCGTCGCCACTTTTACCGTAGAGGATGACGACCAGATTATGCTCGCCACCTCCACCGGCCAGTCCATCCGCTGCCCGGTCGCAGGGATATCCCGGCAGGGACGGACATCATCGGGCGTGACGGTGTTTAATGTCAGCAAGGACGAAGAAGTGGTATCAGTTGCGTACATCGCCGAACGAGGTGATGAGGAAGTGGAAGCATCTGAGGACTAACATTGGGATGCCGCTGAAACGGATTTATCACCCAAACGCGGCTGACCCGACCGTCAAGACAAACAGTTGGTGGGAAGCTTCCGCCACCCCGATGCTCCACACCCCAGCCCCGCTAAACGGTTCACGAGACTGCGATGTTGCGATCATCGGCGGTGGTTTCACAGGGCTGAACGCCGCGCTTTATCTGGCAAAAGCAGGAATGGACGTGGTGGTGGCCGAAGCGGGTCACATCGGCTGGGGCGCCTCCGGGCGCAACGGCGGGTTCTGCGCGAACACATCCACCAAGAAGTCACTGGCCGACATCAAAATTAGATACGGGCTTGAACAAACCCGCGCAGTCGTCCGGGTACAGGAAGAAGCCATCGAACTGGTCCGTGACTTCATCGCTGAGGCCGGACAAACAAGCCATACGCCTGCAGAAAACGCTGAACTCGCCGTGGCCCATTCCCATCGACACTTGAACGAACTGCGCAAGGAACGGGACGAACTGAAAGACATCCTGGGTCTTGACCTGCGGATCATGGACAAGGCTGAACTTGGCGATATCGGCGCAAGCAGCCCTGATTTCCATGGTGGCATGATCCTGCCCTGGGGGTTTGGCCTGCACCCGCTGAACTATTTGCACGCCCTTGCCGACGCAGCAACAGACGCAGGCGCAACCATCAGCCCGCGTACCGAGGTCCAACAGGTCAACGAGTCGGCGGGCCACCATATTCTCACAACCAGCCGCGGCGAAATCCGTGCCAAAAAGCTGATCGTCGCCACCAATGGATACACTGCAGAATCCATCCCTCAGTGGTCAAAGGGTCGAACACTTCCTGCTGTGTCCAGCATTCTGGTCACCCGCCCAATCACTTCCGATGAGCAGGCCGAACAGGGCTGGACAACACACCACATGACCTATGATAGCCGCATTCTGCTGCATTACTTCCGCTTGTTGCCGGACGGGCGCATGATGTTTGGCGGTCGTGGCGCAAACAGTGGTGACCAGGCGGAACAAGCGGCCTTTTCCTTGGATCTGCGTCGGCAGTTCGACGATATTTTTCCCGCCTGGCGGCAGGTGGAAACCGATTACAACTGGTCGGGCTTCATCTGCCTGAACCGCAAAAAGGCCCAGTTCCTCGGCCCCATCAACGACGAACAAACCGCCTGGGCCAGCCTCGCCTATCATGGCTCCGGGGTCGCCATGGCCAGTTGGAGCGGTAGGACACTGGCCCAGTTGCTGCTGGGGGAGAGGTCCATTCTGGAAGTGCCAAAATTATACACCGAAAAAATGCTGCCATTCCCCATGAGCTTTTTGCGCCCGCTTTATCTAAAAGCCGCGTACGTCTGGTTCCGCCGACTGGATAGAAAATAGCAGTATTACCCGAAAAGCGGTCAGAAGATCGAAGTTCACTGCAACAAAAGCCAAGCATTAACCATAGGTTGTGCGATCTACCTTAGGTAGAATTTTTAGTTTGACAGTTGCGCCCAAATTGCGAAAAACCTACTATCAATTCAGCCTCGGGATTTTGCAGACTGCAGTGATCCGTTGTGCTTTATGGAAGAATTAATGGAAAACTGGGATGATTTGAAATTCGTTGTTGCCCTGGCCCGGTTTGGTTCGATGGCTCAGGCTGCCAGGCATTTGCGGACAAATACAGCCACCGTTTCCCGACGAATCAAACGTATCAACGAATCTTCCGGCTTCGCTACGTTCGTCAAAGGCCCGAAAGACTGGGAGCTAACACCGGACGGGCAGAAATTATTCGGAATTGCAGCGCGCTTCAGCGACGAACTGACCGAATTTGACTACAGCCACCAAGACGGGACTTCGCGCAAGCGCATTATCCGCATTTCAACTCTGGATTTCCTGATCAATGACGTGTTCAGCCTTCACTTTGCCGAACACCTCAGGAATCACCAAAATATCGGACTGGAATTATCGTCAAACGACAACATTGTCAGCCTTGCCTTTGGCGAAGCGGATATCGCGGTCCGCCTGGTCCGCCCGGACGAAGGTCGTTTGGTGGTTAAAAGTCTTGGCAATATCGAAATGGGCATTTTTGGCGTTCGCGACTGCTCAGAGTCGCAGTGGATCGGTCTGCCCTTTTCACTCGACGAAACTCAGGAAATGGTAAATGGCCACAACCATTTCGGTTGCCCCCCCCAAATCCGTCTGGCAGGATTTCGGGCGATCCACAATGTATGTGTTGAAACCGGTTTGCCAGGCGTCGGTCCTAAATTTCTGATGGAACGCTCAGGTAAGCTGCAGCAAATTGAAACCGAGTGTGAAATGCTACCCCGCCAGGCCTGGCTCGTCTATCATGAGACGCGCCGAAATGACTTGGCTCTACGGGAGGTTGCAAGCTGGATTGAGGACGCTTTCGACAAATATGTCGCCGTTTAAATTACTTAACATTTCTGCAAACCCGCCTTTGCATTTGTTTCTGTTTACCTCGGTTTTACTTTCCAGTTCAGTGTAGCTGGTAGGAGAGCCAGCTACCCATCTACTCCGGCTCTTTAAAGCCTTTTAAGGCTTGTACCTGTCCCCTCTGCGTGCCCCTACTGCAGGGGGGACACTCTTATCAGGCATCACTTATCGCTTTTCATTAGGCCGGGATTGTCATAGTCCGCGCCTATGACAGACCCCATCCATATCATCGGCGGCGGCATGGCCGGATCCGAGGCCGCCTGGGCCGCGGTTCAGGCCGGTGTGCCCGTCGTCCTGCACGAAATGCGTCCCAAAACCGGGACCTTTGCACATCAAACCGGTGGGCTGGCTGAGTTGGTCTGCTCCAATTCTTTCCGTTCCGACGATGACACGGCAAACGCCGTGGGGCTGTTGCACTGGGAAATGCGTGCAGCCGGGTCGTTGATCATGGAAATGGCCGATCGTTTCAAACTGCCCGCAGGCGGCGCGCTGGCGGTGGACCGGGAACCTTTTTCGCAGGCTGTCACCGAACGGTTAACCGGGCACCCACTGGTCACAGTAGAACGGGATGAAATCACCGAACTGCCGCCCGACAGCTGGGGCCAGACAATCATTGCCACCGGACCACTAACGACCGAAACCCTGGCAAACAGCATTCTTGCGGCGACAGATGAATCCGCCCTGGCTTTTTTTGATGCCATAGCACCCATCGTCTATGCCAACAGCATCGACATGAGCAAAGCCTGGTTTCAGTCCCGCTATGACAAGGGAGAAACCGAGGAAGAGCGCACCGCCTATCTGAACTGTCCAATGGATCAAGCGACTTACGAGGCGTTCATCGATGCTCTGCTGGAGACTGGCAAAACAGAATTCAAGGACTGGGAAAAAGACACCCCCTATTTTGACGGCTGCCTGCCGATTGAGGTGATGGCTGAACGCGGTCGCGAAACCTTGCGCTTTGGCCCGATGAAACCCGTTGGATTGACCAATCCCCATGCACCAGACGTCAAAGCCCATGGCGTGGTGCAGTTGCGTCGCGACAACGCCCTTGGCACCTTATTCAATATCGTCGGCTTCCAGACCAAGATGAAATACGCCGATCAGACCCGGGTTTTCGCCTTGATCCCGGGGCTGGAAAATGCCCGCTTCGCCCGGCTGGGCGGCATTCACCGCAACACTTTTATCAACTCGCCGAGGCTGCTTGACACAAATATGCGGCTGAAATCGCGCCCAAATATCCGATTTGCTGGCCAGATCACCGGGGTTGAGGGTTACGTCGAAAGCGCTGCCATGGGGCTGCTGGCAGGGCGGATGGCTGCGGCGGAGGCAACCGGATCCCCCTTAACAACACCGCCAAACACCACCGCTATGGGGGCGCTGGTCACACATATTTCCGGTGGCGCTGCAGCCAAAACCTTCCAGCCTATGAACGTGAATTTCGGCCTGTTTCCCCCGGTTGCGGACGTCAAAGGTGGACGCCGCAACCGCAAGGACCGCTATAAGGCCTATACCGAGCGGGCCAAAACCGATTGGGCTGCCTGGCTGAGCGGCAAACCGGCTTGAAAAAGCGGCCCGACAGTTAGACACTAAGAGCGTTTCCAGTTTATCTGGAAACGCATTTCAACCCCTTTGCAGTTGAAATGCGATGCATCCTGTTTCAACGAAAACTGGAAACACTATAGATCCATGTCAGCCTACCCGCCGCTTAACACGCTCAAACCCATCGCCAAGGACATCTGGATCGCGGACGGCCCGGACATCCGGTTTTACCGGATGCCTTTTTCAACCCGGATGACCGTTGTGCGACTGCAAAACGGCGACGTCTGGCTGCACTCCCCGATTAAACCCACCCCGGCGCTGATAGCCGAAATCAGAGCGTTAGGCCCCGTCACTCATCTGATTGCGCCCAACTGGATCCACTATGCCTTTGTCGCGGACTGGCAGGCGCATTTCACACAAGCGCTGTGCTGGGCCGCACCCGGCGTTGCCAAACGGGCCGCATCCCGTGGCACTGCTTTGCGCATCGACCATGATCTGGGCGACAGCGCCGAAACCCCGTGGTCTGGCCAGATTGAGCAGATGATCGTGCACGGCAGCCGGGTACACATTGAGGCTGTGTTTTTCCACCGGGTTTCTGCAACGCTGATCCTGACCGACCTGATCGAGAACTTTGAACCCGCCAAACTGCCCTTGTGGATGCGTTGGCTGACCCGGTTGGCCGGTATCAGCGACCCTGACGGGCAGATGCCACGTGATATGCGCACAACCTTTTGGGGGCATTACCCGCTGCTACGCCGCGCCGTTATCCAAATGATCGACTGGGCACCCGAGCGGATCATTCTGGCGCATGGCCGCTGGTACGAAAAGGACGCGGTGGCCGAATTGCGCCGCGCTTTCCGGTTTGTACTATAACAAGTAGCAGGGTTCCGACCGCGGCAGCGTCGCCCACCTTTGGTCATTTCACACCGTTTAACGGGTTTTTGTTTCACTTCGCGGCCAATACATCCTAAAAAGTACCGACCAACGGGGAACCCATGGCCGAAAAAAAATATCTGGACCAAGCATATAGCCTGCGAACTGTAACAGACACACAGGCGCTTTATGCCGATTGGGCCGAAACCTATGACGAAGAAGTGGCCGCAAACGGTTACGTCACCCCTGCTCGCTGCGCCAAAGCACTGGCCAAATTTGCCCCCGACAAAAACGCCCCCCTGCTGGATCTGGGCTGCGGCACCGGCCTGTCCGGTATGGCGCTGGCCAAAGAAGGGTTCGCCCGGATTGATGGCTGCGACTTGACTGCGGAAATGCTCGAAAGAGCGGAGGCGCTGAACCTCTATCGAACCTTGTGGCAAAGCAGCCCGGACAGCGAACTGACTTATGCTTCTGGTGACTACAGGTTGTTTGCCGCGATCGGAGTCATCGGCGCCGGCGCAGCCCGGATGGAGTTGTTTCACGAAATCATCCGAAAAATGCTGCGGGGTGATTTTTTCGTCTTTTCGTTCAACGATCGCACTCTGGAACACCCGGAATATGAAGGTGCCCTGATGAATTACCTTGATACAGGCTCAGCCAGCCTGATGTTCAAGGAATATGGCACACACCTGCCCGGAAAAGACATGAAATCACGCGTTTACGTGTTGCGCAAGAATTGACTACCGAACGTTTCGCCCCCTCACCAACCGGCTTTCTGCACCTGGGCCACGGCTTTTCGGCGCTTATGGCTGCCGGCGCGGCCAAGGCTGCAAGCGGCCGGTTTCTGCTGCGCATGGAGGATATCGATACAACCCGCTGTCGCGCGGAATTTGAACAGGCGATCTATGACGATCTGCATTGGCTCGGGCTTGAATGGGAGCAACCGGTCCTGCGCCAGTCCGAGCGGGGCGCGATCTATCAAACGGCGCTGCAAACTTTGGTTGACCTTGGCCTGTGTTATCCTTGCAGCTGCACCCGCAAAGACATTGCCACGGCGCTCAGCGCGCCTCAGGAAGGGGCAGAGCAGGTTTTTGGGCCGGACGGTGTGATTTATCCGGGAACCTGCCGCCACCGTCCCATGAAGGACCGCACGGCAACCGATGCGGTCCGCCTCGACATCGCTGCCGCAATTGATCATCTCGGCGGGCAAGTAGCGGTCTCCAATCTGACTTATCAGGAAATCGGCGGTGCCCGTCCTGAAACGATTACATTGGATGCCGGGCAACTCATTCAGGGCTGCGGCGATATCGTTCTGGCCCGTAAGGACATCGGCACCTCCTACCACCTTGCGGTGGTTGTCGATGACGCGGAGCAAGAGATCACCCATGTCACCCGAGGCAAAGACGTTGCCCCGGCAACCCCGGTTCACCGGCTGCTGCAGGCATTGCTCTATCTTTCAACACCCACTTACCGCCACCACCGCCTGATCCGTGATGAAACCGGTAAGCGTCTGGCAAAACGCCATGATGCCATGGCCTTACGGGCCTATCGTAAAGCGGGGAAAACAGCTGCAGATATCCGGGAAATGGTCGGACTCTAGCCCGGACCCATCAACTCTATCTCTTTGCCATTCTCCACAGCGGTATAAAAGCAACTCCGCCGGTTGGTGTGACAGGCAGGGCCGGTCTGGTCCACCACCAGCAACAAGCAGTCGCGGTCACAATCCACCCGCATCGACACCAGGTTTTGAACATGACCCGAGGTCTCGCCTTTGATCCAGAACACGCTGCGTGAGCGGGACCAGTAGGTTACCTTGCCGCTTTCAAGTGTACGCTCCACTGCGGCGCGGTTCATCCAGGCCATCATCAGAACCTCGCCCCCGTCCCTCGCCTGAGCAATGGCCGGGATCAGCCCCTGATCGTTGAATTTCAGCGTTCCTGCGTCAAAATTCGCCATCGCCATCACTCTTTCGCTTTCCTTATCCGTGGTTCAGACCTAACTAGGACGGAATAGCCGACGATAAAAGGCCGTTCGTGATGAACCAGGCATCTGACATGATAAAACTCTACTCCACGCGCATTCTGGCGCTGGCGGCAGAGATTCCCCTGACTGAACGGCTGGAATGCCCGGACGCCACCGTGATGAAACGTTCGCCACTCTGCGGCTCAACTGTCACTGTGGACATCAAACTGACGGATGGCAAAATCAGTGCGTTTGGCCAGGATGTGAAGGCCTGCGCCCTGGGTCAGGCATCTGCCAGCGTGCTGGCAAGTGTTGTTATTGGCAGAACGGTCGATGAAATTCGCACTGCCCGGGACGCGCTGAAGAACATGCTCAAAAACGATGGCCCGGTGCCCGCCAGCCCGTTCCAGAACCTCGAAGTTCTTGAACCTGCGCGCAATTACAAAAACCGCCACGCCTCAATACTGCTGGCTTATGATGCCACATTGGAAGCCATGCAAAGCCTGATTGCGACCGTCTGAATCGCAGCGGCATGCCCTTCCCTCCTCCTTACCAGGGAGTTTCGGGTTTAACATGAAACTCAAGTGAAACCCGAAGCTTCCCCGTTATCAGCAGCATAGACCGGTGATTTCTACATCAACCTGTCTCAGGTTAATGTAGAAACGATTTCAAAAAAAACGCCGCAACACCAAATGGTGTGCGGCGCAGTTGTCAGCAGGTCCTATCGTCCGACCCCGGAGGAACTATTGCGGTTCAGGTTTAGACAAACCTGAACCGCTCCAGGTGAGACAGTCGCAGTGAGAGACAGATCACTGCATTTGGTGTTCCGGCGACCCGGATGAGGGTTGGGCCACGGGCATCAGGCAAGGCAAGACCGATGCAAAAGGTACGGACGGACCGCAGGCTAAATCGAACCAGGGAAATGCAGGGCCACGACCACCATAGTGACAACAGCCGAAAGGCCAACCACATCTTCCAATACCGACTGGGGGGAGCGGGCGACAATTTTCAGCATGTCTTTCATCATTTGGCGGGTCCTTGCGTTCTTCGTGTTCTCTTAAGTTCCCTTAATGTTCCACTATTGTTCTTGTTTTGCAAGCATTTTATGAGAACATTTGGCGAACCTCTATTAACCCACTGAAATCAAACGAATAGCTTTTTCCTGTTCCATCAGATACAGCAGCACCCGTGCCGCCGCGCCTCGGTCTGAGGCCAGTTTTGGGTCCTCATGCAACAGCAAACGCGCATCATCCTGCGCGGTTTTCATCAGATCAGCCTGCACTTCCAGATCGGCAATGCGGAATCGAGGCAGGCCGGATTGCGCCACCCCCAGCAAGTCCCCGGCCCCACGCAGTTTCAGATCCTCCTCGGAAATTCTGAAGCCATCCTCGGTGTCTCGAATCACCTTCAGCCGCCGTTCAGCGCCTTCAGTCAGCGGATGCGCATACATCAACAGGCAGGTCGAGGCCTCAGCCCCACGCCCGACCCGGCCGCGCAGCTGATGCAGTTGTGCCAGGCCGAATTTTTCCGCCTGCTCGATCACCATGATGCTGGCTGAGGGCACATCAACACCAACTTCGATCACCGTGGTTGCCACCAGCACCTTGGTATTTCCGGCAACAAAATCCGCCATGGCCGAGTCTTTCTCTGCCACCGGCAACTGCCCATGCACCAACCCGACGTTTTCTTCGCCAAGCGCAAAACGCAGGGTGCGAAATCGCTCTTCCGCCGCCGCCCATTCCACGGTTTCGCTCTCGCCAACCAGCGGGCACACCCAATAGGCCTGCCGACCCTGTTCCACAGCATGTTTGAGGTGATTCACCACCTCGTCAAACCGCGAATTGGAGACCAGCACCGTTTCCACCGGTTTGCGCCCCGGTGGTTTTTCATCGAGCAGCGACACGTCCATGTCACCATAACTTACCAGCGCCAGGCTGCGCGGGATCGGTGTGGCGGTCATCACCAGAATGTCGACCGCCCGCCCCTTGGCACCGAGATCCATCCGCTGCCGCACCCCAAAACGATGCTGCTCGTCGACAATGGCCAGCCGCAGGTTCTGAAACTCAACGTCTTTCTGAAACACCGAATGGGTGCCGACCAGAATGTGAATGTCGCCTTTTTCAAGTGCCGCCAGCTTCTTGCTCCGTTCGCGTCCCTTGTCCCGCCCGGTCAGCAGTTCCAGCACCACGCCGGCCGATTCTGCCAGCGGCTGCAAAGCTTCCAGGTGCTGGCGTGCCAGGATGCTGGTTGGGGCCATCATCACCCCCTGCCCGCCGGATTCCACCGCCGCCAGCAAGGCCAACAGGGCAACCACGGTTTTGCCAGACCCGACATCGCCCTGCAGCAACCGGTTCATACGCAAAGGTGCCGCCATATCCCCGGTAATTTCATCAATCGAGCGCAGTTGCGCGTTGGTCAGCTTATAAGGCAGCGCTGCCATCACCTGATTGCGCAGCTTACCGTCGCCGCTTGTCTCAACCCCTTTGGCCCGGCGCAACCGCGCGCGGGCCAGCGCCAGGGTCAGTTGATGCGCCAGCATCTCATCATAAGCCAGCCGCTCGCGCGGTGGCGCATTGCTGGCCACATCGCGTGTGGTTTTTGGCGCATGGGCAGTTCCCAACGCCTCCCGCCAGCCGACCCAGCCGTGTTTTTCCAGCACTGATGGGGCGATCCATTCCTGAAGATCAGGCGCCCGCTCCAGCGCTGATGCCGCTGCCTTGAACATAGTCTTCTGGGTTATCCCTGCCGTCAGCGGATAGACCGGTTCGTTCTGAGGAATTGCATCGGCCTTTTCGGTGCGCAGGATGAAATCGGGGTGCACCATCTGGGCAATGCCGTCAAACAGCTCCACCTTGCCTGACACGACCCGGCGCTGGCCGCTTGGCAATTGTTCCCGCAACCAGTCAGCGCGGGCATGAAAAAACACCAGTTGAAACGTGGTTTTGGCGTCCTTAACCGTCACCCGGTAAGGCCGCCCCTTCACCGCATTGGGGTGATGCAGCCCAACCTGCACCTCAACCGTCGCCACAGTGGGCGGCTCCACATCCTGCACACTTGCCGTTATCTGCCGGTTGATGATCGATTGGGGCAGTTGAAACAGCAGATCGCGCGGGCGCGTCACCTCCATATTCTCGAAGTTCTGGGCGATTTTTGGGCCAACACCGTCCAGCTGCTTCAGATCAGCAAACAACGGGAAAAGGATTTCAGGGCGGCGGCTCATGGGCTCATATCACGCTCATTGCGCGATCATGGCAAGCCATTCCTCCTCACTCAAAATACTGACACCCAACTCTGCTGCCTTTTTCGCCTTGGAACCTGCGCCAGGGCCAGCCACGACATAGTCGGTTTTTTTGGAAACCGAGCCTGAGACTTTCGCCCCCATCGCCTCGGCCCGTGCCTTGGCCTCAGCCCTTGTCATCTGTTCCAGCGTGCCGGTGAAAACCACGGTTTTACCCGCCACCGGGCTGCCCGAAGTATCGGCCACCTCGACGTCCTGCACATCCAATTCCGCAGTCAGCCGGTCAATCGCAGCCCGGTTATCCGGGGTGTGAAAACTGTCGACCAGCGCGGTTGCCATCACGCTTCCAACCCCGTCGATGGACAGCAACTCATCCCATTCCACGCCTTCATGCGCTTGTGCTGCGTCCATAGCCAGTCCGAATTTCGTCCAAGAACCATAGTGGTTGGCCAGAAGCGAACCGGTGCTTTCGCCCACGTGACGAATACCAAGCGCAAAGATTAGCCGGTTGAGTGGAATCTCGCGTTTCTCCTCGATCGCGGCAAACAGATTCGAGGCCGAGGTTTCACCCCAGCCATCCCGGTTTTTGAGCTTGCCAAGGTTCGTTTCGTCGCGCCGTGCCAGCGTGAAGATATCCGCCGGTTCGCGAATCGCCAAATCCGTGTCGCCATAGAAAAACTCAACCTGCTTCGCGCCCAGCCCCTCAATATCAAACGCGGCGCGGGAGACGAAATGTTTCAGTTTTTCAACGGCTTGCGCCGGGCAAATCAACCCACCAGAACAGCGCGCGACGCTGTCGCCTTCCTCGCGGATCGCCGGTGAACCGCACTCAGGGCAGACGGTTGGAAACACATAAGGTTGCGCTTCAGCCTTTCGTTTGGACAAATCCACATCGCGCACCTTGGGAATGACATCCCCGGCGCGATAAACCTCGACCCAGTCACCAACCCGAATATCGCGCCCTTCGCGGATCGCCGCGCCCTTGCTGTCGCGCCCGGCGATGTAATCTTCGTTGTGCAGTGTGGCGTTGGAAACAACCACGCCACCCACTGTCACAGGCTTCAACCGGGCAACAGGCGACAGGGCTCCGGTGCGGCCTACTTGAATTTCGATGGCTTCAAGCGTGGTATGGGCAATTTCGGCGGGGAATTTATGGGCAATCGCCCAGCGGGGGGTGGTTGAGCGGAACCCAAGGCGGGCCTGCAGCGCCAGATCGTCAACCTTGTAAACCACGCCGTCAATGTCATACCCAAGAGTGGCGCGCTGTTCCTCGATTGATTGATAGTGTTGCAGCATCTCCGCCGGAGTCCGGCAGGTTTTCGTCAGATCATTGGTGGAAAACCCAAGGTTATTCAGCCGTACGATTGCCGCTGTTTGCGTTTTGCCCAGCGGTTCAGACATCTCGCCCCAGGCATAAGCAAAGAAATGCAGGGGCCGGGATTTGGTGATCCGGGCATCAAGCTGGCGCAGGGAACCGGCAGCCGCGTTGCGCGGGTTGGCGAAGGGTTTTTCGTCCCGCTTCTCCTGGCGCGTATTCAGATCGGCAAAATCCGCGTGGCTCATGTAGACTTCGCCGCGGACCTCCAACACTTCCGAAGCACCGTTCAGTGATTTTGGGATATCGGCAATCATCCGGGCGTTTTGAGTGACATTCTCACCGGTTTCTCCGTCGCCCCGTGTGGTGGCAGAAACAAGCGCCCCGGCTTCGTAGCGCAGCGACAGGGAAAGGCCGTCGATCTTGGGTTCCGCAGTAAATTGTAGAACATCGGTGTCCGACAGGCCAAGATACCTGCGCACACCCTTGTCAAAATCCAGCACATCCTCATCCGAAAACGCGTTGCCAAGCGACAACATCCGGACCCGGTGCTTAACCTTGGCAAATTTTTCGGACACCGGTGCACCGATTTGATGGCTGGGGCTGTCTGGTCGTTTAAGTGCCGGGAATGCTGCTTCGATTTCTGCGTTGCGCTGCTTCAGGCGGTCATATTCCGCATCGGAAATCGTCGGCGCGTCACTTGCATGATAATCCTCGTTGGCCTGCCCAAGCACCCGCGCCAGACGCTCGAGTTCCACTGCAGCTGCTTTTGCTGTCAGGTCATTTACAGGTGTTTGTGAATGCATGGCGGACGGCTTCACTCAGTTGAAAAACTTCACCAAGTTTTAGGTGGCCGTCTTCCTCCGGTCCAGCGGATTCTCTTTCCAAAGGCGCTTGGATCAAGGCGTTTGCAATCAGTTTCGGTGGTACAAATAAGCACGCTTACAGGTGCGCCAACGCTTCAGATACCGGAATCAGGCCCCGACAGCCACTCGGGTGTCGCCGGTTTCCAATACCGGATCGCGCAGCACATAGCCCCGGCCCCAGACCGTATCTATGTAATTGTCGCCACCTGTCGCCTCTGACAGTTTCTTGCGCAACTTACAGATAAACACATCGATGATCTTCAATTCAGGCTCGTCCATGCCGCCATAAAGGTGGTTGAGGAACATTTCCTTGGTCAGCGTCGTTCCCTTGCGCAGCGACAACAGCTCGAGCATTTGATATTCCTTGCCGGTCAGATGCACGGGATTGCCCAGGCATTCGACTGTCTTGGCATCCAGATTGACCGTGATCATCCCGGTTTCTATCACACTTTGCGCGTGACCTTTGGAGCGGCGCACGATGGCATGGATACGAGCAATCAATTCTTCGCGGTGGAAAGGTTTGGTCAGGTAATCGTCGGCCCCAAAGCCAAAGCCTTTCACCTTTTCGGAAGCATCGTCATTGCCTGACAGAATCAGGATCGGCGTCTGCACCTTGGCCACCCGAAGCTGGCGCAGAACCTCGTGCCCGGACAAATCCGGCAGGTTAATATCCAAGAGGATAAGATCGTAGTCATAGAGTTTCACAAGATCGATACCCTCTTCCCCAAGGTCGGTGGCATAGACATTGAGGTTTGCATTCGCCAGCATGAATTCAATGCTTTTGGATGTTGTGGGATCGTCTTCAACCAGCAGAACGCGCATGATAATCTCCAGGCTACAGCGTTTCGATTGGTTAACCTTGGACCGGATTGGTTAATCAGTGGTTACGTTGATGAAAATATTATCAACACAACTTAAAGTTGTCTATATTTTTGCAACGCAGTGACCCGTAAAGCAGCAGTTCCGTGGGTTTTTACCGCCTGACACCAGGAACCAAGCTCTTCTTCAGACAAATCATACATGTCGCAGGCTTCCTTTGAGGTCAGCAACCCACCGACAACCGCCATCACGACCCGGGCCTTTCTGCGCGCCACCCAGCGGGAGGTGGTTTTCGCCGGCAGGTCGGAGCGGCTGAGCTTGCTTCCGTTCGGCAATGTGATAAATACCGGCCCTTGCTCTTTCCTGATAAACATCTTCCACCTTTTGCTTTCCCTGCCCGAGACCCTGCGGGGAAAGGGTAAAGTGAATGTGAAGTCCGGGGTTGAGAGTACCTAAGGTTTTACTATATTGCCGTCCGTTGACTGAAAGTTTCTCGCCCATGGCACTTGACGCCAAATCACAGGACCTGAACTCGCTGGGATTCGCCAAATCACCGGCGCAAACCCGTGTGATCGTTGCTATGTCGGGCGGGGTCGATTCCTCTGTTGTCGCGGCACAGCTTGCCGACGAGGGCTATGATGTTATTGGCATCACGCTGCAGCTCTATGATCATGGCGCGGCACTGGCCAAAAAAGGCGCCTGTTGCGCGGGCCGTGATATCCACGACGCCCGGCGCGTGGCCGAGGAAATGGAATTTCCCCATTACGTGCTCGATTATGAAAACAAGTTCCGCGAGAGCGTAATCGATGAATTTGCCGACAGTTATCTGGCCGGGGCCACGCCGGTGCCCTGTATCCGCTGCAACGAACGGGTGAAGTTTCGCGATTTGCTGGAGACCGCAAAGGACCTGGAGGCGGATTGCATGGCAACAGGCCATTACATTCAGCGTTTCGTGGGGCCCGCTGGAGCAGAACTGCACAAGGCAGCCGATCACGCGCGCGATCAATCCTATTTCCTGTTCTCTACTACTCAGGAGCAGCTGGATTACCTGCGTTTTCCGCTGGGCCATCTGAAAAGCAAGGCTGAAACCCGCGAAATGGCGGCAAAATTCGGCCTGCCGGTGGCGGATAAGCCGGACAGCCAGGACATTTGTTTTGTGCCAGGCGGCTCCTATTCGGCAGTAATTGAAAAACTGCGGCCCGATGCAGCCAACCCCGGTGACATCGTGCATCTGGACGGCCGGGTTCTGGGGCAGCACCAAGGAGTCATTCATTACACCGTGGGGCAGCGTCGTGGCCTTGGCATCGGCGGGGGCGATCCGCTTTACGTGGTGAAGCTGGATGCGGACAACCGGCAGGTGATCGTCGGCCCGAAACAGGCGCTGGCGACCCGGTTAGTGCCGGTGCGCGAAATTAACTGGCTTGGGGACGAGCCGTTTGACAGCCGGAGTGAATGGCCTCTGTCCGTCCGCGTGCGCTCAACCCGCCAACCAAAACAAGCGATTGTGCGGCCCCTGTCAGCGACAACCGCCGAGGTGGAGCTGCTGGCACCGGAAGAAGGCGTCGCGCCGGGGCAGGCTTGTGTGTTTTATGAAAGTGACGGCACGCGAATCTGGGGTGGCGGCTGGATCTGGCGCGGGGAATATTAGACTGTCATCCCCGCTGTCGCGGGGATGACAAGTCACGAAAACCACCCGGCGACCGCTTCATTCCGGTGCCGGGTTTTCAGTTTCTTCATACTTAGGGTGGTTAGTAAGACGGGCCCGCCGCGCAGTTCAAAATTACCGGTCAGGGGTGTTTGACCCTGCACCTATCACATATCTCGATTTGCTTTGGTGATATTTCGTCGGCGTCTTGATGCCGCGAAAGTCCGCAACCACTTTTTGAGCTCGGGACAGGTTATAGCGAATCGCGGTTAGGCTTGCGTTAACCATGCGAACGGTGGGGCATTTGCCTCCATTCACATCGGGTTGCCGTAATAGTCCGCCAGCAGGTCGTAATCCCGGCGCAGACAGTCCATCAGCCGTTCGCGGGTTTTCTATGCCAAATCTGCAGGCCGCAGTTTCTGGCTGTTACTGTTCCGGTGGGGGGGCTCAACTTTCTGACCTGCAACTTCACTCAAATACTCGGCCAGCTGTTTGGTCTGCAATTGATCACCCGTGCAGGCAGGCCAGTTTCGTGGTGGTGAGAGTTGTGCTACATTGTTGGTATACACACAAAATCTGACAGAGGTGCAAAATGGACCTGACAAATAGCGACGTATTGATTGTTGTTGATATGCAGAATGATTTTTGCGAGGGCGGCGCGCTCCCGACAGCAGACGGGCATGCGGTGGTACCGGTTATCAACGAGGTCGGGAACAGGTTCCAAAATGTTGCACTCACTCAGGATTGGCACCCCAAAGGGCATGTTTCATTCGCCTCTGCGCACCCGGGCAAAGCCCCGCTTGAAACCATCCCGATGCCCTATGGTGATCAGATACTCTGGCCGGATCATGTGGTGCAAAATACCTGGGGGGCAGAGTTCCACCCCGACCTCAATCTGCCCCATGCGCAACTTATCATTCGAAAAGGCTATCTAAAGGATGTGGACAGTTACTCAGCCTTTTGCATGGTCGATGGTGTGACAAAAACCGGCCTTGCAAGCTATTTGAGCGAGCGTGGCATCAGCCGGGTTTTTGTGGCCGGCTGTGCCATTGACTATTGCGTTGGCGGGCTTGCTACCGATGCCGTCAAATCAGGGTTTGAGACCTTTATCATTGACGATGCAACTGCCTCGATTGATCCAGCCCCGGGTGCTTCGGCGGACTGTGCCTGGAAAGACGTTGCGGCCGCAGGCGTCACCCGAATTAACAGCGCAGATTTGGCGTAAAAAACAACGCGCCCTCGAACCGATCAGGTTCAAAGGCGCGGTGGTTTGGCTATTTCAGTTTGCGAGATCGTTACCCAAACGCATCCGGTTCGCTTGCCTTACGCTCCGCCACAAAGGCCTGCAGGGCTTCGTCCACAGCCGGGTCAATTGTCGGCTGCTGGTATTCGTTCAGCATCCGCTGGACCTTCATCGCGGCTATGGTCATGGTATCATTGAAGCCGTCTTCAACCCAAGCTTCAAACGGCTTGTAATCCAGCACCTTGGACTTCCAGAACGACGATTTGAAATTCGCCTGGGTGTGGGCGCAACCGAGATAATGCCCACCGGGACCGACCTCGGCAATGGCATCCATGGCTTGGGCGTTTTCAGACATATCCACGCCTTCGGCAATTGAGTGCAGAACCCCAAGCTGATCAGCATCCATCACGAACTTTTCAAAACTGGTCACCAACCCGCCTTCGAGCCAGCCAGCCGAGTGCAAACAGAAATTCACACCTCCAAGCAGTGCCGCGTTCAGCGTGTTGGCTGTCTCATATGCCGCCTGCGCGTCTGGTAGTTTGGAACCACACAACGAGCCACCCGAGCGGAACGGCAGGTTCAGGCGGCGGACCAACTGCCCGGCCCCGTAGAGGATTTTGGACGCTTCAGGCGTGCCGAAGGTGGGTGCACCAGAGTTCATATCGATCGAGGAGACAAAAGCCCCCATGATGACTGGGGCGCCGGGGTTGCACAGCTGGTTGTACGCCACACCCGCCAACCCCTCTGCCAGAACCTGGGTCAGAGTTCCGGCCACGGAAACCGGTGCCATGGCACCGCCAACGATGAACGGCGAAACGATACAGGCCTGATTGTTCTTGGCATAAACCTCCATCGCGCCCATCATGATATCGTCAAAGGTGAGTGGCGAGTTGATGTTGATCAGCGAGGTCATCACGGTTTTGTCCTGAACCGGCCCGCCAAAAAGGATTTCTGACATTTTAACCGAGTCTTCGGCCCGTTCCGGTGCGGTTACGGACCCCATGTAAGGTTTGTCGCTCAGCGTCATATGCGCGTAAAGCATATCGAGATGGCGTTTATTCACCGCTACATCGGTCGGCTCGCAGACCGTGCCGCCCGAATGGTGCACCCATTTCGACATGTAGATCAGCTTCACCATTTTGCGGAAATCATCCATCGTCGCATAGCGGCGACCACCCTGCATATCGCGCACAAACGGCGGGCCATAGACCGGGGCCAGCACCATGGAATTGCCACCAACGCGCACATTGCGCTCAGGGTTGCGGGCGTGCTGGATGTATTCGGACGGGGCGGTTTTGATCAGTTGTCTTGCCAGACCGCGCGGGATACGCACCCGCTCGCCATCCACATCCGCACCTGCATCACGCCAGCGTTGCAGCGCGACAGGGTTGTCAAGGAAGTTGACGCCGATTTCTTCCAGCACGGTCTCAGCATTAGCCTCGATGATTTGCAGTGCCTCTTCGTTCAGAATCTCGAAATTCGGTATATTGCGCTCGATGTACTTCGCAAATTCGAATTTTACCGCAGTGCGTTCAGCGCGGCGAGCGGCGCCACCACCACCACGGGCACGGCGACGGGGAGTTGAGGAGAGAGCTTCGATATCAGCCATGGGATCAGCCTTTTGGGAACCGGGATTCCGGTGCAATTGTTGTGTCCGGGCTAATCTAGCGCTTTGAAAGACAGCGCGTCCGGCAAATTCGCCGCGCCATTCGCCGCAAACGACATGCCGTCGGTTTAAAGACCTGCGCCCTCTTGCGCGAATCCAATGGCTTGCATAAACCCCGGCCATGAGCAGCACTTCTTCGGACCCCGCCCACGACCGCCTTCTGATCATCGACTTCGGCAGCCAGGTCACGCAGCTGATCGCGCGACGGCTGCGCGAGTTAAATGTCTATTGCGAAATCCACCCCTATCAGAAGGTGGATGACGGGTTTCTGGAGGCGTTTGCCCCCAAAGCGGTAATCTTTTCCGGCGGGCCTTCTTCGGTGTTTGACGAAGGTGCACCGCAGCCACCGGCCTCGGTGTTTGGTCTTGGTGTGCCGATCCTTGGCATCTGCTATGGCCAGCAGGTGATGATGCACATGCTGGGTGGCAAGGTGGAGCGCGGACACGGCACAGCGGAATTCGGGCGCGCCTATGTCACGCCGACGGCCGCGGCCCTGCCCTTGTTGGAAGGCTGGTTTGCGGATGACACGGACCGCGAGCAGGTCTGGATGAGCCACGGTGATCACGTCTCTAAAATCGCGCCGGGTTTTGAAGTGTTTGGCACTTCGCCAAATGCTCCTTTTGCAATAACGGCGAACACAAGCCGGAACTTTTATGCGGTGCAGTTCCACCCGGAAGTACACCACACACCCAATGGCGCCCGGCTGTACCGGAACTTCGTCCAAATGGCCGGGTTTACCGGCGACTGGACCATGGGGGCTTATCGCGAAGAGGCGATCCGGAAAATCCGCGATCAGGTGGGCAACGCCAAGGTAATCTGCGGCCTGTCCGGCGGGGTCGATTCATCGGTTGCAGCGGTGCTGATCCACGAGGCCATCGGCGACCAACTCACCTGCGTCTTTGTCGATCACGGGTTGTTGCGCAAGGGAGAAGCGGAGGAGGTCGTGACCATGTTCCGCGACCACTACAACATGCCGCTGATCCATGCAGACGAGCAGGAGCTGTTTCTGGGGGAACTCGATGGCCAGTCGGACCCCGAAACCAAACGCAAGATCATCGGCAGGCTGTTTATCGACGTGTTTCAGAAACATGCAGGCGAGGTCGGCGGCGCGAAGTTTCTGGCTCAGGGCACGCTGTACCCCGATGTTATTGAGAGTGTGAGCTTTTCCGGCGGGCCATCGGTGACGATAAAGTCCCACCACAACGTTGGTGGATTGCCCGAAAAAATGGGGCTGAAACTGGTTGAACCCCTGCGCGAGTTATTCAAGGATGAAGTCCGGGAACTCGGCCGCGAGTTGGGCCTGCCGACCAGCTTCATTGGCCGTCACCCCTTCCCCGGCCCCGGCCTTGCCATCCGCTGCCCAGGCGAAATTACCCGCCCGAAACTCGACATCCTGCGCAAGGCGGATGCGGTCTATATCGACCAGATCCGCAAACACGGCCTTTACGATGAAATCTGGCAGGCCTTTGTCGCCATTCTACCGGTGCGCACGGTGGGTGTGATGGGCGACGGGCGGACCTATGATTATGCTTGTGCACTCAGGGCGGTGACCTCGGTGGACGGGATGACAGCGGATTACTACCCGTTCAGCCACGAGTTTCTGGGCGAAACCGCGACCCGGATCATCAACGAAGTTGAGGGCATCAACCGGGTGACTTATGACATCACGTCAAAACCGCCGGGCACCATTGAGTGGGAATGAAGAAAGCCGGATAGGGCGCGAGTATTGTAGTTCCCCGTCATCCAGGCTTGCCGTTTAGGCTGGCAATCGGTCGCCTTTACAGGCCCGAAACTGAAAGGTAGCTTCACAACGCGGCGGAGGCCGGCAACAAGAGGTGCTACGACGCCAGAAACCTAGAGCGGCGTTTCAGGTTCAATCTGGTTCAGCTTAAACGTGAAACGCTCCAATTGCGCGGGATGACAACTTGGTCGACAGCACCACAGAATTCCTCAACACAGGATCAGACCAACCAGTAGCGGGCAGGGTCTTGTTTTTCGGGCGGCACAATTGTGCGGGTACAAAAACCGCTCTAGAACTGCTTCGCAAATTGAAATTCGACATCACATTCGTGGAATCCAAGGCGCGCGGAGAGCAATTGCCCGGCGAATTGTCTCAGTGGCGGGGCGACTTTATTCTGTGCTATCGGAGCCTGTTTATCCTGCCGCAACCACTGCTGGAAAACACGCGGATTGCCGCCATAAATTTCCACCCAGCACCGCCTGAATATCCCGGCAGTGGCTGTCTGAACTTTGCCCTTTACGACGAGAGCGAACAGTATGGCGTTACCGCACACATCATGAACGAGAAAATCGATAACGGACCGATTTTGGAGGCGCGAAGGTTCCCGATTGCTAAGGCCGACACGGTTGACACGTTGCTGGCTAAAACACACAAAATCATGCTGGAGCAGTTTTGTGATTTCATCCACGGCCTTGCCTCAGGCGGCGAGGCCTTCGTTGTAAATTGCCGAGATAAATCCCGCCACGAAACATGGAACGGAGACGCGCGCACCATGCGGGAACTGGAGGCCATGCAGGTCATTGACAAAGATGTTTCAAAAACCGAGCTCAATCGTGTTGCGCGTGCGACATATACCAAACTGTATCCGCCCAAAGTGATTATTCACGGGTATGAGTTTTTTCTTGCAGGCCCAAAGGCGCAATGAAGGAAACCCTTCTCTTCCTGGACGAATTGGATTTCCTGCTGAAGTGCGCGGAAGATACCTATGCGCTATACCTGAAAAACCAAAAGACTTTCCTTTTTGCGAAAATCCTGCGGCGGCAAAATCAGGAAATCCGGGTTCTATTGCGTCACAACGGATTCATAGCGCCGGAGGATATTCAGCCGGAAATTCTCGCGCTTTTCCAGCACCTGAATGTGTGGTGCGAAATCTGGGATCACGAATGCGAGGCACGAAATCCGGCTCTTGGGGATGAATTTGTTTTTGAAAACGCCGTAAATTTCCCAAAAGATGCGGTTGAGTCCCTGCGTCAACACAAAGCGGCCCTGACAGGAGACCATTAGAGCTATTCACGATTAATAGGACTCACCAGTGAATTGCTCCGCCATAGGCATCCAGCACACTCTCGTGCATCATCTCTGACAAGGTCGGATGCGGGAATACGGTGTGCATCAGGTCTTCCTCGGTGGTTTCCAATTGGCGACCGATGACATAGCCCTGAATAAGCTCCGTCACCTCAGCCCCGATCATATGGGCGCCCAGCAATTCACCGGTTTTTGCGTCAAATATGGTTTTGATCAGCCCATCGGGTTCACCTAGCGCAATCGCCTTGCCGTTTCCGATGAAGGGGAATCGCCCGACGTTGATTTTCAAGCCCTTTTCCTTGGCCTGCGCTTCGGTCATACCCACTGAAGCAATCTGCGGCTGGCAATAGGTGCAGCCGGCAATGCTGTCCGGCTTGACCGGGTGCGCGTGTTTCCCGGCAATCAGATCGGCGACCATGACGCCCTCGTGACTGGCTTTATGCGCCAGCCAGGGCGGTGCCGCGATATCGCCGATGGCATAGATACCTTCAACGCCGGTGCGGCAAAATTCATCCGTCACAACATGGGATCGGTCGACCTTGATGCCCAGTTCGTCCATGCCAAGACCTTCGGTATTGCCGACGATCCCGACCGCGGAAATCACTGTATCAAAATCCTGCTTCTCAACCTTGCCACTGACCGCGATATGGGCTGTGACTTTACCTTTGGCGCGATCCAGTTTCTTAACCATCGCCCCCTCGAGGATCTTCATGCCCTGTTTGACGAACTGCTTTTTGGCCAGCGCGGCAATTTCGGCATCTTCAACCGGCAGGATTCGTTCCATCACTTCAACTACCGTGGTTTCCGCGCCGAGCGTGTTGTAGAAGCTGGCAAATTCGATGCCAACGGCACCGGAACCTATCACCAATAGCTTCTTGGGCATGCGGGGCGGCTGCAGCGCGTGTTTGTAAGTCCAGACCTGATCGCCATCTGCCTCAAGCCCCGGCAGTTCGCGGGCCCGGGCGCCGGTGGCGATCACAATGTTCTTAGCTGCGATTTCGTCGGTGGATTTCTCTGTCTTAACAGAAACTTTGCCGCCCTTCTTCAAGGTGGCTTCACCCATGAAAACCTTGATCTTGTTCTTTTTCATCAAATGGCCAATGCCACCGCTTAGTTGCCCGGCAACGCCGCGCGAGCGCTTGACCACCGCGTCAAGATCATAGCCAATGCCGTCCGCCTTCAGGCCGAACTCACCGGCGCGTTCCATCAGGTGGAAAATCTCGGAGGACCGCAGCAATGCTTTGGTTGGGATGCAACCCCAGTTCAGGCAGATACCGCCGAGGTGTTCGCGTTCAACAATTGCAACGTTTAAACCATTTTGCGCAGCGCGTATTGCACAGACATATCCCCCCGGCCCGGCTCCGATTACGATAAGATCAAAGGGTGACTCTGCCATTTTCGGCTCCCAAATTTGGTTTGACGTTAGTTCATGTCGCATCGAAACCGGTTCAAAAACAGCGTGTCGTGCCGTGACAGTCAGTTTTTGGGTTTCCTGACGTCAGCCATCTCCACGTCTAGAACCGATGGAACGCGACACGCTCTGAACCATTTCCAGAAGTCAAGATATGCGGCAATACCACGCCGGGCACAAGGCCAAGGTGCCAATCGACTGGCAGCTATGCAGTGGTTTGGATGCTGTCTTGCCGGGCTTTAAGCGACAGCCATAATGTCATCAAGAATTTTCTGATACCCGCCGTCCTGGATAAACACCCTTTCAGCATTTGTAGACTCACGCCCCAAGGCTTCGTTGCGATAGGGGAAACGTCCAAACATCCTGATTATTTCGCGATGAACTCTTGCATGGGTCAGGTTATTTGCACCTGTTTGCGTCATCCGGGTTTTCATCAGACGGATGCAGCGTTCCTGATCGGTCAGACATTCGGAATGCATCAGGGGCAGATAGAAAAACTGGCGCTGAGGCTCCGGTGTACGTTTGTCAAACCCTGCGACCAATGCTTTGCTGGCTACGCATCTTGCTCTTTTGTCGGAAGAAAAAGCGCGCCGATCGTTTCGGAACATATTGCGCGGAAACTGATCAACCAGAACAACAAGAGCCAGCGATTTGTCTGGGTAAGACTTCCAGCTGTCTAAGTCACCTCTGGCTGCGGCCTCCCAATCCGCCATGAACCTGTCACGGATTGTCTGATCCAGATCGCCTGAACCCTGATACCAGCCTGCGGGCCCGACTTCTTCAATCCAGAAGTCGAGTATCTCTTGAGCCTTTTCCATAGCCCACCTCCAAGAACTGCCCCATTCACCCAATCTTTTGATCAAATCAAAACGCTAAAGTTATCCACAGGTCAACAGATATTTAGCCTTTTGCCTCAATCTCTTCTGGACTGTTGCCCTCCTCGTCCATTGCCAATTCGATAGCAATTTCCTGGGCCACTTCTACCACAACGGGAGAAGAGGACGGCGTAACGGGTGTGTAAGCCGTGGTATCCTCGACATTCGGTGCGGCACGTTGTGACATCCGGTAGAGCGCGTAAAGTGCCATCAGCCCCATTACTATACCGATAAAGACAAAGAAACTGTTGGCACCCCAGTGGGTCATGGTCCAGCCAACGATCAGCGGACCGGTTATCGCGCCGATTCCGTTGACAAAAATCAAACCACCGGAGGCCGCCGCCATATCTTCGGGGTCAAGAAAGTCATTTGTGTAGGCCAAATACAGCGAATACAAAGGGTTAGATGTGCCCCCTATTACAAACCCGACGCCAAGCAAAATCATAAAATTGTCGTAAAAAGGCAGGCCTGCAATCGCTGCAATCGACCCGATAGCAGTTGTGCTCAGGATCAGGACACGGCGATCCATGCGGTCCGACACCCAGCCAATCGGGTATTGCAGCACCATGCCACCGACATAGATCGAGGAGGCAAACATCGCGATCTGACCGACATCAAGCCCTTTCTCTGTGCCAAAAACCGCCGCCATGCCAAATAACGCTCCAAACACCCCACCGAGCAGGAAGATACCTACCATACCGAGTGGTGAGGCCCGGAATAGTTCCAGCAATGACATTGGCTTAGTGGTTTGAAAAACCGGTGCCGGGCTAACGGACAAGAGAATCGGTGCAAAGGAAACGGAAACTGCGACCGACGTAATGATAAATAACAGGAAGCCTGCGGGGTCAAAAACCGTCAACAGGTACTGCGCGGTAACAATCCCCATCATCTGCACGATCAGATAGATCGACAGCGCCTGCCCGCGGGTTTCGTTGGTGGCACTGTCGTTGAGCCAGCTTTCGGCAACAACGTAGACGCCAGAAAAGCAAAACCCAACCAGAACACGCAGCAAAAACCAGCTGATTTCATCCGGAATTGCGGCATAGAGGATTAAAATCGCAGAGACCAGCGACGCCAGTGCCGCAAATACCCGCACGTGGCCGACACGGGAGATCATGCGCGGTGCCATCCGCGAGCCGCCAAGAAAGCCGATAAAATAGCCTGACATGATCAGTGACAGCATTCCTGGCGAAAACCCCTCGATCGCGCCGCGAATACCCAGCAACGTGCCCTGCACACCATTGCCAAGCATCAACAGGAACATGCCTAGAAACAGCGCCCAGGAGTTTTTCAGAACAAAGATCATAGCAACTGGCCCTCACCGGGGGATTTGTTTTTCTTCACTAACCGATTCCAATCAGCAACAGACGTCCGGCACCGACACCCTAGGCGTCGTATCCAGAATCCGGCAGCAAAAGCGACCCGTCGCCATACGAAAAAAACCGATAGTTGTTGGTAACTGCGTGAGCGTAGATATCACGAATGGTATCGCGGCCCATCAGGGCGGCGACCAATATCATCAGCGTAGATTTTGGCAAGTGGAAATTCGTGATCAGGCCGTCTGTCACAGCGAATTCGAACCCGGGTTTGATAAAAATGTCGGTTTCGCCGGTCCACGGGGCAATTTTGCCGGTTTGCAGTGCTGCAGTTTCGATGAGTCTGAGTGCAGTTGTGCCAACCGGGATGATCCTTCCGCCCGCTTTTTTTGCCGCTGCGATAGCTTGCGCCGCTTCTTTTGTAACCTGGCCCCATTCTGCGTGCATCCTGTGCTTGGACACATCGTCGGTCTTTACTGGCAGGAATGTTCCTGCACCAACGTGCAACGTGACCGTGGTTGTGTTCACACCCTTTGCTCGCAGGTTTTCCAGCAAAGGCAAATCAAAGTGCAGCGATGCCGTTGGGGCTGCAACGGCGCCCAATTCGCGGGCAAACACAGTTTGGTAATCGGTTTTGTCTTGCGCATCAGCGGCCCGGCGCCCAGCGATATAAGGCGGCAAAGGCATCTCCCCCAACTCTGCAATCAACCGATCCAGCGTGCCGCCTTGCTTTGAGAAGCGCAACCGAACCCCTTGCGATGATTTGTTCAGCACCTCAGCTGAAAGGTCTTTGGAAAAGACAATGGTTTCACCGGGTTTCAAGCGTCTGCCTGGTTTTGCCAGTGCGAGCCAGTCACCAGACTTATCCGCAGACAACAGGGTCACCTCGACATGCGCAAAGGTTTCACCCTGATCTGAAATCCGCCGACGCTGACCACTGAGGCGTGCCGGGATCACTTTGGTATCATTCAACACCAGAAGATCGCCCTTGCGCAGAAACTCTGGCAGGTCGGTAAAGTGGTGATCAGAAATTGACGGGCCTCTGGCAACCAACAGCCGCGAGGACGGGCGTGGCCTGGCCGGGCGCAGCGCGATCAGTTTTTCCGGCAGGTCAAAATCAAAGTCGGATAGTTTCATGAACTGCCCCATGCAAGAAAACCGGTGCCTGTTCAAGAAGGAACCTGCCAAAACCGGGTTATGGGAGTTCGGGCAGTGGCGCTTCCCACATTATCTGAGGTCGCTTGCTTTCGGTTTTTTTGGTTTGCGCTTTTTCGCTTCGGTTTTTGGGGCGGCGACATCCGGGGTTTTGGTGGAGGTTTCTGCCGACACCTGTGCATTGCCTGAATCGATGGGCACCGGAACCTCCTGCCGGAAAATTTCGCGGAATGCACCCGGTGTCAGGATCGACAACGGGTTTACTACCACTGACGGATTTTCTGCGGGACCTTTCATACGGTAAGTGAAACTGAACAGTCCCTCACCCTTGCGACGCCCGAATAACGGACCGAGCACCCGCTCAAACACCCCGTTTAGCAGGTAGATCGGGGAGGTGACCCCCTCAAAATCCACTGTCTTTTTGGCACTGTTGTACCACCCGTCAAGCGTTAGCCCCATCGACGGACCGACCGCGGAGATATTCTTGAGCTGCACACCATTGGGCCGCATCAGGAACTGCCCTTCAACCGTATTGAAGTAAATCCCCTCGCCGTTCAATTGCTGGATCAGCCCGACGACTGAGATCGCATTGAGCAGTTTTGCCATGGCCGAAGCCCCGCGCATTCTGGTCTGTGAAATCGACAACGTTCCGTCATAATGCCCCTCGCCCTGGCGCGGAACAATCACCACACGCATCTGACCGCCATAGATGTTTTCCAGAAGATCGGCGGACGCCAGAACCCGGCCCGCGTCTGAGGCGTTAATTTCGAACGCGGTGCCATACTTCTGCGGGAACAATTGCCCGGCTATTTGCGTGGCACCGTTTACGCGGCCGGTAAAACTGCCCCACAATCCCCTTTTAGGCTGAAGTTTAGCGGTGAAATTTGTCAGTGCGAGGCCGGTGATGATGGTCAGGCGATCAAGATTGACGTCGATTGTGCTGTTGCTTGTACTGGTTGAGCCACTTGATTCAGCCGCGATGTTGTAGCTGCGCAGGTCTACAGCGCCGCCATTCAGCGAAATTCGTGCACTGCCGTTTGCCTGGGGGATAATTGTTGCTGCACTGTCCAACCAACGCCCGGCTCGCAGATCGCTCAACCGCAAGGCCTGCATGGAGCCATCAGAGTTGAAGTCGATTTTCCCGCTGGCTGCGAGTCCGGGAGTTGTCAGAGACAGGCTGTCCATACTCAACGGTGAACTAAAGCGCCCTGTCATTTTCAGGGTTCCCGGCGTTTTTGCACTTTTGCTCCATTGCAACGCCGGAACCCGTAATGTGGCACCTACGAGGTCTGACTCAACGATGTAATCGGGCGCTTCTCCTTTTCGTATCTCAACATTGACGGTGGCATTGGCTTCGCCTTTCACCGAGCCTTTGGGCAAGTGAATACCCAAGCCCCGCAGGTTTGCATCTGACAGGCCGACCTGTGCAACAATCCGGCTGCCCTTGGCGGCCTCTGCCCCAAACCGCATGGTCCAGGTTGCCAACATGGGAACGCCATCCAGAGTAACCGGGCCGGATAGGTTCAACCCTGCGTCGGTGGTCCTTAGCTGCATTTTTTTGCTTCGCAGCTCTTTGCCGGAAACCAACGTATCGCTTTGAAGTTCAGTGACTTCTGCCCGGGCGGTGAATTTGACTTCGTCAAGCTTGGCTTTCTTTTCCAGCGGCACAGACAGTTCGCCCTGTGCATCAACGCTGCCGCTGGCCACGGAAGGTAACAAACCGACTTTTTTCAGAAACTGAAATTTCTTGACATCGAGCAGATGAAGCGCCGCCTGAAGGCCCGAAGTTGCACGCAGGCCAATTTTGCCGATGGCCGGGCGGACTTTGATATCAGGGATGAAAAAACTCGAACCGGCAACATCCACTTTCGTGTTATCCGCCGCAATCAAGTGCCCCCGCAACAAATCAACACGAAGATCGGAATCCGTGAGATAGGCAAAACCACTTGCTTGCTGCAGATCCGGCATTGACTTCAAAAACCGGACGCGTGCGTCGCTGACGTCTAAGTTGAAGGCAAAATGAAACTGGCCCAGATTGCTGCGCAGCCCGCCTCGGAAATTGCTGATCTGACCTTTATGGAAGTTCTCAACCATCCATTTTCTGGTCTTTGGAATAGCCACTTTCGGCCAGAAGTCCAACACCCGGTCCCGATCAATCTGATTGACATCGATGTCATAACTGTTTTGCCAGAAATCCTGCCCAGCAACCGAGCGGCCCTTTATTTTGTACACCGTGTCACCGTCCAAAGCGGTTATCGAGCCGACCCGAACCGTTAGGGGAGCGAAGGATACCCGCAAATCCACCGACGCCGAATCCAGATGAAGGGGAGCTACAAATAACTCAGGCCGGTTGATATTGATGTCATTCAGCCTGAGTTGCCCGAACATGGAAGTTACTGCGCCAGACTCGCTACGTTCCAGTCTGGCGTAGCCTTCCGAGGTCAGCGCTCCGGATGTCGTATCGATTTGCAGCTGGGTGAAGTCGAGCGTATCGGAACTCTGATCATACTCGAAATAGGCTTTTGCGTGGTTAAACCCGATGGGCTGGCTGGCCGGGGTTTCTTTGATCCGCCCCTGCCCCAGATCCAGAACGCCACTAAGTTCGCGCACTTCGCCAGTGCCTGTCAGGCGGGCGCTGAGAGAAGCCGACACCTGAGAATCCAATGCGCGCAGCCAGTCCAGGGCACCCACCATATCAGCAAGATCGGTTGGTGTGGCATTTGTGACCTGGATCGAAACCTCCAGGTCACTGCTTCCGGTTTCGTGCTTTGCATTGGCTACAAATCCGGTGGTTTCACCGGATTGCAACACCATATCCACAGTCGAACGGAGTGACAGGTGTTTGCCTTCACGCGTCAGCGTCAGCAGGCTTTTGGTGAATTCCCAACGCCGGCCAGTGCGGAAGTCTTGAATCGCAACCTCGGTGTCGCGAAGGGCAATTGTTTCAAGTTTTCCTAGCTCATCGCGCGCCAGATACTGATCAATCAATGCCAGAATGTCACCTTCCAACACGGTTTCGCCTGCCTCCGACTGGCGTAAAACATCAAAACTGCCATCACGTTGCCGCGCCAAGTTGATTTTAGTGCCAATGACTTCAACTTCGGTCGGAGCGACACTTCCTTTGAGCACAGACAGCAGAGAAATATTTGTCCCGATCTGGGGCACTTGTAACAACAATTGCCCCTCGGAACCGCGCAAAGTCACGTTTGTGAGGTGAACTCGGTTTCCAATTCCGGATTCTCGGGCATAGATGCTAAGACCGCCGATCGAAAAAGTTTCGCTCTCAAGCTGTTCATTCAGCTGGTTTTCAACAAAACTGCGCAGTTGCGGTAATTCAACCGGACCGCGCTGCATCATGTAATAGATAACCCCAACGGCCAGTATGCACAGGATCACGCCCGCCATAACGACGGCCATCATCCCAACCAGCAGGTGTCGCAACCAGATCAAACGCGCTCACTCATTTTCTGCTCAGTTTCTCGCCTTAACCGTTTTCGGTTTTGTTTTTCGTTATTACCACTGTTTTAGGCGGTCATTACTGAAAATACCAATATCAAGAACGGTAATCCAAATAACAGAGGTTTTATGCTTGAAATCGGCGACAGACTGCCGGGTTTCACGCCACCACATGGGTTGGCGCGGCTTTATCTGTTGGAAATTTCGTTGGTAAAACCCTGCTTCTCTTCTCCTATCCACAAAACGATACCTCGGGCTGCAAAGAAGAGGTGGACAGATTTGCTGAAATCACCAACGAACTGCGTAAGGCTGCAACATCAAATACTTGGGTCGGCACTATGCCCATAATCTGCTTCAGACCAAGAGCACAGCGCTCCGGGGCACAGCCTTATAGAATCTACCGTCCCAACCTTCGAGCAGGAAGCCGAACCGGGCATTTATTTGTGCTAGCACCAGCAGGTTGACCCAAAGGTTGAGTTTCACCGGCTTTTTCGCCAGCATTTCCCCAGCGGTCCGAAACCTCCCTTAAACGATGAAAAGTGGACAGATGCCTGATTACCTCCGAATTTTTGCTGGCCTGCGGCTGACGTGGAGAACAAAGCATCAACCTGAGCGAGAGATGAGTCGCAATAACAACAAATCCCCGCCGACTATCAGCGGGTTGGCAGGAATACCTTGCCTGAACAGACAAGTTTCCTTAAATGTGCGGCACACTTGACGTTCCGGGAAGGACAGGCCCGTGTGGGCCGGAAAAAACTGATGACCACAGTGATCGCAAAACTAAACACCTTCTTGTCCCGGCATGTCCCAGAGCAACGCGTCTATTTGCGCACTGAAACCACAACCCGTTATTTTCGCGCGACACCTTTGGTTCAGACGACATTCGGCCTGTTTGTGGCGCTTGGTGTATGTTGGACAATCATCGCGACATCCGCGATTCTGATTGACCGGATCAGTTCTCAGTCCAGCCAGGCCCGGGCAGACGTCTTACAACGGGCCTATGAGACCCGGCTGAACGAACTGTCTGCAGAACGCGATCAGCGGGCGCTGGAGGCCCAAACCGCACAAGAGCGGTTCTATGTGGCCCTGGAGCAGATTTCGCTGCAACAAAGCGAGTTGCTGACGGCCGAGGAAGAACGCCGGGAACTGGCGACCGGCCTGAAAATCATGCAACAGAAATTGCAGACGGCGGTGGCAAAACGCGACGAGGCGCAACGCTCGTCTGACAGCATACTGGCTGAAATGCAGGCCCTGACCGGATCGCTGAATACCCGTCTGGGTGGTGCCAAGGATACCGAGGAAACGCTGAATTACCTTACCCGGGCGCTGAACACGACCGTCAGTGAACGCGACCAGATGCGGGTGGCCACCGAGGATATGTATGACCGGATGGCCGAGCTGGAACTGGACTTCAAACTTCAGGCTCAACAGAACGACCGCATTTTTGTCCGCCTGGAACAGGCAATTGAAATCACCATGCTGCCGCTTGACCGTGCGTTGCAGAAATCCGGGGTAAACACGGAACAATTGCTGGAAGAAGTCCGCCGTGGATACTCCGGCACCGGTGGGCCGCTGATGCCGCTCAGCGTGTCAACCAAGGGCCGCCGCGACGAAACTATGAGCCTGCGCAGCAATAAATTGCTGAAGGCGCTTGAGCAACTGGGCATCAAAAAGGTCGCCACGCAAAAACTGCCTCTGATCATTCCGGTCAAAGGCAGCTACCGGAACACCAGCGGGTATGGCTACCGCCGCGATCCCAAAACCGGTGGTCGACGCCTGCACAAGGGTCATGATATGGCCGGGCGGCTTGGTACACCTGTGGTTGCATCAGGTGATGGAGTTGTTACATTCGCCGGACGCCAGAGCGGCTATGGCCGGCTGATCAAGATCAAACACGCCCAGGGGCTTGAGACATTTTACGCTCATTTGAACCGAATCCACGTGAAACCGGGACAAAGGGTCTCGCGCGGGGAGCGAATAGGTGATATGGGGAGCTCCGGACGAAGCACTGGCGTGCATCTGCACTACGAAATCCGCAAAAACGGCGTA
This sequence comes from Paracoccaceae bacterium, assembly GCA_024227475.1. Classification (GTDB taxonomy): domain Bacteria; phylum Pseudomonadota; class Alphaproteobacteria; order Rhodobacterales; family Rhodobacteraceae; genus Amylibacter. Next base: position 5,714 of record JAAEUI010000535.1, on the reverse strand, counting down.
GCCGTCAACCCGATACCTTACATGAAGGCAGCAAACGATGTTTTCTAAAAGCAAAATAAACGAACCAACCAAATCCGACGACAAAGCATCGTCACCGGCCCCCAAGGCCCCCACCGCCCCTGCCACGCCGAGCCCGAACCCGGTTTCCGGCAGCTCCACCCCTGCCCCGGCAGCCCCGAAAGCCAAGCCCCCGGCATCGGCTCTTTCGACAGATCTGACGATCACCGGCAACCTGAAAACCACCGGCGACATTCAGATCGAAGGCACCATCGAAGGCGACATCCGCGCCCATTTGCTGACAGTTGGCGATGGCGCCACGGTCAAAGGCGAAATCGTCGCTGATGACGTTGTGGTCAATGGCCGCGTTGTTGGCCGGGTGCGTGGCCTGAAGGTCCGCCTGACGTCAAGTGCAAGGGTTGAGGGTGACATCATCCATAAAACCATTGCAATCGAGAGTGGTGCCCATTTCGAAGGCTCGGTTCAGCGCCAGGAAGACCCGCTGAACGCCTCATCTGCGAAAAAACCGGGCTCAACCGATTGAAAGTTTGAGACCAGACGCTCGTGACGGAAGGCCCGCTTGAAGCGGGCCTTTTGTATTTTGGGGGCAAGGTATTAGTTCGAGTCCAGTTTGACTTAGATGTATCTCTCCGAACGCGCTCGTCTTGCTTGCGAGGGCAACATGTCAAAATGACGCCGAAAGTAGCCCGAGAACCGGCTCCAATCCCAAAAACCGTACTGAGCAGCTATGTCGCCAATGCTCATGTGGGCATTGACCGGGTTGGCTAATTCGCGACGAACCTCATGCAATCGAACAATGCGCAGATAAGTTAGGGGCCCCATCGAAACATTCTCGGAAAAAGCCTGTTCGACCGATCGTTTCGAAGCCTTGAGAACATCAGGCAGACCGGCTGAGTCGCCAAAACACACCAAACCCTGCGCGAGTTGCGTGCGACAATGCTGAAATCGGGTATAAGCCCTTTCCTTTGCACATCCAAACGCCGGATCGGCACCCGCCCATTGCAAAGACAACTGCGCAGCAACACTTGATACCAAGGCCTGCCCCAGGAAAGCCCGGTCTTTTTCGCCTTCAAGCCGCGTCGCACTTTCCAAGGCGGAAATGCAATCATCTCGCAGTCTGCCAGCCAGGGCCTGCGCCCGCAGGAACCCAACTTGCCCGCTAAGGCAGGATATCCAGTCTCCGACCTGTGCTGAAAGGGCCATCTGCTTCAGTAGTATCCTCCGGCGGATTGTCACGGCCAGCACAACACAGTCAGCCGGGCTAAACACATGCAGATGTGATCCAGGAGTCATCAAAAACAAATCCTGATATCCGAAGGGGCGTCCGTTAATGCGCAGTTGACGGTCAGTGTTCAGGACAATTCCGAAACTGAAATGGTCCAAAGGTCCACCCACTTCCTGCTCCAGCGCCTGATTGCAGTACTCCATGTGGATTGAAACATCAGGGCCTAGGAACCCCGACAGGAATCGTCCGCGAAAAGCACCCGGAGACAGTTGTATGTAGGACTGGTCATGCCCGGAAAACTGCTCAGATTGCTGATCAAAATCCACAAAAACATTGTCCGAGAAACAGGTCATGTTTGCGCTGAACTCGCATTTGGGGAACCAACGTGTTGAAGTTACGTTACTTTTCTTCACCAACCCGTCCTGAATGGTTGCGCTTTCGGCATAACGGTAGACCCGAATCATAAGTTAGTCTGGCAAGATTGCTACAAAAACCACACGCAGAGGAGAATGCAATGATCCAAAAAACAGCAGCTGCTGCGATTTTCGCCCTGTCCGCAACGTTCGCGCAGGCCGAGGACCGCTGGATGTCCATCCCCGAGCCGGCCGCCATGCCCGAGGCAGCGCAAAGCGGGACCGCCCCTGTAAACGGAATCGAGATGTATTACGCCGTTTACGGCGACAGTGGGGGAACACCTATTCTCATGATCCACGGCGGCCTGGCCCATGGCGATGTTTGGAGCGCTCAGGTGGCCGACTTGATGACCGACCACAAGGTAATCGTGGCCGACACCCGGGGACACGGGCGATCAACCAACGACGGCAGTACGTATTCCTATGGGCTTCTGGCCTCTGACTATTTGGCTCTTATGGATCACTTGAGCGTGGACAAAGTGCACCTTGTTGGCTGGTCCGACGGCGCCAATATCGGGTATTCCATTTCCCAAACCAATCCGGACCGGTTAGCCAGCCACTTTGCCCATGCTGGCAATATCACGCTGGACGGTATCGATCCGTCCGTCGAAACCAACGAGGTATTCGGTGGCTACGTCGGCGCGATGGCAGCGGACTATGCGGAAATGTCACCGACAGCGGACGGATTCGACGACTTTCTCGGAGCAGTCGCCACAATGTGGGGTACCGAAAAACCTGGAGGCGTGGACGGTCTGAAATCTGCGTCTGTTCCAACTTTGGTTGTGCAAAGTGAGTTCGACGAAGCAATTCTGATGGACCATTCCAAACTGATCGCGAGCACAATCCCCGGGGCTGAGATGCTGGTCTTGAAAAACACCAGTCATTTTGCATCGTTTCAGGCGCCAGACGAATACACTGCGGCAATCAGAGCGTTCATAGACAACTGATCGCACTCATTCGCGCAAGGGACCGAACCACAGGGCCATCGCTTTCAAGGGCAGGTTCGTCCCGCAATTCAGCCGTGACGTAAAAAAGGATTTCGACCCGCCCAAAACCCTACCCACCCTTCAGCCGCTGCATCAAAAACACCTCGCTGTCCTCGCTCACCGGCTCGGTCAGGCTGTTGGCAATAATACGGCCGTCGACGGCGACCGAAACTCCGGCCTCAATTGTCGGCTCTAACCCGGGATAGGCTTTGACGAGGCCTAAGAGGACCTCGCCGACGGTTTTGGCCTCGATCTCAACCTTGTCCTTTCCATCGGCAAAAGCTCGCAGGCCGGACCAGAGGTTGACCTCAACCATTCTTCTCAAGCGCCTCCAGAATCCGAGGTGGCGACATCGGCAGCTCAGTCAGGCGCACGCCTGCCGCACCCGACACCGCGTTGGCAATCGCGGCAAGTGGCGGGCAAATCGAGGTTTCACCGACCCCGCGCACCCCATAGGGGTGGCCCGGGTTTGGTACTTCGACAATCACCGTGTCGATCATCGGCAGGTCCGAGGCGACGGGAATCCGGTAATCCAGGAATACCGCGTTCTGCAGGCGGCCGTCCTCGCCGTAGACATATTCTTCGTTTAGCGCCCAGCCGATGCCCTGCGCGGCACCACCCTGGAACTGGCCCTCCACATAGGTCGGATGGATGGCCTTGCCTGCGTCCTGCACCACGGTATATCGCGAAACCGAGGTCTTGCCGGTTTCCGGGTCCACTTCTGCATCAACGATATGGGTGGCAAAGCTGACGCCTGCACCCTCGGGAGTTGCCTCAAAATGGCCATTGATCGGCCCGCCGGTGCGACCCATGGAGCGGCAGATTTTGGCGATAGGCAGCGGATCAAAATCACCGGCATTAGGTCCGGAGGGTTTGGCACAGCCGTCTTCCCAGTAAACCGCGTCCTCCTCGATGCCCCATTTTTGCGCAGCGCGTCGGCACAATTCCCGCACTGCCGCTTCTGCCGCTTTGATGGTGGCAAGGCCCGAGGCATAGGTCACCCGGGAACCGTGGCTGATCTCGTTGTAACCAAGCGATGCGGTGTCAGCAACGGTCACCCGGATGTTTTCATATGGGATACCAAGAACTTCCCCCGCCATCAGCGCCATAGAAGCCCGCGATCCACCAATATCCGGTGTGCCTACCATGATCTGGGCCGAGCCGTCCTCCGACATCGCCAGTGAAACCGAGGTTTCGCCGCCATGGTTGAACCAGAAGCCACAGGAAATACCCCTTCCCTGCCCTTCGGCCAAAGGTGCGCTATAATGCGGGTGTGCCTTCGCAGCTTCCAGAGTTTCGACCAGACCAATCCGCTCAAACCTCGGCCCATAGCTGGCTTTTGTACCTTCTTTGGAGGCGTTTTTCAGCCGGACTTCGATGGGGTCCAGCCCAAGTTTGTTGCTCAGTTCGTCAACCACCGATTCCACTGCATAAGCAGCCATCGGAGCCCCCGGTGCCCGGTAAGCCGCCTGTTTCGGGCGGTTGGCCATCACGTCATAGCCGATCTGCTTTACGTGCTTTAGGTTGTAGCAGGCAAAGGCACACATGGCCGAAAATTCCATCGGCGCCAGCGGAAAAGCCCCGCCCTGCAGACGAAACACGCCCTTGGCAGCGGTGATCAGGCCGTCTTTGGTCATGCCAATCTTGATGTCCATCGATGCAGACGAGGTCGGGCCTGAGGCGCGAAACACCTCGGAGCGGTTCATGACCAGTTTAACCGGGCGGTTTGCCTTGCGGCTCAGCGCCAGTGCAACGGGTTCAATGAAAACACTGGTTTTACCGCCAAACCCGCCGCCGATTTCAGACGCAGTCACCCGCAGCTGGCTGGTTTCCATATCCAGCAGAGCTGCGCAGATTTTCTGCACGTTCCAGTGGCCTTGCGTGCAGCACCACAATTCGCCTTTGCCATCATTTCCCAGCGTCCCCAGGCAGGCGTGGGGTTCAATATAGCCCTGATGCGTTGCCTCGGTTTTGAAACTCTCCTCGACCACAAGATCCGCCTCAGCGAAGCCTTCTTCAACATCGCCATGCCCGCTGTCGTGATAGCGCACTACGTTGGGATGCATCCCGGCCGGAACCGAACTGTCCGCTGCGCCCTCTCGGATTACCGGTGCGCCTTTGGCCATGGCGGCATCGACATCGGTGACATGGGGCAGAAGTTCGTATTCAACCTCGACCAGTTTAACCGCGTCCTTTGCAATCAGCGCCGACGTTGCAGCCACTGCTGCAACCGCGTGGCCATCATAAAGCGCTGTATCGCCAGCCATGACGTTTTCAAGGACGTTCCAGTTTTCTCCGCGCAGGTCAGTCGCAAAATCGGCGCGCGTGACCATCGCCTTAACACCTTTCAGCGCCTCCGCTTTGGAGGTGTCAATTTTCACAATCCGGGCGTGGGCATGCGGGCTGCGCACAACGGCGGCATGCAGCATGCCCGGGGCATTGGCGTCGGCGCCGAATTTTGCCCGACCGGTGACCTTGTCGAGACCGTCTGGCCTGTCCGGGCTCGTCCCGACGTGGGTGAACTCGCTTTTGCCTTTCAGTTCCGAACCGCCGGACTGGGGTTTGTACTCGTCCAATGGCATTATTTGCCCTCCCGCATGTCTTTGGCCGTGTCCATTACGGCACGGATGATTTTGTCATAACCTGTACAACGGCAGAGGTTGCCCGCAAGCCAGTAGCGGACCTCGGTTTCGGTTGGGTCCGGGTTCTTTTCCAGCAGCGCTTTGGTGGCAACCAGAATGCCCGGGGTGCAGACACCACACTGCAAAGCGGCATATTCGATGAACTTCGCCTGCAGCGGGTGCAATTCGTCGCCATCAGCAATGCCTTCGACCGTGCCGATGGATTTGCCTTCGGCTTCTGCCCCCAGCATCAGGCAGGAGCAAACCAGGCGACCATCAACCGTGACCGAACAGGCGCCGCAGTCTCCGGTGCCACAGCCCTCTTTTGCGCCGGTCAGATTCAGCCGGTCGCGCAGCACATCCAGCAGGGTTTCGCGGGTTTCACAAAGAAACTCAACTTCGTCACCGTTTACCGTGGTGTTGACGTGGATCATGCTCATTTTGCGGCCCT
>JAAEUI010000534.1 GCA_024227475.1 Paracoccaceae bacterium | reverse complement strand
TGCTGATCTGCTCCTGTGGTGCCTGAGATTTTGCCGAGCAGTCAATGGTTGACTAAACTTCTCGGAAATCCTAGAACTATTCTAAATTGAGATACGGCAGGCCGTATTTCGGGTTACACCGGAGTTAAGGCTCCGAACCGATTACGTCAACCGTAGCGATGGGCATTCCGGCATGAAACTCAGCACAAAAGGGCGATATGCGATGATTGCGCTGGTCGATCTGGCGCAGGAGGCCGGCGACGGGCTGGTTTCGCTTGGCGAAATCTCGGAACGGCAGGACATTTCGCTGGCCTATCTGGAGCAGTTGTTCGTGAAATTGCGCCGCGCGGGGATCGTGGAATCGGTGCGCGGTCCGGGGGGCGGTTACCGGCTGGCAAATGATCCGCACGCGATCCGGGTGTCTAATATTCTTGAAGCAGTCGATGAAACCATGGATGCGCTGAGCAAAGGGGCGGGGGCGCATGGCGCGTCCTCCGGCAGTCGGGCGCAGTCGTTGTCCAACCGGTTCTGGGAAGGCTTGTCCGCCCATGTCTATGTCTACCTGCATCAGGCGCGGCTGAGCGATATCGTTGACAACCAGCTTGCCCCCTGTCCGGCGGTTCCAAACCTGTTTCAGGTGGAGGACGCGGAATGAGCCCAAAGGCACAACGCGTGTATCTGGATTGGAATGCCACAGCGCCGCTGAGGCCGGAAGCGCGTGAGGCGATGATCGCGGCGATGGATGTGGTCGGCAACCCGTCAAGTGTGCATGCCGAGGGCCGTGCGGCGCGCGCGATTGTGGAGCGGGCGCGGGGGCAGGTGGCTGCTGCTGCAGGTGCGACGGCGGCGAATGTGGTTTTTACTTCGGGGGCAACTGAGGCGGCTGCTTTGACGCTGACGGAGCGCGCCCTGAACTGTTCCGGTCTCGAGCATGATTGCGTTTACGCTTGGAGTACTGATTCAATTGTCGTGGACAAGACCGGTCGTGTTGATATTGCCGATGGTGCCAATGCGGCGCTGCAACTGGCCAACAGTGAAACCGGCGTGATTCAAGAACTACCGGAAGGTTTGGCGGTTTCGGATTTAGTGCAGGGATTCGGGAAAATCCCGGTCGCGTTTGACTGGCTTGGTGTCGATGTTGGACTGGTGACTGCGCATAAGCTGGGCGGACCAAAAGGCGTCGGTGCCTTGCTGTTGAAGGATGGAATAGACTTGTCTGCGAACGTCAAAGGCGGCGGTCAGGAACAGGGTCGCCGTGCGGGCACCGAAAACGTTATCGGCATCGCCGGATTTGGCGCTGCGGCGGAAGCGGCGCAGCGGGATTTGGACAATGGAGTCTGGGAGCCGGTTACAGTTCTGCGCGACGCGTTTGAAGCGCGGGTTGCGGCGGAGGCTCCGGATGCAATTGTCGTCGGCAAGGCTGCGAAACGCCTGCCCAATACCTCCTGCATCGCGGTTCCCGGCTGGAAGGGGGAAACCCAGGTCATGCAGATGGATCTGGCCGGGTTTGCGATTTCGGCCGGCTCGGCCTGCTCCAGCGGCAAGGTGAAATCGTCCCGGGTCTTGAAGGCGATGGGGTTTGACGACATAACGGCGGCTTCGGCGATCCGGGTGTCGATCGGGCCGAGTACGACAGAGGCAGAGCTTATGTCTTTCGCAGACGCTTGGCTGGCGCAACATGCGAAATTTAATGCACGGGCGGCGTAACACACTGACTGTCATCCCCGCGAAAGCGGGGAACCAAGGCAGCGTCATACGAGTTTGAAGGAGGTCCCGGCTTTCGCGGGGATGACAAAGGAAAAGGCGAGCATATGGCTCAGGCAGACGATGTTCAGGTCAAAAAAGGCGTCGACAAGGACACCGTTGATGCGGTGAAAACTGTCGGCGGGGCCTACAAATATGGTTTTGAGACAGAGATCGAGATGGAATACGCCCCCAAGGGTGTAAACCCGGACATCGTGCGCCATATTTCCGGCAAGAACGACGAGCCGGAATGGATGACCGATTGGCGCTTGCAGGCCTTTGAACGCTGGGAAAAAATGGAGGAGCCGGAGTGGGCGATGGTCGATTATACCAAGATCGACTTTCAGGACATCTATTACTACGCCCAGCCCAAATCCATGGCCGAGAAAAAGCCAAAGTCGATTGATGATGTCGATCCCAAGCTGTTGGAAACCTACAAGAAACTGGGTATTCCGCTGAAGGAACAGATGATCCTGGCAGGTGTTGAAGGGGCCGAGGCCGCGCCCGCAGACGGGCGCAAGGTGGCGGTAGACGCGGTGTTTGATTCCGTTTCCGTTGGCACCACCTTTCAGGAAGAACTGAAGAAGGCTGGCGTGATCTTCTGTTCAATTTCCGAGGCAATCCGGGAGCATCCTGAACTGGTTAAGAAATACTTAGGCTCGGTGGTGCCCCCAAGCGATAATTTCTATGCCACGCTGAACACGGCGGTGTTTTCTGATGGCTCGTTTGTTTACGTGCCGCCCGGCGTGCGCTGCCCGATGGAGCTTTCCACCTATTTTCGCATCAACGCTGAAAACACCGGCCAGTTTGAACGCACCCTAATAATCGCCGACAAGGGTGCTTATGTCAGTTATCTGGAAGGCTGCACCGCGCCGCAGCGCGATACCAACCAGTTGCATGCGGCTGTGGTTGAGCTGGTGGCGATGGAAGACGCAGAGATCAAATATTCCACCGTGCAGAACTGGTATCCCGGCGATGAAGAGGGCAAGGGCGGCATTTACAACTTTGTCACCAAACGCGCTGATTGTCGCGGCGACCGGGCCAAGGTGATGTGGACCCAGGTGGAAACCGGCTCTGCTGTCACCTGGAAATATCCAAGCTGCATCCTGCGAGGGGATGAAAGCCAGGGCGAGTTCTATTCGATTGCCATCGCCAACAACATGCAGCAGGCCGATACCGGCACAAAAATGGTGCATCTGGGCAAGAACACGAAGTCGCGGATCGTCTCCAAGGGGATCTCAGCGGGCAAGGCGCAGAATACCTATCGCGGACTGGTGTCGATGCACCCGAAAGCCAAAAACGGACGCAATTACACGCAATGTGACTCGTTGTTGATCGGTGACAAATGCGGGGCGCATACGGTGCCCTATATTGAGGTGAAGAACAATTCGAGCCGGGTGGAGCATGAAGCAACGACGTCAAAAGTGGATGACGACCAGCTGTTCTACTGCCGCCAGCGCGGCATGGACGAGGAAACGGCCGTGGCGCTGGTGGTGAATGGGTTCTGCAAAGAGGTGCTGCAGGCGCTGCCGATGGAATTCGCCATGGAAGCGCAGCAGTTGGTGGCGATATCGCTTGAGGGATCAGTTGGATAGGCCAGTGAGGTTTTTGAAGTGAACAGGGAACACAGAAGTTGGACGCAAGAGCGGAAACGGGTTGCTCAAATGCAGCGCGAAAATCCTCGCTTGGCAAAAGAAGCGGTTGACGAATGGCTGAGATCACCAAGCATTCTTATGCCGGTTGGAGCCATTCTCGGATTTGCAATTTTCGGTTCTTTACAACAACTTAACCCTTTGCTGTTCGGCGGGCTGGGTGCGCTTTTCGGTTTGGTTGCCGGGGTTCTCTGGCAGCGTCAGTGGAGAAAGAACATGGCTGCGATGAAAAAGGACTTGCGAGCCAACAAAGAAGCGGAAACCCAAAAACAGATCGACGTGATGCTGCGCAATGCATCCAACATACCCAAAGTTTCGAGGAAATAATGATCATCACAACAACCCCCACCATCGAGGGTAAGAAAATCACCGATTACCGCGGCATTGTTGTTGGCGAGGCGATCATGGGTGCCAACGTGGTGCGCGATGTGTTTGCCTCGATCACTGATATCGTCGGCGGGCGCTCGGGCGCCTATGAGAGCAAGTTGCAGGATGCGCGGGACACGGCGTTGCGCGAGTTGGAAGAGCGGGCGGTGGAGAAAGGCGCTACGGCGGTAGTCGGTGTCGATCTGGATTATGAAGTGGTCGGTTCATCCATGCTGATGGTCTCGGCCAGTGGAACAGCGGTGGTAACTGACTGATGGAATTCTATAAAAACCTGCCAGATCACTACAAATACGGGCTGATTGTCGGCGCCTGTGTGTTTTTCGTCGGCTGGTCGACAAGATTGGGTGGCGGCTTCATCCCGAACGTGTTTTTTGCGGTGTTGATGGGGCTGTTTGCCGGGTTCTTGTTCGGGCTGGTCAAACGCAAGTTTGGCGGATCGGACGAGTAGGTGAGCGCGATGAGAATTCCCGGAAAAAGTTTACTCCTTGTTACTGCGATTGCGCTGATTGGAGCATGGACTTCTGAAATGGAAGCGCAACGTGGTTGGGTTCCGAATATTCCCTTGTTCGGTCTGATTGCGCAGCGATCTGATGAAGAGAACAAAATTAGAAACTGCGAATCCGTGCCACCCCATAACGGGTGTGGTGTAGTATTCCATTAGCCTCACTGAACCACATCATGCCCAACCCTCTCAAACTCTACTGCTGGAACGATCGCCCGAATTTCGGCGATGAGGTTTCCCATGTGACCACGGCGCATGCCGCCGGTGGTCAGGTGGTAAAGCTATTGAAAACACTGCCGAACGGAGAAACCTCCTGTGGAGATGGAATTCTCCGCCCAAAGCAGACTTTGCTGGATCATTTCCCTGGCACTTTAAAGCATGCGGCGAGCGGAAAGAAAACACGAAAGAGAATAGAAAATGCTTAAAATCAACGATCTGCGCGTTGCTCTTAAAGAAGAGGACAAGCAAATCCTCAAAGGCGTCAATCTGGAGGTCGGGGCCGGTGAGGTGCATGCGGTCATGGGGCCGAACGGGTCTGGCAAGTCCACGCTGTCCTATGTGCTGTCCGGAAAGGGCGGCTATCAGGTGACCAGTGGTAATGCCACGCTTGAAGGGGCGGATATTCTTGATCTGGAACCGGAAGAACGCGCCGCTGCTGGCCTGTTTCTGGCGTTTCAATACCCGGTGGAAATTCCCGGCGTCGGCAATATGACCTTTCTGCGCACGGCGGTGAATGCACAGCGCAAATCACGCGGCGAGCCGGAACTGAGCGCGGCTGAATTCCTCAAGGAAGTGCGCGCCAAGGCCAAAAGCCTGAAGATTGATGCGGAAATGCTGAAGCGCCCGGTCAATGTCGGGTTTTCCGGCGGCGAGAAAAAACGCAATGAAATCCTACAGATGGCGATGCTGGAGCCAAAAATGTGCATCCTTGACGAGACCGACTCGGGCCTCGATGTCGATGCTATGAAACTGGTGGCCGAAGGCGTGAATGCGCTACGCTCTGACGGGCGGTCCTTTCTAGTCATCACCCACTATCAGCGGCTGCTTGACCATATCAAACCAGACGTTGTGCACATCATGGCGGGTGGGAAGATCATCAAGACAGGCGGACCGGATCTGGCGCTGGAAGTGGAAACCAACGGCTATGCTGATCTGCTGGCAGAGGTGGCCTGATGGCAATTGTGCAGGCGAAATATGATTCCGCCGAGGCCCTGATCGCCGCCAACCCGGCGCCCGGTGGCGTCAAATGGGCGATCCAGGCGCAGGCAGCGGCACAGGCGCGGTTACGCGAGATGGGGGCTCCGCACCGGCGGGACGAGTACTGGAAATACACCAACCCGGCGCGGTTAGTCGCTGAAATCGCGCAACCGGCAGCCTTGTTCAAGGCCGATGAAGAGCGCCCGTTCGCCGAGGTCGACCGCCTGCGCCTTGTGTTTCGCGATGGTGTGTTCGATCCTGAAGACAGCGACCCGCTGGAGCTGGCGGGGGTCGAGATCGAACCGCTGGCGGATGTTTTGCAAAAAGACATCCACTGGGCTGCAATGCACTATGGCCAGCTGGAAGCTAACGGTCAGAACCCGGTTCCGCGCCCAATGGCGGCACTCAACACGGCCTGTGCCAACACAGGCTTTGTGATCCGGGTTACGGGCAAGGCTGCCAAACCGGTTTCCATGGTTTATCTGCACCGCAACGAAACCTCGGACATCACAATCCGCCATCTGATCAGGCTCGAAGAGGGCACCGATTTCACGCTGTTGGAAAACGGCCCCGCCGCCGCGCGTTTGAACAAGGTTATGGAAGTCGATATCGCCGATGGTGCCACGTTTAATCACGTCCGTGCGCAGGGCCGGGACCACGAAAGGCAGGCGGCTACACATATGTTCGCAAGGCTCGGAAAAGAGAGCAGTTTCAAGAGCTTCACCCTGACCATAAATGGTGTGCTGACCCGCAACGAGGCGGTAATCGAATTTACCGGCGATGATGCCCATGCCACAGTGGCCGGGGCTTGTGCCGGGGATGGCGATTTTCTGCACGACGATACGGTGTTCATCACCCATGACGCGGTGAATTGCGAGAGCCGCCAGGTGTTCAAGAAGGTCCTGCGCAACGGGGCAACCGGGGTTTTTCAGGGCAAAATCCTAGTGCAGCCGGGGGCCCAGAGGACTGACGGCTATCAGATCAGCCAGGCGTTGTTGCTGGATGATGACAGCACCTTTCTGGCCAAGCCGGAACTGGAAATCTATGCCGATGACGTTGCCTGCTCCCACGGTTCAACCTGTGGTGCAATCGACGAAACCGCGTTGTTCTATCTGACCTCGCGCGGCATTCCCCGTACCCAAGCCCAGGATATGCTGACGCTGGCGTTTCTGGGCGAAGCCATTGACGAGATCGAGGATGACGCCATCGCAGATGATATACACGCCCGTTTGGAGGGCTGGATGGAGCGGCGGCACGGCTGATGTCGCTGGTGGATGACATTTTCGCCGCTTACAGGCAGCCGCGCAGGGTTCTGCACGGGCACCTTGCCTGCCCCGGCGAGGGGCGCATTCTGGTGTTTGCCTTTGTGTTCGGGTTTTTGACTTTTCTGGCGCGTTTGCCGCAACTGTCGGCTGAATCCCAACTCAGCAGCGAAGCCGGTTCATTTGCGAATCAGGTGCTTATCCTGTTTGCCGGATGTGTGTTCTGGATCCCCTTGGTTTTGTATGCGCTGGCGACTGTGTGCCATATGGCGGTGTTGTTGTTTGGCGACAGAGCAAGCTGGCAGCAGGCGCGACTGGCGCTGGTTTGGGCCGCGTTGGTGGCCTCGCCGCTGGTGCTTTTGGGTGGCGTTTTGAAAGTTTTCGTATCGCCTCCGATGTTTTTGGTTGTTTCGCTGGCCACTGCTGTGGTTTTCCTGTGGCAATGGGCCGTGGGTCTGCAGGTGGTGGAATTTCCAAAGCAGAACAATGAAGCCTAACAGATACGGGCAGAGCGATGACACAGGAACTTGAAGAAGAACAAGGCGAATTCGAAGCGGGCCACGGGGTTTTCACTCTAGAGCGGACCGGGCTTGTCGAGCGGGTGCTGGATGGCTGGCGCGATATGCGGGCCTCGACCCGGCGGCTGCTGCGCGAAAAGCCAAGCGAGGGGCGGCTGATCTTCTATGTTCTTGCCTCAGACATGGTATTTTTCATCAGCTGGTCGCTGAAAACCATGGTGGCCCCGGCTGCGGGCACTGAACCCTTAATGTCGACCGATAAAATCGGCCTTCTGATGGTCGGGGCGCTGATGCTGCGCACGGCGGCCATGTATGTGTTTTCGCTTATTGTTTTCTTGTCGGCCAAAGCCACGGGCGGCACTGGATCGTTCAAGGAAACCCGCGCTGGTGTGTTCTGGGGTGCATTTGTGTCTGCGCCTTTCGGGCTTGCCGCGGCGATCCTGTCGGTCGGGCTGGGCTCGGTATCGCCGACTTTCCCGTTCCTGAGCCAAGAGTGGGTCGCGCTGCCGGTCTACTGGCTCGGGTTGATCCCATTTGTTTGGTACGTCTCTGCCGGCGTGGCTGAGGCGCATAAGTTCCGGATGACTTCGCCTACTTTCATGGTCATGTCCGTCGTGGCCCTTGGCCTGACTGTGGTGACGCTGCTGTTTGGCGCTAAGGACATGTTGGGATGACACCGGCAAGTTTCACAGACTTGCTGAAATTGGCTCTACAGTCGATGAGGCAACCACGAGCGGTATTGCGGCAGATCCTTCCGATGCAAGTGACGATTGGCCAGCTTCTGCAGATTGCATTTCTGTTTTCTGTGGCGACATTGTTGCTCCACATCTTGGCTGAGGCTTCGGTTCCGGATGAGGGTTTTCAGAGTCTTGTCACCCAGCTTGGCGGCCCGGTTGCCTTTTTTGCCCTGCAGTTCGGCACGATTCTGATCATGGCTGGTGTTATGGCGGCTGCGGGCCGGGTATTTCACGGAGCCGGAGGTTTTCTGGAGTGTTTCAAGGCAACAATTTGGCTGCATTTCATACTTCTGATCCTGCAGGTCATCCAGCTAATTGTCGCGTTCACTGCGCCGCTGCTGGCGTTGATATTCGTGCCTGCGACCCTGATTTTCATGATGGTGCTTATGGTTGCCCTTGTCATGGAAGTACACAAATTTGAAAACACCATCCTTGTGGGGTTCGCAACAATCGGAATAATATTTGCGGTTCTCTTGATTGTGTCCGCTGTTCTGACAGCACTTGGTTTTCGCCCAGAAATTGAGGCTTTTTCGAATGTATGATGTAAAAAAGGTCCGTGGCGACTTTCCCATATTGTCGCGCGAGGTAAATGGTAAGCCTTTGGTTTACCTTGATAATGGCGCCTCGGCGCAGAAACCACAAGTGGTGATAGATGCAGTTAACACCGCCTACAGTGATGAATACGCCAACGTGCATCGCGGCCTGCATTTCCTGTCCAACCTGGCGACCGACAAATACGAGGCAGTGCGTGAGAAAACCCGGGCGTTTCTAGGGGCGGCGCGGGAAGAGGAAATTCTGCTTAATTCCGGCACCACCGAAGCAATCAATCTGGTCAGTTACGGCTGGGCAGCTCCGCGGTTGCAGGCGGGCGATGAAATAATCCTGTCGGTCATGGAGCATCACGCCAATATCGTGCCCTGGCATTTTCTGCGCGAGCGTCAGGGCGTGGTTTTGAAATGGGTTGAAACTGACGTGAATGGTGATCTGGACCCCCAGGCGGTCATAGATACCATCGGCCCAAAAACAAAACTCATCGCAATTACACATATGTCCAACGTGTTAGGGACCGTTGTTAATGTAAAATCGATTTGTTCTGCGGCGCGCGAACGCGGTGTTCCGGTTCTGGTGGATGGGTCGCAGGCAGCGGTGCACCAGCCGGTGAACGTCGCTGACTTAGGCTGCGATTTTTATGCGATCACCGGCCACAAGCTTTATGGCCCTTCTGCTTCCGGTGCGCTTTACGTGCGGTCTGATCGCATGGCGGAAATGCGCCCGTTTATCGGTGGCGGGGATATGATCCGCGAAGTTCGCCGCGATGCCGTAACCTACAACGATCCCCCGCATAAGTTTGAAGCAGGGACACCTGGTATTGTTCAGATCATAGGAATGGGCGCCGCTCTGGATTATCTGACGGATCTGGGCATGGAAGGAATAGCTGCGCATGAGAAAACCCTTCGCGACTACGCCCAGACGCGCTTGTCGGGTTTGAACTGGCTGAACATTCAGGGAAATTCCGCCTCCAAAGGGGCGATTTTTTCGTTCACACTGGATGGGGCCGCGCATCCGCATGATATTTCCACCGTGGTTGACCAGAAAGGCATCGCAGTTCGGGCAGGACATCACTGCGCCCAGCCCTTGATGGAGCATCTTGGGGTCAGCGCAACCTGCCGGGCGTCGTTTGGCCTCTACAATACCAAAAAAGAGGTCGACAAACTGGTTGAAGCGCTGGAACTGTGCAACGAATTGTTTGGCTGACGCCTGGTCAACCGCCGTAAATCCTCTTCTTTCCCCGGTTTTTTTGTGATCTAACGTTAGCTAACGTAAATAATTCCGTTAGGACCAATATGGCGCGAAGACCAACCCTGCGCGACGTCGCCGAAATTGCCGGTGTCAGCGAGATGACAGCCAGCCGGGTGCTGCGGGGCAAGGGCGAAGCCTCTGAACACACCAAAGAACGGGTTTTGAACGCGGCTAAATCGGTTGGTTATGTGCCCAACCGTATTGCCGGGTCGTTATCTTCGCGTTCGGTCAATCTTGTTGGCGTGGTTGTACCTTCTGTCAGCAGCTTTGTGTTTGCTGAAGTACTGAAAGGCATTTCGACTGTGCTGAAGGAAACCCCGCTGCAGCCGGTTTTCGGCGTTTCAGACTATGATCTGGAAACCGAGGAAAGCGTGATCCGCGAAATGCTCAGCTGGCAGCCCAAAGGCCTGGTTGTGGCCGGGCTGGAACACACTGGGGCCGGGCGCAAGATGATGATTAATGCCGGTATTCCGATTGTTGAAATCATGGATGTGGATGGTGATCCTGTCGATATCAACGTTGGCATTTCGCACCACCGTGCCGGCTATGAGACCGGGCGCGAAATTCTGAGGCGGGGATACCGGAATCTTGGGTTTATCGGGACAAAAATGCCGCTTGATTTCCGTGCGGCCAAACGGTTTGAAGGTTTTCAGAAGGCGCTGGATGAGGCGGGTGTTGAACTTGCCGACAAGGAACTGATTTCCCGCGCGTCCTCGGTGCTGCGCGGGCGGGAGTTGACGGGCGAAATGCTGGCACGCTCGCCTGACCTTGATATGATTTACTTTTCCTCTGACACCATGTCTTGCGGTGGCCTGATGCACTGCCTGATGAATGACATTTCTGTGCCAGACCAACTGGCGCTGGCGGGCTTCAACGGCCTTGATCTGCGCTATGGTATGCCCTTGCTGACCGCGACGATGAATGCCTATCGTTTTGAAATCGGCAAAAAGGCGGCGCAGTTGATCATGGAACAT
Organism: Paracoccaceae bacterium; assembly: GCA_024227475.1. Lineage (GTDB taxonomy): Bacteria > Pseudomonadota > Alphaproteobacteria > Rhodobacterales > Rhodobacteraceae > Amylibacter. The sequence continues at coordinate 2,032 of JAAEUI010000534.1, read as the reverse complement.
GAAACGCCGGATTACCGGCATGTTAAAACGGTTGTGGAACTGAAGCCTGAAGTTGAGGTCGGGGATACGCTTTAGAGTCTGTGGAGTATAAGCATTTCCCGCTGGTTTCCGCATAGTGAAATGACCCTGTCCTGGTATGTGTTCCGCTGCGTCGCATTTGCCAGAACCTGTCATGGATTCTACGCTCCAGGGGCAGGAGGCCTGACATGAAACCACGCGATCCGATTGCCCAGTTGCCCACACATGAGGTTTTTAACATGCCGCCCCATCTGGGGGATCAGGACCTGTGGGCTGGAGACAGGGCACTGCGGCACTGGACGGAAGTTATGGGTGCCGGGGTCCACAATCAGCATATGGCGCATGTCGGGCAGGTTGCGGGCAGGGACGAGACCTTTGAAGCGGCCAGTCAGGCCAACCGCCACAAACCGGAACTGCGGGCGTTTGATCGCAATGGAATGCGGATCAATGCGGTGGAATTCCACCCCGCCTATCACGATCTGATGGATATGGCGATTTCCAACCGGGTTCATAATTTCGCCTGGGCTAACGAGGGGAACGCAGGACACACCGGCCAGTCGGCGCTAACCTATATGTTCAGCCAGCCCGAGGGCGGTGTGATGTGTCCGATGGCGATGACCTATTCAGTGGTGCCTTGCTTGCGAACAACCTCCGAAATTGAGGCTGAATGGATGCCGCGCATCCTGTCGGACAGCTATGACCGGCGTGACATTCCCGCAGCCGAAAAATCCGGTGCCATGATCGGCATGTTCATGACCGAGAAACAGGGTGGCTCCGATGTGAGGGCCAATTCCACCTTTGCGACGCCCGTCGGGGACGCGACGGGCATAGGCAAGGAATACCTGCTGACCGGTCACAAGTTCTTCTGTTCGGCCCCGATGTGCGACGCTTTTCTGGTGCTAGCCAATACCAAAGGCATGGGGATCTCCTGCTTCCTGTTGCCCCGCTGGCGGCCCGACGGCACCCGCAACAATCTGTTTTTACAGCGGCTGAAGGACAAACTTGGGAATGCCTCAAACGCGTCCAGCGAAATGGAGTTTCAGGGCACATACGGCGTGATGGTGGGTGAAGAAGGGCGCGGGATTGCGACGATTATCGAGATGGTGATCGGAAACCGGCTCTATTGTGCTGTGTCCTCGGCCGGGATCATGCGTCAGGCTCTGGTGCAGGCGCTGCACCATACAACCCATCGCAGCGCCTTTCAGAAACGGCTGATCCAGCAACCACTGATGCAGAATGTTCTGGCAGACATGGCGGTTGAGGTTGAAGCGGCGCTTGCGCTTGGCCTGCGGGTGGCGCGCGCCATGGATCAGGCGGATGATCCGGCAGAGGCGGCGCTGGCCAGGTTGGGCACGGCGGTGGCCAAATACTGGAACTGCAAGCGCTGCGCGCCACTGGTGTGTGAGGCGCTGGAATGCCACGGTGGCCCGGGATACGTTGAGGAAAGCATCATGCCCCGGCTTTATCGCGAAGCGCCGTTGAATTCGATCTGGGAAGGGTCGGGCAATATCATGGGGCTTGATGTACTACGTGCGCTTGGGCGTGAACCCGAAGCCCTGCCGGCCTTCATGGCCGAGGTAAAACAGGCCCGCGGCAATGACGGTAATCTGGACCGGGCAATTGATGAGCTTCGGAACGAACTTGAGGATGCCGACGGGCTGGAAGGCCGGATGCGCATGGTCGCCGAACTGATGGCGCTGACTTTGCAGGGGGCTCTTTTGACGCAGCACGGACCGACTGAAGTTGCAGAGGCCTTTTGCGCCTCGCGTCTTGCACCGCGCTATCGCGGCGCTTTTGGAACCCTGCCAAAGGGGTTGGATCTGGATGCGATCATCGGGCGGGCTGTTGGAGGCTGAGCGGCGCACATCCCCAAACTAAAACGCCTACCGCAAGACAATTGCGGTAGGCGTCAGGTTTCTGAGCTGTCTTTTTAACAGCTGTAATACATCCCGAATTCAACCGGGTGCGGGGTGTGTTCGTATTGCTGAACCTCTTCCCATTTCAGGTCCATGTA
>JAAEUI010000533.1 GCA_024227475.1 Paracoccaceae bacterium | reverse complement strand
CTTCACCCCAACCGGTCCGGGGTTATCGTAACGGATCTGCGGTATGTTGCATAAGCAAGTAGTTGGTTTTGAATAATTTTTGGCGTGTGATTTTGGCTAAGCCTTTGATTTTGTTATATCTGATCCTCAGAGGTGTTTATGTGCTGCATTTTGTGGGTCTTCGCTTGCATTCTGACCCGGAGTTCTGTGCTGCTCAAGATCGAAGGTGATGGTGCCTTTAAGGTTGATATGCGCGTAGGCGATTGGGGCGATATGGCGCATATGGTTTTTTGGCCGGTCCCATTCAGCACTTTGGGTGGCCCGCTCATATTGGTTGGCATTCCAGGCGATGACGATGTTTGTGAGCAGGGTGAGTGCGCCGGAGATCGCGGCCATTTGCTCGCGCGTCCGGCCTCGGCGCGGTGAGATCGGGCCCGCGTGGATGGCGCGTTGCAACGTGTGCATGGATTCGATCTGAGTGAGGAGCCGCTTGTGAGGAGGTGGATCATGGGCAGACCGTATTCTTTGGATCTTCGACGGCGGATTTGTGGGTATGTTGCAGCCGGTAACTCCTGCCGCGCAGCCGGGCGGGTTTTTGGCGTCAGTGCAGCCACAGCGGTGCGTTATGCGGCTGATCAACGAGCACGGAGCGATGTCATCCCCAGGCCGCAAGGCAGGCCAGTGGGCCGGTTTGGCAAGCTGGCACCGCATGGGGGTTTCCTGATCGAGATTGTCCAGGCTGAGCCGGACATAACATTGCAGGAGCTTGCCGGTGCGTTGGCGGATACGCACGGCGTGACCGTTCAGCTCTCTTCGATCCACCGCGCTCTGGAACGTGCAGGGTTCTCATATAAAAAAAGGACTTATCGCTCAGGAACGTGACCGGCCTGCCCTACGCCAGGCACGACGGG
>JAAEUI010000532.1 GCA_024227475.1 Paracoccaceae bacterium | reverse complement strand
ATCGGTTTCAGATTGAATTGGAAATGCCGGGTTAAGTATCTGACGTTGTTGCGTATCTCGATTCCTATGTTAATCCAATTAGACGAGATACGCTCTAGCGCACGATGCGGGAGTATTTTGAGCCTTCAACCGAAATCCCCGCCAGCAAACCGGCCTGGTTAAAGATAACCGCGTAAACGGCGTCTTTGATCGTGTTGTTGTCGATCCCGGCAGCGCCCGAATTGTCGACAATGGTGTATTCGACATCCGCCCCAAGCGTCCAGCCGTTGCGGGCGCGGAATTTTTGGAGATGCGCAGAATCCATGAAGAACAATACCGAGGAATACTGCTGTGCCCCGGCCTGCAGGCCATAGCTGGCCCCGGCAACGCTGTAATAGTCGACCGGTGCATTGCCGATCATCAGCGAACCCTCACCATAGGTGCCGCCGATAATCAGGCCGGCTTTGGTGACTTTCGGCATGACCAGCATGCCGGCAGCGCTGTTTACCAGTTCTGACGTAAACGGAAGTTCGGCCTGCATCTGCTGCAAAGCCAAATCAACATCGCGGTCGATTCTGTCGCGTGCCGTGCTTTCTGTGCCGCCAGCGCAGGCGGTTGTCAGGCCAGCGCCTGCGCTGAGGATAAAGCCTCGTCGGGTCCAATTATTCATGGGATTGCTCCTGTGGTACTGCTGTTTTCCGGTCTAATGCCGGGTTTTGCAGGGACTTTAGGCGGTTTGCCGCACTTTGTCATCCACTGTATTGGCAGGAATACCCGCATCGGCGGATTTCCGGTTTTGCGCTAGCTGGGCACATCAAAAGCCGGTAAACCGGGCCGAACCCGCGCGGAGACAAGTATGAGCAACCAGCCATATGTGATACTGACCATGAAATGGGGCACGCTTTATGCCGCTGACTATGTCAACGTGCTCTATAACGCGTTAACCAAGCACCTGGACCACCCGTTCCGCTTCATTTGCATGACCGATGACGCCAACGGCATTGTCGACGGGGTGGAAATTTTCCCGATCCCGGAAATGGACCTGGGCGAAAACCGCTTTGCCTTTGGCGGTTGGCCGAAAATTGCGGTATTTCAGAAGGATTTGTTCGGGCTTGAGGGCCGGGCGCTGTTTGTCGATCTCGACACGGTTATCACCGGTGACATAAAGCCGATGTTCGAGGCCGAAGGCGGGGTGGTTCTGATCCGCGAATGGAAGCGCTTCGTCGATCATTTCCGTCCCCGCAAAGTTAACGGTATGACCTCGATCTTTGCCTTTACCTTGGGTGATCAGACGGCAATCTACGACACCTTCATGGAAAACCCGGATCACGCTTTTGAAAACTACCGCTCTGAACAGCGTTGGGTTACGGACTATGCAACCGACATGCGGTTCTGGGGGCCAAAACAGGTGGTCAGTTTCAAACGCGATCTTCTGGCGCCGCCGCTTTTGAACCGGATTATTTCCCCCAAGGCGCCGGGGCCGGAAACATCGGTTGTTGCATTTCACGGCGTGCCACGACCAATCGACGTGGTGCCTGACAACAACGAGACCTGGGGGAAATGGTCACGCTGGGGCCGGGGCCCGGTAAAATTCGTGCGCGATTTCTGGATTGAAAACGGTGGTACAGACCCAACCTGAGCCGCTCTAAAGCGTTTTGCGAAAAACCTGAGACATCGGGTTTTCGGGAAACGCAGCTACGTCAATACCTTGTCGGGACGTTTTTCGCCAAACCTGATTCAGGTTTAACGAAAACCGCTGTAGGGTCTGTGACCTAGCTGAATTCCAGATCGCGTTGCAGCTTTTGCGCCACTTCGAAGGCATGATATGTCAGCACCCCGTCACATCCGGCCCGTTTGAAGGCCAGCAGGCTTTCGATCATCACCCTGTCACGGTCAATCCAGCCATTAGCGCCCGCTGCCTCGATCATCGCGTATTCGCCGGAGACCTGATAGGCGAAGGTAGGGACGGAAAACTCGGCTTTTACCCGTGAACACACATCCAGATAAGGCTGCCCCGGTTTCACCATCACCATATCCGCGCCCTCATCCAGATCACGCGCTACCATACGCAGCGCCTCCTCTGCATTTGCTGGGTCAATCTGATACGTACTTTTATCGCCTTTCAGGGCACCCGATGCACCTACTGCATCCCTAAACGGGCCGTAGAAGCTGGAGGCGAATTTGGCCGAGTAGGCCATAATGGCCGTGTCCGGAAAGTCATTGCTCTCCAGTGCGCGGCGGATCACGCCGATGCGCCCGTCCATCATATCAGACGGCCCCAGAATATCCGCACCTGCTTCAGCCTGCACCAACGCCTGACGTTCCAGCATCATCAGGGACTCGTCGTTTTGAACAACCCCATCGCGCACCAGCCCGTCGTGACCATCCGCATTGTAGGGATCAAGCGCCACATCCAGCATGATGCCGATATCCGGCACCGCAGCCTTTATGGCGCGGGTGGCTTGGTTCACCAGATTGTCAGGATTGCAGGCCTCTTCACAATCAGAGGTTTTCTTATCCGCTTGCGTATAGGGAAACAGAGCAATTACAGGAATACCCAGGTTCGCCGCCTCGTTTGCCGCCTCAACCGCCTTGTCCACACTACGCCGCAAAACGCCCGGCATTGAATCAACGGGTTCTTCAATCCCGCTACCTTCACGCACAAATACCGGCCAGATCAAGTCGCTGATCTGCAGGGAATTCTCCCGCGTCAGGTTCCGCATCCAGTCGGTTCGACGCAAGCGCCTTGCGCGGGCAGCGGGGAAGGGGGCGGGGGGCTGGGTCATGGGTATCCTGACATTGTGGCAATCTTGCACTGCGAGTGCCTAAAATTTGCAGCCAATTCAAGGAAAAAGCAAATCCGGCGATTGGAATCGGCTCACCTTTCCCCTAAACAATCCGCTCAACGGTGAAAGGAACCCCATGGAAGGGTTTTATGAAGAGGTTATCGGGTCGCGCAGCTTTGCCAGCGTCTGGTATTGGATTGTCTTTGCTCTGGTCTGGACCCGTACCACGCACTGGACCCTGGGCGTGCCATACGAGGACGCCCGTATGGGGCGAAAGCACGGGGGGCAGTATCAGGTGGATTTCGAAACCGTTCTCGAAATAAACACCCGCAAAACGCTGGAAGTCTTCGACAACCACAACATAATCCTGACCGCGCTGGCAGCTTTCTTCCTGACCACAATCTTCACTTTGGGATTTCTGTTTCGAATTCAGTTCATGCAGGCCGGTTTTTTGCTGTTGTTTCCGCTGTCGCTGGTTGGCTTGCTGTCGATCCGGCTGGCTCATTCACTTACCGCCCGGCCCCTACACGGCGAAGAGCTTTACAAAGCTTACGTATTGCACCGCCGCATCAAGCAACTGATCGGGGCCGTTGCAATCATGTTCTCCGCATTTTGGGGTGTTGGACAAACTTTGTATTCGCCCTATGCCTTTGGCTTCTGATGACGACGGCGGCCTTTAAGAAAAACCTGACAACGATCGGCGGCGCACCTGAAGGGTTTGACGCCCGGCTTCTGGCTGACCATCTGGAAAAAACCTCCAAACCGGTTGTGCATATCGCGCGGGATGATACCCGCCTGGCAGCCATGCAGACCGCCTTGCAGTTCTTTGCGCCGTCAGTTCCGGTGTTTATTTTTCCAGCCTGGGATTGCCTGCCCTATGACCGGGTTTCGCCAAATGCCGAGATATCAGCGGCAAGAATGGCAACGCTGGCCACATTGGCAGACGGATTTGATAGCCCGTTCATTTTGCTCACAACCGTCAATGCAGCTACACAGAAAGTACCGACCCGCGAGGTTCTGAAAACCTCCAGTTTCACAGCAACCGTTGGCAAACAGATCGACGAAAAAGCCCTGCGCAATTACTTTGCTCGCATGGGTTTCTCGCAGGCACCAACAGTTATGGAACCCGGGGACTACGCAATTCGTGGTGGGTTGATTGACGTCTATCCGCCGGGAGAAAGCGGCCCGGTGCGTCTTGATCTGTTTGGCGATGTTCTGGACGGTGCACGCCGGTTCAACGCGGAAACCCAGCGAACAGTCGAAAAACTCAAACGCATAGAGTTGGCACCGGTTTCAGAAGTCATTCTGGACGAAGCCTCGATCCAGCGCTTTCGCCAGAACTATCGGACCGAATTTGGCGCGGCTGGCACGGACGACGCGCTCTATGAGGCTGCAAGCGCCGGGCGCAAACATCAGGGTATGGAGCATTGGACGCCGTTTTTTCACGAGTCTCTGGAGACTTTGTTTGATTATCTGCCCGGTGCGGTTCTGTTTCTGGATGACCGGGCAACCCAGGCGCGGCTGGCCCGTTGGGAGAGTATTGCCGACCAATACGATGCCCGTATTGAGGCCCTGAAGTCCAAGGCACGGATCGACAGTGTGTACAAACCCTGCCCGCCGGGCCTGTTCTATCTCGACGACGTCGGTTTTGAGCGGGTGATCAAGGATTATGAAGTTAAGCAGTTGGTTGTTCTGCCCCAGGGGCTGGGCCCGGGCGTGGTCGATGCAGGCGGACGCATTGGCCGAAACTTTGCCCCAGAACGGCAGCAGGAAGATGTCAGTCTGTTTGGAGCACTCGCCGATCACATCACGGCAAAACGAAACAACAGCCACGTGATTGTTGCCTCATATTCGGATGGCGCACGAGAGCGGCTGACCGGTTTGCTGGCGGAACACGATATTTCCGGCGGATCGGATGTTGCGAGTTTTGGAGACCTTGCGAAGGAATCAGGCAACCTGTCTCTGGCGGTATGGGCGCTGGAGCACGGGTTTGAAGCGCCGGGGCTGACAGTGATATCCGAACAGGATGTCTTGGGCGACCGGCTGATCCGGGCCCCGCGCCGCAAACGCCGGGCAGAGAATTTCCTGACTGAAGCAACCAGCCTTAGCCCCGGTGATCTGGTTGTGCATATCGACCACGGCATCGGGCGTTATCGCGGGCTGGAGACTGTCACGGCTGCCGGTGCGCCGCATGATTGTATCCTTTTGGAATACGCTAACAATGACCGCCTGTACCTGCCGGTCGAAAATATTGAATTGCTTTCCCGCTATGGCCACGAAGAAGGGTTGCTGGATCGACTTGGCGGCGGGGCCTGGCAGGCCAAGAAATCCAAACTGAAAGAACGCATCCGGGAGATGGCAGACCGGTTGATTCGCATCGCCGCTGAGCGGGCCCTGCGCAAGGCCGAAGTCATGGAGCCCCCGCACGATACCTGGGACAGGTTTTGCGCCCGTTTCCCTTACAGCGAAACCGATGACCAGTTGCATGCGATTGAGGATGTACTGGACGACATGGCCTCGGGCCGCCCGATGGACCGGCTTGTCTGTGGCGACGTTGGCTTTGGCAAGACCGAAGTGGCGCTGCGAGCCGCGTTTGTCGCAGCCTCTGCCGGGATGCAGGTTGCAGTCATTGCGCCTACCACGCTGCTGGCCCGCCAACACGCCAAGTCGTTTGAAGAGCGTTTTCGCGGAACGCAGATCCGGGTCCGGCAGCTTTCCCGCTTCGTCTCCGCCAAAGATTCCCAGCTCACACGGGACTCCTTGCGTGATGGGTCAGTGGAAATTGTCATCGGCACCCATGCGTTGCTGGCCAAAACCGTGAAGTTTGCCAATCTCGGCCTGCTGGTTGTGGATGAGGAACAGCATTTTGGCGTGAACCACAAGGAACGGCTGAAACAGTTGCGTTCAGACGTTCACGTGCTCACCCTGACCGCGACTCCGATCCCGCGCACCTTACAAATGTCGCTGTCTGGCGTGCGCGATCTGTCGATCATCGGAACCCCACCGATCGACCGCCTGGCCATCCGCACCTATGTCAGCGAATTTGACACCATCACGATCCGCGAGGCGCTGTTGCGCGAACATTACCGGGGTGGGCAGAGTTTCTTTGTTGTGCCCCGGATCGCCGACTTACCGGATATCGAAGCCTTTCTGCAGGATCACGTTCCCGAAGTCTCTCACGTTATTGCCAACGGACAGATGCCAGCAGGCGAACTCGATGACCGGATGAACGCGTATTACGACGGCAAATATGATGTGCTGCTGGCCACGACCATTGTTGAAAGCGGCCTCGATATCCCAACCGCCAACACTATGATCGTGCACCGCGCCGATATGTTCGGCCTGGCGCAACTGTATCAGATTCGCGGCAGGGTGGGGCGCTCCAAAACACGCGCCTATGCGTATCTGACGACGAAGCCGCGCACCCGAGTGACGCCAAATGCAGAGAAAAGGCTTCGCGTTCTTGGCTCGCTGGATTCCCTTGGGGCCGGGTTTACGCTGGCCAGCCAGGATCTTGATATCCGCGGCGCAGGCAATCTGCTGGGCGATGAACAGTCCGGACAGGTGCGCGAAGTTGGTTTTGAACTTTATCAGGAAATGCTGGAAGAGGCGATTGCCAAGATGAAGGCAGGCGGGATGGAGGGGCTGAGTGATGCGGATCACAGTTGGTCACCGCAAATCAACCTCGGCGTCCCGGTTCTGATCCCGGCGGATTATGTGACCGATCTGGATGTGCGCCTCGGCCTCTACCGGCGCCTGTCGGACCTGCACACCAAAGTGGAGCTGGAAGGCTTTGCCGCCGAATTGATCGACCGGTTCGGCAAACTGCCCAAAGAGGTCGACACGCTGCTGCGTGTTGTCAGGGTAAAGGCCATGTGTCGGCGTGCCGGGATTGCAAAGCTGGATGGGGGACCGAAGGGCGCTGTGATCCAGTTTCACAACAACAAATTTGCCAACCCGGCCGGGCTGGTCGAGTTCATCCAGAAACAGAACGGGTTGGGTAAAATCAAAAACAACAAGCTTGTGGTCCGGCGTGATTGGGACAAGGATCAGACCAAGGTGAAGGGTGCCTATATTATCGCCCGGGATTTGGCGGTGTTTGCTAAGTCCAATTGACCGGTTATGTTCACCCGCTTAATGTCGCGGACCTTTCTCCTTGAACGTCAAAATCAAAATAGTTCCCTACCATGTCAGGGGACGGCCGGGAAATATTCACACCACCCGCGGATTGGTCAGGTTTACCAGAAACCCGACCCCGGCACAGCAGCCAACCCCGATGATCAGTGGCATGCCGGTGCCGTTGAACATCTGGCCTATCGGCACCGCGATGATCAGGCAGAACGAGGTGCTGGCGGCTCCGACGATGGCGGCGGCCATGCCTGCCACATGGCCCATCGGCTCCATTGCCAGGGCGTTGACGTTAGAAAAGATCAGGCCGCAGGTGAAAAATGTGGCGGTGCCCCAGAACAGAAAGAAATAAAGCAAGGATTGCCCTGACAAGGCTCCCGATGAAATCACCAGCGCGGCTCCCAGCGAGAGGGCTGCTATTGCGAACAGAGCGAGTGTGGAAAGCACCCACATCCCATAGCGCTCCACCAGTGCCGCATTCAAGCCACCTGCGGTGCCGGAAACCAACGCCACACAGGCGAAATAGAGTGGAAAGCGATCTCCGGCTCCGAGCCAGACCACAAACACCTGCTGGGCAGAACTGAGAAATGCAAAAATAACTGCGTAAGTTAGCGACAATACCGCGATGGACGTCACAACCCGGCGCGAACGCACCACTTCCTTCAGTCCCTCCAGCATAACGCGTCTTTGAAATGGGCGCCGCTTTTCCAGGGGGTGGGTTTCCGCCTGACGAATGAACAGCCAGGCAAGCGCTATCAGTCCGAAAAGCTGAAATGCAGTAAAGATACTGCGCCAGCCAAATGTGTTCATGATCATCTGCCCGATAAACGGTGCAACCGCGGGAACCACAACAAACAGCATCATCGCCAGCGAAACCACCCGCGCCATTGTTCGGCCCTGATAAAGATCCCGCACCATGGCCTGCCCGGCGGAACGGGGCGCTGAAATGCCCAGCCCCTGAATGAAGCGGGCGACCAGCAAAGACTCCAGTGATCCTGCGATACCCGCCCAGAAGCTGCACAAAATGAACAACAGGATACCAAGACCAAGAACCGGTTTGCGGCCCCAGGCATCAGACAGGGGGCCAGCAATCAATTGCCCGACCCCTGTGCCCAGGACAAATGCCCCGATTATCAGCTGCGCTTTGTTTGGATCGGCGAGTTGCAGGTCTGTGGCAATCTCGCCAAACGCGGGCAACATCGCATCCGTGCCAAAGGCAATCAGCGAAAACAGCAGCGCGATCATGGCTACAAATTCAGGCAGGGGCAGGCGCTTACCCATTCTCGGTGTCGCTTCGTGCCTCGATCAGTTCCTTGATGACCTTGTCCCATGTTTCGGTTGGTTGTGCGCCCCGCACGACATAGTGATTGCCAATTACAAAACAGGGCACTCCGGACACGCCTTTCAGCCGGGCATCAGCGTCCCGCGCCTTGATATCCTCCCGGTCCGCGTCGCCCGACAAAAGCATGCGAACCATTTCGCCATCCAAACCTGCTGCAGTTGCTGTGCGAACCAGAACCGAGTGGTCCGAAATGTCACGCCCCTCTTTGAAATAGGCTTTGAACAGCCGGTCAACGACTGCGTTTTGTGCACCTTCGACGGCGGCCCAGTGGATCAGCCGGTGTGCGTCCAGGGTATTTGGCGTGCGTTTTACCCCTGCCAAATCAAGGTGCAGTCCGACCTCCCTGGCAGCATTGTCAATCTGCAAATAGACATCGACTGCCTGCTTTTGCCCGCCGAATTTGTGTTCCAGATACTCTCGCCGGTCCATGCCCTGCGGCGGCATTTCGGGATTCAACTGATAGGGGTGCCACTCGATAATGAGATCATGTTCCGGGTTTGCCTCAAGCGCGCGGTCAAGATTGGTTTTACCGATATAGCACCAGGGACAGATAGGATCAGACAGGATGTCAAGTTTGGTCATGGCTAACCTATGGGTGAGTTTCGCAAGTTGGCGCGTAACAGCTTGTTGTTTGCGCCCTTTGGCAGAGCATCAAGGCGCGTGAAGATTCGCGGGCATTTGTAACGTGCCAGGTTTTTCGCGCAATGGGCCGCGAGGGATCGCTCGGAAATGTTATCTTCGCTGACATAGAATGCGGCGATAATACTGGTTTCCGATTTGGCCTGGTATTCCACGGCTGCGGCTTCGAGTATGTTCGGATGGGCCTGCAATACGTTTTCGACCTCCAGCGGCGAAACCCGGTAGCCGCCGGCGTTTATCATGTCATCGTCACGGCCAAGATAAGTGACGTACCCTTGTGCATCCATTGTAACGGTATCCCCGGTCAGGAACCAGTCACCCTGGTACCTGGCCGCGGTTTCTTCGGGCTGGTCACGGTAGCCGAGCATCAGCCCCTGATCGTTGCGCGAAACCGCCAGGACGCCGGGTTCGCCCGTACGAACCGGCCCGTTTGCATCAACAACCGCAATGCTCCTGCCGTTTTGCGGCTTGCCAGTTGCGCCGGTTTGATAGGGGATATCCGGCCCGGTTGAAATGAAAGTCGAGACCTCACTCATCCCCAATGCCTCGTAAATCGGTTTGCCGGTGGCTTCCAGCCAGCGGTTGTGCAGCAACTTTGGCAGCTTCTCGCCGGCAGACAGCCCGTGTCTGAGATCGGCAAATTTATCGTCAACTGGCTGGGACAGCAGTTGTCGGTAAACCCCCGGTGCCGCCGCAAATATCGTCGGTTTGTGGTTTTGTGACAATTGCGCCCAGATACTGCGGTCCGGCGGCCCGGTGTAAATCATCGAGGTGCCCCCGATGGCCCATGGGTCCAGCAGGCCGGTTCCAAGCGTATAGGTCCAGTTGAAGGCACCGGCATGGAGCATCCGGTCTGTTTCCCGCAGCCCGTACCACCCCTGCCACATCATGCGGCGCGCCCAGACAGCGCGATGCGCGTGCATGACCGCACGGGGTTTGCCCGATGTGCCGGAGGTGTAGATAATATAGGCCAGATCATCCGGTTGGCAGGAGAGTGCCTTGGCAGGTCTGGATTGGCGCAGCGCGCGAACGCCTGCCTGATCAAGTGATTTGCAGGGCAGGCCGTCCAGTTCTGCAACACCGGCTGAAAAGCAGACGAGGGCAGGATCAAGCTCAGCAATAATCGCGCGAACTTCTGGTTCGGTCAGTTGTGCGGATGTAGGAACCGGAACCGCACCCATAACTATGATGGCCAGAAACAGGATCGGAAAATCCGGTGTATTCCCGATGCGCAGAAGTACCCGCTCTCCGGGCTGAATTCCCAATCCGACCAATCCGCCCGCAGTGCACATAACGGCGCCTATTAATTCGCTGTAGCGCCAAACTTCCTGCGCCTTATCCGCGCTGTGATAGACCTCCAGCGCCGGTTTGTCCCGATGCGCATCTGCCTGCGCAAGAACATAGGCGGCAAGGTTGAAGGGGCTGGGGCAGGGCGTCGGCGGCCCTTTGTCAAAGATCGAAAGCTGGCACATGTGTCCTGACTATCGCAAGCCGATAAAGTTGCAACCCATTGCGCGGCGGGATAGGGGTAACTTTGTTAACGACCACACCGGAGCTGGCCCAATATGGCCGAAAAACCGCAACCCTCGCTCATTCGTCTTGCCAAGGCTGACGGACAAGCCGCCGATGATCTTGAGGAACTCAACCTCGGTCAGCGGGTACGCGAATTACGCAAAGCGCGAAACTGGACACTTGAACAGGCAGCCCAACATGCCGGGCTGGCCCGCTCAACCTTGTCCAAAATCGAAAATGAACAGATGTCGCCAACCTTTGATGCGGTGAAAAAACTTGCGGAGGGGCTGAACATTTCGGTGCCGCAACTTTTTACTGCGCCCAAAAGCGACAAAGCGATGGGGCGCTTGTCGGTGACACGATCGGCTGCCGGAAAGCTCCATAATACAGCAACTTACGAACATGTGCTGCTGGCGCCAGAGCTGAAATCCAAGCAAATGCTGCCCTACCGAGCTCGGATCAGATCCCGCTCAATTGAGGAATTTGACGGCTGGGTCCGGCATGACGGGGAGGAGTTCCTCTATGTCCTGTCGGGTGTCATCCAGCTTTACAGCGAATATTACGAGCCTGTCGAAATGAAGCGCGGAGACAGCGCCTATTACGATGCTGCCATGGGGCACAATGTCATATCTGTCAGTCAGGATGACGCGGTGATCCTGTGGATCACTTCGCTGTCGGGTTGAAGACCTTTGCCGCAGTTAAAACAGCCAGCGCAGCTCCGACGAACTGTGCCGCAATGAACCTCGGCCCATTTCCAGGTGCGATGCCTGAAAAGGTACCGGACATCGTTCGCGCGATTGTCACCGCAGGGTTGAAATGTGCACCGGAAACAGGGCCGAAAATGGTAATCAAAACGTAAAGGATTGCACCCGTTGGGAAGGTGATACCCAAAAGCGCGATGGCGACATTCTCGCCCGCCAAGTTTTCCGCCATGATGCCTGAACCGACATCGGTGGCAGGAAGAAAGGCCGTTCCGAGGTTTCCGCCAGTAGTCTATTCGTCTTCATCCCGCCCGATCGCCCGCAAAGCCTCAAGTTGTTCATGCTGGTTCATGGCTCCCAGATCCAGTTTCAAAAAGGCCTGCGCCCGTATTTCCAGCCGCTCAAAAGCGGTCTCAAATGCTTGATCAATTGTTTCCAGAGGCCCAATGACCCCCGCGGGGTCTTTGACGCCCCAATGTGCGGTCAGCGGGGCACCGGGCCAGATCGGGCATTCCTCTTCCCGTGCGTTGCCACAGACGGTGATGACGATATCCATTTCGGGAGCCCGTAGTCCGGTGAACTCATTCCAGGATTTCGAACGCAGGCCTGATGTTGGATGGTGTCGGGCCTTCAGCAATCGTAATGCGGCGGGGTTTACCTGGCCCACCGGCCTTGATCCGGCAGAAAATGCGTTGATTCTGCCCAGACCTAACTCCCGAAGAATCGATTCGAGCAGAATCGAGCGTGCTGAGTTACCGGTGCATAAGATCAGTATGTTCATCAGTTGCCGTTTCCGTGTGCGGTGGCAGATATCGGTCGACATACAACATCTATGGGTCCGGGGCACAACAATCCAATTAATAGAGTGGTATTGGCACCGTGTCCGAAATTCTGGGCGAAAAAAAACGCCCTCACGAGGAGGGCGTCAAGTTATTGAGGCAGGTTTCATACAGGCAAGAAACCTATCGAGCAGTAAGTTTGTTATACAAAATCCATCGCTTAACGCCAAGTAAAAATTTGAAGAATTCCCCCGACAGGCTTGATAGGATTAGAAAAACGCGATTCACTATTGGAAATGTTGCGAAGATGACACTGAAATTGAGGCAGAGCCTTTCGATTGTTGCGCAGGTGGCAACAATCCTTGGTTTTAGTTGCTCACTTACCCTGAGTGAGCCCAGCCATGGCATCGCCATGTACGGTACCCCAGCCCTTGAGAGCGGTTTTTCCTCGCTTCCTTATGTGAATCCTGGTGCACCCAAGGGGGGAAAACTGGTTTTGGGCGAATCAGGCGGGTTTGATTCCCTGAACCCTTTCATTCAGAAGGGGCGGGCCCCCTGGGGTGTGCGGAGCCATGTGTTTGAATCACTGCTCGGCCGGAGCTGGGATGAACCGTTTTCCCTTTACGGATTGCTGGCTGAGAGTGTGGACACCGGGCCAGACCGGGACTGGGTCGAGTTTGTGCTCCGCTCAGAGGCCCGGTTTTCGGACGGATCTCCGGTTACGGTTGACGATGTGCTTTGGTCTTTTGAGACATTGGGAACAAAGGGCAACGCGCGATACCTGAATGCCTGGCGCAAGATCGAAACTGCCGAGCAAACCGGGCCGCGCAGCGTTCGGTTTACTTTCAACACAGCTGATCGCGAACTGCCTTTGATCCTGGGCCTGCGCCCGATCCTGCGCAAAGCAGACTGGGAGGGCCGTGATTTTGCTGAGAGCGGGCTGGAAGTTCCCAACGGAAGTGGGCCTTATGTGATTGGAAACTTTGAAGCAAATCGTACTATCAGCTTTTTGCGAAACCCGGACTATTGGGGCCGGGAATTGGCTTTCAACCTTGGCCGGCACAATTTTAATGAGATCAGATATGACTATTTCACCGATGGCAGCGTAATTTTTGAAGCCTTCAAGGCGGGTGAACTGTCGCTTTACCGGGAATGGAACGCTGCCAGATGGACCGATTACGACTTTCCGTCCCTAAAATCCGGGGCGGTGGTGAAATCCGAAATTCCCCATCAGCGCCCGTCGGGGATTAAAGGGTTCGTCATGAACACCAGAAATCCACTCTTCGCCGACTGGCGGGTACGCGAGGCGCTGATTTATGCCTTTAACTTTGAATTCATCAGCCGTGCTTTGAACGGGGGCGAGCAGCCGCGGATCAGTTCCTATTTCTCGAATTCGGCACTTAGCATGACCAACGGCCCGGCTGAGGGGCGCGTCAGAGAATTGCTTGCACCTTTTGCCGATGGATTGCTGCCCGGCGCACTGGATGGCTATGCGCTGCCGGAATCCGACGGGTCAGAACGAAACCGCCGAAATTTGCGCCATGCCACAAAGCTGCTCAAAGAGGCGGGCTGGTCGGTTCAGGAAGGGGTTTTGCGCAACAGTACAGGAAAAGCCTTTGAATTTGAGGTGCTTTTGAAAGCTGCGTCCACGGAAAACGAAGCAATTATAAATATTTACATAGATTCCTTAAAGCGATTGGGGATTAAAGCTGCTATTACGCAGATCGATTCCGTACAGCATAAAGAACGGATGACGGATTATGATTTTGATATGGCGTTCTTTCACCGGCTTTTGAGCTTGTCGCCGGGGAACGAGCAATTGCTGTATTGGGGGGCTGAGGGCGTCACCCGTCCGGGAACCCGGAATTACATGGGCATGAACAGCCCGGCAGCCGAGGCGATGATTGACACCATGCTGAATGCCCGGGGCCAACAGGATTTCGTCGCCGCTGTCCGTGCGCTTGACAGGATATTGATAACCGGACGCTATGTGATCCCGATATGGCATGCCACGCGGTCAAACATTGCCCATAAAAAAGAACTGAAGTACCCCGAACAAATTCCTATGTACGGCGACTGGCTCGGCTTTTTACCGGATGTTTGGTGGTATCAGGAATAAGATCACAAGGCTGACATCAGCAAACCGAGGGCGATCATCCACATAACGCAGCCGATCCCGAAATCGAGCGCCTGCCATGTCCGTGCTGTCTGCATGATCGGGGCGAGCAGCCGCGCGCCATATCCAAGCCCGAAAAAGAAAGTGAATGAGGCCGCCGCCGCGGCCCCACCAAACACCAGTTTTTGGGTTTTGTCCGCAAATTGCGTTGAAACCGCGCCTATCAGGCCAACAGTATCGAGATAGACATGCGGGTTCAGCCATGTACAGGCAAACACAACGGCCAGTGCGGGCAGCAGATCAAGGCCCACGCCCTTGAGTTCCATTGAATAATCACCTTTCAGGGCGGCGCGAAATCGGGTTAGCCCATAGGCAAGCAAGAAGGCTACCCCGCCAAGCGACAGGATCAACGGCAGCCCGGGGATATAGTCGATCAGCTGGTCAAAACCGGCAATTCCTAGCGTAATCAGAAGCGCGTCGGACAAGGCGCAGAACAGGCAGATAGGAAAGACATGTGAGCGCAAAAGACCCTGCCGCAAGACAAAACTGTTCTGGGCACCGATAGCCAGAATGAGTGAAAAGGCAGTGAAATACCCGGTAACGGCAGCAGATATCATTCCACAGCTTTGGCCCGGGGTGTGGTTTTTGCCGTCGCAGCGCGACCGGCGGCTATTTCCTCTTTGCTGGGCGGCATGACCAGCCCGGCAGAGATGACAAGTTTCGCCGCCGCTTCGACATCCATATCGAGGATCATCACGTCTTTGCGGGGCAAAAACAGCAGGAAACCGGATGTCGGGTTCGGGGTTGTCGGAAGGAAGACGCTCAACATGTCCTCTTCGCCCGCCTTGTCCAGCAACTCACCCTTGGTGGAGGTCGAGACAAAAGCAATGGCCCAGATGCCGCGGCGGGGATATTCAACCAGACAGGCCTTATCAAAGCTGGAGTTGCTCTGGCTCAGAACAGTTTCAACGATCTGCTTCACGCCGTTGTAAATCGAGCGGACAACCGGCATGCGGTCGACAAGGCTTTCGGCGTATCGCAGCAACTGGCGACCGAAGATTCCTTTGGTGACCGAGCCTACAATTGTCGTGAAAACCAGGAAAACTATCAGGCCATAGCCCCGCCAGCCGGTCTGATTTGACGGTTTATAGGCCTCAGGCACCAGCGGCAGAACCCGATCATCGACAAAGCCGATGAAGGCCCAGACCATCCAGATGGTCAGCGCAATCGGCAATACGATCACCAGTCCGGTGAGGAAATTCCCACGCAATCCGCTGAACAGCCACGAACGGGGCCTGGCTCTGGATTTCTTTGGTTTTTGGTCCATGGGAGCTTTCGTGAAACCTGAACGCAGGATATTTAGGCAATAGCTTGCCTGCTGGCAATCCCTCTAGGCATTAATTGTGCAAGGTTTAGGGCGCGTTCAAGGCCCGGGCGATTTCGGCTGCCAGGCGTGCATTGTTGTGGACCAGAGCGATGTTTGAGATCAGCGATTGGCCATCCGTCAGCCGATAAATCCGATCCAGCAGAAAAGGTGTCACCTCTTTGGCCGCTATCCCACCAGCCTCGGCTTCACCAACAGCTTGCGCAATTACCGGGGCAAGGTAATCCGCTGACAACTCTGCATCCGCCGGAATTGGATTGGCAACCAGTTGGCCACCAGCCAGCCCAAGGCCGGCACGCATGCGATGCGCGTTGGCGATTTCGGCAGCGCTTTCCATGCGCAGCGGCACCGCATGGGGGGACTGACGCGACCAGAAGCCGGGAAGGGTATCGGTCTGATAGCCGATTACCGGCACCCCGAGGGTTTCCAGCACTTCGAGAGTTTTAGGCAGATCGAGGATAGCCTTAGCGCCAGCGCACACCACGGTTACCGGGGTTTTGGCCAGTTCCTGAAGGTCCGCACTGATATCAAAGCTGAGTTCACCCCCGCGATGCACCCCGCCGATGCCACCGGTGGCGAAAACCTCAATACCTGCCAGATTCGCGCAGATCATCGTGGCCGCAACGGTGGTAGCTCCGGTTTTACCGCTTGCCAGAGCTACTGCAAGATCAGCCCGCGACAGCTTCATAGCGTCCGGCGTTTGAGCTAGGGCCTCCAATTCTGATGCCGACAGGCCGGCGTGAATGTGCCCGCCCATGATTGCAATGGTTGCCGGAACCGCACCGGCGTCGCGGATAGTTTGTTCAGCACCCTGCGCCGTTTGCAGATTATGTGGGTGGGGCATCCCATGGGTGATGATGGTGCTTTCAAGCGCTACAAGGGGCTGACCGCCCGCTCTGGCGGCGGCCACTTCAGCCGAAAATTTCAGGGGAGGGGTCAAAGTGGGGTCTCCGTGGAAATATATCCAGCTGTGTGGTCAAGGGCGAATTCCAAAGCCTCTGCTGATCGCAGGCCGTTCCGTTCTGCAGCGATGTGTGCTGCCATAAAGACGTCCCCCGCACCTGTTACCCGAAGCACTTTGACGCTGGGCGGGTTTTTTGTCTGAGAACCATCTTTGGTGGCAACCGCGGCCGTGTTTGGGCCATCGGTGACGACAGCCCGGTACAGGCCGGTGGCAGCCAGCCTTTGTGCCGCGTCTTTGGACGTTGCGACCTCTTCATCCAACAGGATGCGGGCTTCGATCAGGTTGACGTATGCGGTTGCGCTCGGATGACCCATGAATGGTGCCAGCCGTTCGGCCTTGCCCGGGGAAGCCGGGGCCAGCCGGATGTCAGCAGCAGCAAACTCGGGGGCTTTGGCGATATGGGCCAGCGTGTCCTGCGGCAGGTTGCCTTCCGCGATTATTGTACCGCTCCATGGCGAGTTAGCGGTGCCGAGCCTGCCGTCCCGCATCGGGGCGATAACATGATCGGACAACTCCTCAAGCGAGTGGGCGTCGGCAATCGCTGCGATCAGGCCGTTGCGGCCTTCGATCGCCATATACTGATCGGTCGGGTGGTCAGCGGAAATATGAACGTTCTGGGTGTCCATTCCCCGCCTGGTGCATTCCAGCAGCAGTTCGCGCCCTGTCGCGTCGTCACCCAGAGCGGACAAAAGTGCAACCGGCATGCCAAGCTGGCGCAGGGCCATGGCGATATTCATCGCCACACCGCCAGGGATTCGCAGAATGCGCCCCGGCACGTCATGGCCGGCTTTCATCAGCCGGTCTGAGCGGCCGACGGTGTCCCAAAGGACAGAACCGATGCAGAGGATTGGGGCTGGGGTGGTCATGGGGATGTTGTGGCTTGGAATGGGCGAGGGCGCAAGGGGGTGTTAATGGGCCCATCCATGGTCAGTTTCGCCTGCCTTAACCGCAACCGATGTTCACCCCCCTTGCCATCCCCCGGAATCCCCTCTATACGCGCGATCACTAAATCCACAAGCGGGACTTGCGGGTTTTGGGGGAGACATCCCCAAGACTCCACCGGTTGGTACGGGTTTTAAGGAACAGTTAGAATACTCTTGCTGAAACTCAGACAAGAAAAGTCTGAATTTCAGCTCCGCTGAACCGAAAAACACGATTCCTTCTCCCGCTGAGGTTCAAACCGGAAAGGAAATACCAATGGCTCTTCCAGAGTTCACATTGCGCCAGTTGCTTGAAGCGGGCGTACACTTCGGCCACCAGACACACCGCTGGAACCCGCGCATGGGTCAGTACATCTATGGTCAGCGTAACGGCATCCATATTCTCGACCTGACACAAACCGTTCCCCTGCTTGACGCAGCGCTGAACGTGGCGCGTGAAACCGTTGCCAAGGGCGGGCGCATCCTGTTTGTCGGCACCAAACGCCAGGCTTCCAAGGCTGTTGCCGAAGCTGCTGAGCGTTCTGCGCAATACTACATGAACCACCGCTGGCTGGGTGGCACACTGACCAACTGGAAAACCGTGTCGAACTCGATCTCGCGACTGAAACAGATCGACGAGAAGCTGGAAACCGGTGCCGAAGGCCTGACCAAGAAAGAGCGTCTGGGCATGGAACGCGAGCAGAACAAACTGCAAGCCTCGCTCGGCGGCATCCGCGAAATGGGCGGCACCCCGGACCTGCTGGTTGTCATCGACACCAACAAGGAATCGCTGGCCGTGGCCGAAGCCAACAAGCTCGGCATCCCGGTGATTGCGGTTCTGGACTCCAACTCGGCGCCTGAAGGCATCGATTTTCCGATCCCGGGCAACGATGACGCAGCCCGTGCCATCAGCCTGTACACCGATCTGATCGCTCGCGCGGCGCTGGACGGTATGGCGGTTCAGATGGGTTCTGCCGGTATCGACATCGGTGCGATGGAAGAAGCACCCGTTGAAGAAGCCGTTGCTGACGAAGCCGCTGCTGAGGCTCCGGCTGCAGAGGCACCTGCAGAAGCTTAATCGCTGGCAGTTCCAATTTAACCGGGGGTGACCTTTCACCCCCGATTCCTCATTCTTTCTCAGTAGGAGAATACGCATGGCTATTACAGCTACACTGGTCAAAGAACTGCGCGACCTGTCGGGTGCCGGTATGATGGACGCCAAAAAGGCGCTTACCGAAACCGAAGGCGAAATCGAAGCAGCCATGGACTGGCTGCGCACCAAAGGTCTGGCCAAAGCGGCCAAGAAATCTGGTCGCACCGCGGCTGAGGGTCTTGTTGGCGTCAAGGTTGAAGGTGGTGTCGGTGTTGCCGTTGAGGTGAACTCCGAAACTGATTTTGTTGGCAAAAACGCCGACTTCCAGAACATGGTGCGCGGAATTGCCACCGCTGCTCTGACGGTTGACGATGTGGAGGCGCTTGGTGGTGTCGATGTCGGCAACGGCAAGACCGTTGCCGAAACCGTAACCAACGCAATCGCCACCATCGGTGAAAACATGTCGGTGCGTCGGATGGCAAAAGTGTCTGGTGACGTTGTGGGCATGTATGTTCACACCTCTGCCGCAGATGGCATGGGTAAAATAGGCTGTTTGGTGGCGCTGAAGGGCGGCAACGCAGAATTTGCCAAACAAGTAGCAATGCACGTGGCAGCAGCTGACCCGCGCCCCCAATCGCTGACCGAGGCCGATCTGGACCCGGCTGCAGTTGAAAAGGAAAAACAATTCCTGACAGACCAAGCTCGCGAAAGCGGCAAGCCGGAAAACATCATCGAGAACATGATCAAGGGCCGGATGAAAAAATTCTTCTCTGAAGTCACTCTGGTCAATCAGGCGTTTGTTATGAACCCAGATATTACCGTGGGTCAGGCTGCAAAAGACGCGGATGCTGAAATTGTCGGTTTTGTCCGCCTGGAAGTCGGCGAAGGCATTGAGAAAAAGTCGGAAGATTTCGCGGCAGAAGTTGCGAAAACCATGGGTGGCTGAACACGCCCCATGCTTTTGAGGAATAGAAAGGCTCCGGCGTTGCCGGGGCCTT
>JAAEUI010000531.1 GCA_024227475.1 Paracoccaceae bacterium | reverse complement strand
ATTTCCAATTTGATCGGTTTCAGATTGAATTGGAAATGCCGGGTTAAATATCTGATGTTGCGGCGTATCTCGATTCCTTTGTGAATCCAATTAGACGAGATACGCTCTAAATGTAACTTTTCAGGAACCCCATGAACCGATCCCGTTTCATAAGAATAGCAGCAATTTTTGCCGCTTCGTCGCCATCCGACAATTCCACCAGACGTGCATCATATCCCTGAACACCCAGATCCCGTTCCAGAGTGATCTTGGCCGCTGTCAGTGCGCTATAGGTCAGGGCCACAAAAAACAGCATTTTGAAGATCGGCAAACCGCCACGCCGGACACCGCGGTCCCTGCGGCGGAAGAACCCGCCCCTTTCGGCCTTTTCGATGGTTTTCACACGTTTCTGGAACGTCTTCATATCCTGATTCATAATCCCGTTTCCTTACCCACAGACAACGCTCAACATTGCGAAACTGCGTAAAAATACCGGGAGATTCAGGCGGGTTTGTGGCGTGTTATCCTATTTTTGGAAACACACTGTTGACCAATCGCCAACAATCAGATGGTCTTTTTGAATAAACCCTTGTTCAGTATACGTTTTTACAACGGCATCTGCTTGCTCATTAAGTATTCCGGACAGGATAACAAACCCATTTCCGGCACAGGAAGCTGCCATTTCGGGCGCCAGAATGATCAATGGGCCTTTCAGGATATTCGCCATAATCAGGTCAAAAGGGGCCTTGTCGCGCAACCGTTCATGTTCAAATCCGGCACAGGTCAGCACTTCGATTTGCCCCTCCAGATCATTGCTCTTGATGTTGGCCAGGGCCGTATCGGTTGCCACTTCGTCAATATCGCTGGCCAACACCACATCAGGCCAGATCTTCGCTGCCGCCATCGCCAGAACGGCAGTACCACATCCGATATCTACCACATTTCGGCCAGCAAACCCGGAATTTGCAAGTTTGTCCAAGGCCGTCAGGCAGCCTTGCGTGGTCCCGTGATGCCCGGTTCCAAAGGCCATTGCCGCCTCGATCAGCAAAGGCACGCAATCGCCCGGCACTTTTTCCGCATCATGACTGCCATAAAGAAAGAACCGCCCCGCCGCGATCGGAGATAATTCCCGCTTTACCGCGGCCACCCAGTCTGTTTCCGGCAATTCGCTGACAGCAAATGGTTTCGCTCCCTGCGCAGCAGCCAGCAGAGCCAACCCGATTTCATCGGGCTTTTCGACAAAATAGCTGCCAACCTCAAACGTCCCGGACCCATCCTCAACTTCAAAAACACCTACACCGGTTGGTTCTGGTTGCAGAGTCTCGATGGCATCAACAAGTGCCTGGGCTTTTACTTTGTCAGTCAGGGTGGTCAGGGCGGTGAATGTCGGCATGGGGCTGGTCCGTCTCAGTCAAAAAACGCATCAGCGCCGATAGGGCAGGCTCATCAAAAGGTCAAGCGCCCGTTCCAATCGGGCAACTCACCCCGGTTCCACCAATCCCGCAATACCCGCTTGGGTTCTTTGCCAGATACTGCTGATGGTAGTCCTCGGCATAATAGAACTCCGGCGCTGGCAGGATTTCAGTTGTAACCGCCCCGTGGCCCGCGTTCTGCAACCGCTGGCCATAGGCCTGTCTGGAAGCCTCTGCTGTAGATTTCTGCGCGTCAGAATAGGTATAGACCCCTGAGCGATACTGCGTCCCCCGGTCATTGCCCTGCCGCATCCCCTGCGTCGGGTCATGCCCTTCCCAAAACAGCGCCAACAATCGCTCATAGCTGACAACCGCGGGATCATAGACCGCCAAAACAACCTCGTTATGCCCTGTCATTCCCGTACAGACTTCTTCGTAAGTGGCGTTCGGTGTATGGCCTCCGGCATAGCCAACGGCGGTCACCCAGACGCCTTCCACCTGCCAGAACTTGCGCTCTACTCCCCAGAAACACCCCATGCCGAACATGGCCTTTTCCATGCGTTCTGGCATCTCCCCCTGCAAAGCGTGACCATTCACAAAGTGCTTTTCAGCAGTGGAGATTGGCGTGTCACGACCGGGTAACGCAGCGCCTTCGTCAGGACCAGTGGTGGGTTTGGAAGAAAACAACATGTCGTGACAACATCCTTTGTTTCGGGTTTCGGGTTTCGGGTTTCGGCAAATCTAGTTGTTTGTGGCCCTCTGTCAAAACAATCGCTCGTGACTTTTGGGTTCAACTCTCCTGAATCCGCGCCTCAGCTTCAAGCTTCACAACGAATTTCCAGGCAAAGATCATGGCGATCACACCCGCCACCACCGCTGCCAGTGCTTGCCCATACACCACTCCGGGTGCCGCAAACAGCCACCCCATGCCGACACAACTGGGATAAATCAAAACCCCGTCCCGAAACCAGTTACAGGCGGTCGAATAGATCGGCTTGCCCAGGTTGTTGAACGCGGCATTGGAAACGAACAGGGCGCCGGAAAAAATGTAGCCCCCGGCGGCAATCAACATGAAAGCGGTCAGCACTACCGTAGCTTCCGGCCCAAGGTTGAACAGCCGTGCCACCTGCGCATGGAAAACAGCCAGCAATGCCCAAGCGATCAGGGTGTAAACAAAACAGAACACAAGCGCATCCTTGTAGGTCTGCTTCACCCTGTCGAACTGCAACGCTCCGAAGTTCTGACCGATAATGCTGCCAATCGCGGCGGACAGCGAAAATATTCCGCCAAACGCCAATACAGCAATCCGCGAAACAACGGCCCAACCCGCAACGGCCGCGTCGCCATAGGCTGACATAACTTTTGTCAGGATATAATTGCCAAACGGCGTCGACAGCTGCGTCATGACTGCGGGGACAGCGACCCAAAAAAACGGGCGCAGCATTCGCTGCAGATCGGCAAAAGTCACCCGAGCCGCCATATCGTGCACCCGCACCACAAACCAAACCGACAGCAGCGCCGAACCGGTGCGCGACACAACCATGCCCCAGGCCGCCCCGTCCAGCCCCATGCCGAAGCCAAAAATGAACAGCGGATCGACCACTACCGCAATCAACCCCGCGGACATGGTGACCGACATCGACCGGATCGCATCGCCAACCGAACGCAGCACCGCTGAGCCTGTCATGCCCAGTGCCATGAATGGAAGTGATGGTACGCTGATTGCAAGAAACCGGGCCGCATCTTCCAGTGTTTGCCCCTCAGCCCCGGCAAACCCCAAAATCTCGAAGCGGTAAATAACCACTACCAATGACAAGAGTGCCTGAAAAGCAACCGTATAGATCGCTGCCGTCATGGTCTGTTTTTGCGCCAGTTCCAGGTTTCCTTGCCCGATGGAACGGGAAATCAGCGCGGTGGTGGCAATCATGAAGCCAATTCCGGTCGAAATCGTGAAAAACTGGATGGTCCAGGCAAACCCGAGCGCCGCGACCATCCGTTCCACGTTCAGAACACTGACCCAAAACAGCGTGGCCACATCCACCAAAAACATGAAAACCAGACCAGCCGACCCAGTGAGGGTCATGACCATCACATGGCGCATGGTCGAGCCGGTCAGAAAACGCGCCTTGTCGCTCACTTATTCGCCCGCCTCCAGCACCAGACTTCCGGCAAAAATGGTTTCCCGCCCCGGCTCAGGATGGCGTGGGATCAAGAGGGCCAGAACCAGTGACGTCACAGCAAACCCGGTCGCAACGATAAACACCGCTCCTGGCGAAACCAGCCAGATGTAACCCAGCAAAGCCGGCAGAAAAACCGCTCCTATGTGGTTGATAGTAAAGGCCACGGCGGCCGTCGGGGCAATATCCGCCGGGTCCGCGATCTTCTGAAAATAGGTCTTCAGGGCAAACGCCAGTGCGAAAAACAGGTGATCAATCACATAAAGCGCAGCTGCCAGCACCACGCCCCAGCCAAAGAAATAGATGCCGCCATAGGCCAGAAACACAATGATCAGACCGATATATTCAAACAGCAGCGCGTTGCGCTCACCCACGCGCACCACAAGGCTGCCCATCATCGGTGCAAACACCATATTGGCCACATAGTTGATCAGGAACAGCGCGGTCACCTCATGCACCTGAAAGCCGAACCGCTCCACCATCATGAACCCGGCAAAAACGAGAAATATCTGTCGCCGCGCCCCGGCCATCAGCTGGAGGGCATAATAGAGCCAATAACGACGGCGCAGGATCATCTTGTTATATTGGGGTACCGGCCCCTCGTAATTCGGATAGGCCAGCCAGCAATAAAACGCCAACGCCACCGTCACACCACCCCCGGCGAGATAGATCGAGTTGAAATTCCACCCCATCCATTTCCACAAAACCACAATCGCGCCATAGGAAATCAGCGATGCCGCTGACCCGATGGCCACATACCAGCCCAGAACCTTCGGTGCCCGCGCTTTGTCAATCCATTGAAGTTCCAGCGATTGTTTGACGGTTTCGTAATAGTGAAAGCCGACGGACCCAATCAGCGTCGTCATCAGCAAACCGCCAAAACTCGGAAACCAGGCCGTAACCCCAACGGCAACACCCAGTGCCATCAATGACAGCACGGCAAGCAGTTGCTCGCGCACGAACCACAGGACAACAATCACTCCAACGGCCAAAAACCCGGGGATTTCGCGCACCGACTGTAGCCAGCCGATATCCTTGCCGTCAAAATAGGCCACCTCGATAACAAAGTTGTTCAGCAAAGCCGTCCATGTGGAGAACGCCATCGGCATTGCAAACGCCATGACCGCCAACAACGTAGTTGGCCGCCGCCAAAGAGGAAACGAATGACCGGTCTCAAGGGGTATAGTGGATTGCCGCATTCCCTCCCCCTACTCCTTCGCCCCGGATTTGGCGAGCGTTAAAGCGTCTCCACATAAACTTGAGACAAGTTGAGGTGGAAACCGCCGCTCCATAATACTGATAACGTGGAAGTTTCGTGTTTTTCTTGTGATTCAGGGTAAATCCGAAACTCTCCAATTCCCGCGACATGCATTATCTGACGGCCCCGATCAAAGCCCGCTTGGTGCTGTCAGCCCGCCCGCCGCCCATTTGAAGTGAGCCGCATTTTCATCCGAGAATGGAGTTCTTTAGATTTTTCAGAATTCGGCGTGATAATTCCCCAATGCCGTCGCTGCACTGCCTTATTCCGCTCCGAAAATATGATCTCCACGCGAGGAAGTACTGAGATGAAGAAAATCATTGCCGCCCTGACCGTCGCTCTGAGCATCGCTGCATCTGCCGGTTCTGCTGATAACTCGGGCCTCATCCGCCTGTCGGATCGCGACGATCTGTTTGGCTGGGAGGCCGTTGGCCGCCTCGACATCGGCAAAGAGGGATACTGCACGGGCGTTTTGATCACCCCCGATATCGTACTGACGGCAGCGCATTGCGTCTACGATCCGCACACAGGTAAGAAACAAACCGTCAGCGCGTTCAAATTCAGCGCCGGGTTGCGCGACGGCAAAGCCATCGAAGAACGCGGCGCAATCAAGTTTATTGCCCACGAAAATTACGCCCCACGCATGGGCGTCACCTTTAACAACATCCGCAACGATGTGGCGCTTATTCAGCTGGACGAGCCGATTTCCAGCTTCACCGCCGCCCCGTTTCTAATTCATGCTGGTGTCACCAAGGGCAGCCGCGTGAGCGTGGTCTCCTACGGTCAGGGTCGCGATCAGGCCCTGTCCTGGCAGCGCGACTGCGGCATGTTGGGGCGGCGCAACGGGCTGATGGCGTTTGACTGCAATGTCACCCACGGCTCCTCCGGCGCGCCGGTGTTCGTCAAAGAGGGTAACCGCGCCCGCATCCTGTCGCTGGTCTCCAGTGGCACCCGCGGCAACGGTCAGGTCCTGTCCTGGGGTATGGAACTGCCCGCAACCGTTGCCACGCTAAAGGCGAAATTGCGCACACTCCCGGCCGAGGCCGAAACCAAGCACCGCTCGACTATGCGACGGTTGACCGTAGGGGGTAAGCGGAACGAGACAGGGGCGAAATTCATCAGCAATTAGGGCATTTTCAATTTATTCGGTTTCAGATTGAATTGGAAAGGCCGGGTTAAACATCTGATGTTGTTGCGTACCTCGATTCCTATGTGAATCCAACTAGACGAGATACGCTATAGGGAAGGGATTTGCAATCAGACCGACGGACCGGTATCGGCAGCTCTGAGCCCGGAGCAGATGCATGGGTGCTCTGGATGAGATGCTATTTCTAGCCGGTCTTCCGCCCCGTCACCACAAACTGTGGCGAAACAACAAAGTATGTCCCATCTGTATGTGCCTGCTCTACCTGTGCCACAATCTGATCGACTGATTGATGATCAATCGTCCCGCTTGCGCGAGCGTATTTTGCCATATTCCGGATCATTCCCAGAAGCCGACCGTCTACGTCGGCATTGGCTGTGATTGAGACTTCAACATCCCGGAAGCCCGCCTCTACGAAAGCCCCGTGCAATTTTCTGCCCATGTCAGAGTTGCGACACGCATGCGAAGCGGCTTTTACAAAGTTTCTCCAAGCATCATGCGAAACAGGCTCCGCGACCATCATATACCAGTCGCCGTCGATGGCATGAGCCAAACCACCCGGTCGAAGGACCCGATGAAACTCCTGCAACGTGCTTACAGGATTGTCGACGTACATGATGGCATTTCTTGCCGATACTCTGTCAAGGGAACCGTCTGAGAGAGGCAGCGAGACGCCATCGCTTAGGTGCGTTGTCAAATGGCCGGACACCCCCGCCACTGCGGCATTCTCTCGCGTAATTTCGAGAAACTCAGCATTGATGTCGATTGCATGCACGTGTCCTTTTGGACCGACCCGTTTGGCAATCTCCGCAGAAACCTTGCCGGGACCGCAGCCAAAGTCGGCAACCTTATGGCCAATGGAGATTTCCGCAGGTCTAAAGAGACTCTCTGTGGCTTCGTCCCATCCGAAACCATCCCTATAGGCAGCCATTCTGTCAGGTTCGACTTCACGCCAATGCGCTTTATAGAATGGCTCAGCCATCTCTTGGTTCCCTCTCGCTCTTCAAGAACAGCAATAGCATGGAGTTCATTCAAAGGCAGCAAAGTCCCGCTCTGCAGCCATTCCAGCCATAGAGCTAAACAAAAAAGCCGCCCCAAAACGGAGCGGCCTTCAATTTCTGTCGCGGTCTAGCGAAGATTAGTTCTTCGCGTAGAATTCCACCACCAGGTTCGGTTCCATCATTACCGGGTAGGGCACGTCGCCCAGGCCGGGGGTGCGAACGAACTCACACGTCAGCTTGCCGCCTGGGGCGTACAAATAACTCGAAACAACGCCGAGCCAGAGAACACTTCTTTGGTAGTTCCGCCACGCGATTATCTGTCGTCAGGCCACAAAATGTAGACAGATTGCCCGGCCAGCGAATTTGAGTCATACTAAACTGGCTCCACGGGCTTCAACCGGAATTTATAAATAGCAAGTTTATGTAGGCACCCCTAGTTCGGTCCTGACGACCAGCAATGAAGAAAGAAACACTCGACGACTAGCGTCTTGAGCCAAAAAATAGAAGGAAGCTCATTTGTCTTCCATACCTGACTCAATGATCAACCTAATGATCGAGGACCTTGCGACCCAGTGGAGTCGTGGAAGCAAAAAATTCACACAGGCGCTCCTGTCGGCGCTAACCGGGTTTTTGCTTGCCTTTCTACTTCTGTTCGGCAAGTCAGACAATTCGGTAAAAATCCCCTTTCTTGATATCAGCGTTCCGATAGGATTGGCGGTTTATATTTTCTTGCTGGCATCGATGTTTTTTGGATTTACTGCCGCTTATCACAATTGGCGCAGTATCAAAATAAGGAACGGGCTGGCTAATTTCTACCCTCATCTGACGAGCGATCAGAAAGCGCATCTATCGGTCAAATATTTAGAAATCTACATAAAGGCATCGCCACTCAACAGGAGTATTATTGTCTTGGTATTGGCAACTCTTGCTGTCTACATTTTGCACGTTGCTACACATTGGAGCATGTTTACAATTAATTCGTCGCTTTTTGCATCGTGCGTTTCAAACTGGCTTTGCTCTCGGATCGGTGTGCTTGGTTTCGCCTCACTCTTTGGGATTTTCGGGACCGGACAACCATTTGGTTGGATTTGGGCCATTGAGATTCCATTTAGAATATATTTTTCCGTGGCTCGGCAGGAATACTTGCCAGCAGATTAGCCAAATGTAGGTACCACAGGCAAAAGCCGTCCGAGATAAAAGTCCTCCAATCCAAATACCAGGGCCAATCTCGCGCCGCACAAATCAAAAGCCGCCCCAAACGGAGCGGCCTTCAATTTCTGTGGCGGTCTGGCGAAGATTAGTTCTTCGCGTAGAATTCCACCACCAGGTTCGGTTCCATCATGACCGGGTAGGGCACGTCGCCCAGGCCCGGAGTGCGCACGAACTCACACGTCAGCTTGCCACCGTCCACGCTCAGGTAGTCGGCAATGTCACGCTCGGCAGACGCCTGGGCTTCCATCACCAGCCCCATTTGCTTGGAACGCTCGCGGATTTCCACCACGTCGCCTTCTTTGACACGATAGGACGGGATGTTCACCTTCTTGCCATTCACGGTCACATGGCCATGGTTCACGAACTGACGTGCAGCAAAAATGGTCGGCACGAATTTCGCGCGGTACACAACCGCGTCCAGACGGCTCTCCAACAGGCCGATCAGGTTTTCACCCGTGTCGCCTTTGACGCGCACTGCCTCGGCATAAATGCGGCGGAACTGTTTCTCGGTCAGGTCACCGTAGTAACCCTTCAGCTTTTGCTTGGCGCGCAGTTGGGTGCCGAAATCGGACAGTTTGCCTTTGCGGCGCTGGCCGTGAACACCGGGGCCGTATTCACGGCGGTTAACGGGGGATTTCGGACGACCCCAGATGTTTTCACCCATCCGGCGGTCAATTTTGTATTTGGCAGACGTGCGTTTGGTCACGGCTGATCTCCTTCT